>DASQPE010000240.1:0-8235 GCA_035644115.1 Gemmatimonadales bacterium
ACCATCAAGGTGACCATGGCCGCGTGCGCGACCGCCCTCGCCTGGTTCGCGATGGATCACTCCGTTGAATAGCACCGGCAGGTAGATTCGCGGCCACCCGCCCATGGGCGCTGTGATTCCCGGCGCGCAGGCTCAGTGACAACGGCAGCAGGTGCCCGGACCGCGTTCCTGCTCGCAACCGGTGCCCCGTCGCCTGGAGGAGTGCCACCCGCTAGGATTTGAGGGTGAGGAACACTGCTGCGGCCAAGCCCATGACCAGCCTCGCAGGACCGGTCGCCGGCCGGCAACCGGCGCCACCGGGCGCTTCGCTGCTACCCCGGGACGACGCGACCCGGCGGGCCGAGCTCAAGGTGATGAAGCGGGCCGCGACCGGATTGCTCGGCGTGGCGCTGGTGATCTTCGTCGTCGCCCGGATCCTGGAACCGGCCTATCCCTGGCTCGGCTTCGTTCGAGCCACCGCGGAGGCCTCCCTGGTCGGGGGTCTGGCCGATTGGTTTGCCGTCACTGCGTTGTTCCGGAAGCCGCTGGGGCTGCCGATCCCGCACACCGCCATCATCCAGACCCAGAAGGACCGCATCGGGCAGGTCCTCGCCACCTTCGTCCAGAACCATTTTCTCTCGCACGATGTGCTGACGGCCAAGCTGCGCTCCATGCAGCTGGCTGAGCGGGTCGCCCGTTGGGTGAGCGACCCGGAGAACAGCACCCGTCTTGCTCACCACCTCGCGGCCGGAGTGGCGCAGGCCGTCCAGACCCTTCCCGAAGCGGACGCCCGCGAGCTCATCCGGGAGAGCGCGCTCGCCCGGCTCCAGGCAATGCGGCTTGCTCCGGTGCTCGGCAACCTGCTGTCGGCGGTGGCAACCGACGACCGGCACCAGGCGCTGTTGGATGAGGCGTTGCGGCTGGTCAGAGACGCCCTCGACACCAATCGCGACGATCTGCGCCGCAAGATCAGGGAAGAGAGCCCGTGGTGGGTGCCCGGCGTGATCGACGACGCGCTGCATCAGCGGATCCTGGCCGCGGCCCACGCGCTGATTCAGGACGTCGCGGCCGACCGCGCGCATCCCCTCCGGCTCAAGTTCGATGTGGCGTTCCGGGACTTCGTGGACCGACTGCAGCACTCGCCGAAGGTGATCGCCCGGACCGAGGAGCTGAAGGAGGACTTGCTGGGCCACCCGATAGTGGAGGAGTTTGCGGCGTCACTATGGGACCGGGCGCGGCGGGCCGCGGCCCGCTTTTCCACCGAGGGCGACGGCGCCGCGGTCCAGCCGCTGGCGCGCGGGATCAGCACCCTGGGCCAGTCGTTGCTGGAGAACGAGGCCCGCCGGGCCGAGCTGGACGACTTCGTGACCAATTTCATCGCATCGCTGGTCGAGCAGCATCGCCACGAGGTGGGCGACCTGATCGCGCAGACCGTGCGCCGCTGGGACCCCGACGTCGCGGCCCAGCGCATCGAGCTGGCGGTGGGGCGGGATCTCCAGTTCATCCGGCTCAACGGGACGCTGGTGGGCGGGCTCGCGGGGCTGGTGATCTACACGATCTCTATTCTGTTCCGTTAACAGCGAACCACAACTGCAAACCACGGAACCACGGAGAACAACATCAAACTTTTCTCTGTGCTTCCGTGCTTCCGTGGTTCGCAGTTGTAGTTTGCAGTTGTTTGCAATTGCCGTTATTTGCGGGTTGCGAGGAACGCGACGATCGCGTTCAGCTCCTCCTGCGTCAGGCTCGAGACGTACCCCGGCATGTTGGGCCCGCCGTTGGTGATCCGCCCCACCATCTCGAGCGGCGACATCCGGGTCGCGACCAGCGTGAGGTCGGGACCCCGCTGGCCGCCCTGGCCCCCGATCGCGTGGCAGAACTCGCAGCCCTTCTCGTGAAAGAGCCGCGCGCCGTTGACCACCGCGGCGCTGGTGTCCCGCACCGTGCCGGCCGCGAGCGGCTTGGCCTCGAAATCGGGCGACCAGGGGGCCCGCTCTCCCGCGACCCAGAACGTGCCGATGACGGTCACGATGAGCAGCACGACCATGGCGGCCCAGGGCCGCCGCTTCACGCTCCGCTCGCCGGTGTTGAAGACCGGGACCAGCAGGAGGATGGCGCCGAAGACCAGCGGCGCCACGATGATCACCATCGTTTCCAGGTGACTGGGCGTGAGCGCGAGGATGGCGAAGTACCAGAGGAAATACCAGTCGGGCCGCGGATAGGCCTGGAGAATGGTGGGATCCGGCGGCTTCCCCAGCGCCGGCGGGCCAACGATGACCGCGAGGAGCGCCACCAGGGACACGACCCCGGCGCCGAACACCACGTCGCGCCACGCGGCATCGGGCCAGAAGGGCACGCCTTCGCGGCGGAGCATCTCCGCGTAGCGGGCCCGGTAGGTCGCCTTATCCACCGGCTCGCCCAGCTGCGGGGGCTCCGAGATCCCGTGCTTGAGCACCAGCCAGAGGTGCAGGCCGATCAGCAGGAACACCAGGGCCGGGATGAAGAAGACATGGAAGGCAAAAAAGCGACTCAACGTGGTCCCGCCGACCGTGTCACCTGCCAGAACGAAGTGAGCCAGGCCCTGGCCGATCACGGGCATCCGTCCGGCCTGGGCGGCCGCGACGATGACCGACCAGACCGCGGTCTGATCCCACCGCAGCAGCTGTCCGGTGAAGGCCAGCGCCAGCGTGAGCAGCAGGAGCAGCGCGCCGCTGAGCCAGTTGAGCTCGCGGGGGAACTTGTACGCCCCCATCACGTACACCCGGGCCACGTGGATTCCAACCAGCAGCACCATCGCCGACGCGCCGAAGTAGTGCAGCCCCCGGAGGAAGCGGCCCATCAACGCCTGCTCGGAGATGAAGCGGAGGCTCTCGTACGCGTCCCCGCTGGAGGGGACGTATGCCGTGGCGAGCGCGATGCCGGTCACCACCTGCAGCATGAACGCGATGAAGGTGGCGCTGCCGAAGACGTACCACCATCCGATCCGTTTCGGCACCGGATGCTCGAGCACATGGCGCGCCCAGGTCACCAGGCCGCTGCGGTCGTCCAGCCAGGCAAGAAATCCGCTGATCACGCCGCCCTCATGCGAACGGGATAGGGCTGGTGAGAATCTCCACTTGTCCGCTGCGTACTCGAACCGGATAGCGACCGAGAGGCTTGGGAGGGGGACCCGCCGCGACGCTGCCGTCGGCGTTGTAGACCCCGCCGTGGCACGGGCAGAGAAACAGCTTGGGAGCCGCGAACCAGCGCACCGGGCATCCCAGATGGGTGCAGTTTACCGAGAAGGCGGTAAAGCTCGACTCATCGTCCCGACGGAGCCACGCAGCGGTGCGAGCCGTGACCCCGGACCAGGGAAGCGGGGACGCATCGTCGAAGCTGACGCTGACGGTGTCCCCCACTTTGAACTGGGCCACCGCCCCCACGATGCGCCACGCACGGGGCGGCTTGCGGGTGAGCGGCGAGAGCAGAAAGCCGATGACCGGCACGCCCACGACGGCCGCCGCCAGGGTGGACAATGCAATCGAAATTCGAGAGAGAAAGCGCCGCCGCGCGAGCGTTGGAGCGTCGTCAGGCGCGCGGTCGGGATTGGTGGGGGTGTCCTCGGCGGGCGCTGCGCGATCCATGCGGCTCTCGGGGCAAAGGGCGACGTTGGTTGGACAACATATCCCGATGCCCCGAGGAGCGGAAGCTGGCCAATCGCTAGTTGGGGGCCCCCGCCGCGACCTGATTCCCCCGGCTCGGCTGCTTGGGCGCGGGCGGGGCCGCAGCTTCATTCGATTGAGCCTGGAAGGGTATCCGCCGCTCCTGATAGTCACGGCCGATCCATACCAGGGTGTCGCCACACATGATCGCGTCCACCGGGTAGGGCTGGCGCACGAACGACTGGTAGTCCGAGGTGGTCACCTGGGTTCCCGGGAAATAGTACCAGCAGGACTTCGCGTTGGGATGGCTGTGGACCATCCCGATCGTTCCCACCCATCCGGATTCCTCGCACGTAGCCTTGGGAAGCACGTGCGTCGCCGTGGACTGGGCGGAATCCACATCCGTCGGCGCGATCCGCTGCACGACAATGATGTTGCCCCGCCGCTCCCCGATCATGCAACCCATGAACTCGGTCGCGTTGACCTTGAACTGGAGCGCCAGATAGCGCCGGGCCTGGCCGGAAAGGACCACGGCGTTCGCCGCGGCGGCCCGGACTGGGGCGACACTGACTGGAATGGTGCGCGGAATAGCTGTGCGCGCCTCAGCCCGTTTCATGAGTCGCGACCCCTCCGGCTCGAGGCCGAGCAGGAGCATCGCGACGGCCGCTCCGGCGACGATCCTTGCCACCGGCGCACGAGCTCGAAGAGCCTGACCGATTTGACCGAGTCTGCCTGGCACGCCCAACTCCTTGTTGCATGACGAAACCACCACCCTGCCGCTCCACCCATCCGCAGCGTACCCAATTCCCCAAGCGCCGCACCGTGTCAATGCGCACAGGCAGGTCGTGCCGCCACACCCACTTACCCCTTAGGTCGTAGCCTCTTATCTGCACTAGAGGTCCCGGGTGACGCACGACGCCCGATGCTCGCGGCGGGCATCCGCCCGGGCTGCGCCAGGCCAGGTGTTGGCCAAGTGACGTCGCTCACGAAGAGGCGTGGGCCGCTTAGGCGCCCGCCGCCGCCGCGACCGCGGCCACGAGCTGGGCCGGCTCGACCGGTTTGGTCAGGACCGCCGAGAGGCCACTGGCTACCAGGCGCTCTCGATCTTCGGGCCCGAGCGACCCGGTGACGACCACCAGGACCAGCCTTCCCGCCCCGACCCCGCTATCGGTCATAACCTCGGTCCGAAAGTGATGGCTTCAAAGATCGACGATTTGCCCACCGCGCGCTCTGCCTTGACGACGCTGGGACCCACCCCTTAGCCTCCGAGCGTTCCCCCTCCCGAAGAGCACCCAGGCGACATGCGCATTCTCGTGATCGAAGACAACCGGGCGCTGCGTGACATTACCGCGCGGCTGCTCGCGAGCCACGGCTACGAGGTGCTCGTCGCGGACGGCGGCGGAGAGGGGCTTCGCCTGTGGCGGGAGCACGGCGCGGATCTGGTTCTGACCGACATTCACATGGGCGACATGAGCGGAATCGACGTGGTCCGCGAGATCCGAGCCACGCTGCCCAGTCTGCCGGTGGTGGTCATGTCCGGCAGCTCGAACGCCGACGATCTCAAGCTGCTCCGCGCGATCGCGCAGCCCGGCTCGGTCGGCCTTCTCATGAAGCCCTTCTTACGCGACCAGCTCTTCGCCACTGTCGATCGCGAGCTGCAGGGCGGCCCGCCTGCCGGCCAGCCTTAAGCCGGCAACCTCCGCAGCTCGCAAGGCCCCGGCGCTTCCTGCCGGGTTGGTCTCAAGTCAGGGTCAATTCTGCCGATAACTGGGGCAATTCGAGCGGCTAAGCCGCCGGGATTGGCGACCTTAGAGGAGCGCGCCCAGGCCCATCGATCCGGTTAGTCCTGCCGGTTTTCCCGGCGCCGGTCGGAGGCTCGTGCCGCCGGCGGGGAGCGAGCCCGCAACGGGAGGCGGAAGAGGTTACACTCTCAAGTGCGGCGCGGGCGCAGGCCGAGGCGCTCAAACCCGATGAGGGCACGGCCGATAGTAGTACCACCACCACCGAGGACCACCATGTCGGTTGATCCGCAGAAAACCCACAAGGCGGGACTGTCCCCGGAGGCCGCGCAGGCAGGAGGGCGGCTGGGACCCGAGGGCGAGGCGAAGCCGGCGGCAGACATCGGTGGCGCTCCACCCCAGGGCACCATCTCGGCCGAGCGGCTGCGTGAGGCCCTCGATCGGCTCAAGACCGGCTTCTACGATCGACCCGAGGTGCGCGACCAGGTCGCGCGCGGCGTGACCAGGGATCTCGACACCCGGCCTGCTGAGTAATCGCGATGGCGATCGTCTCATGAAGGCGCTCATGGCGATCCCCGATCCCGGTCTCCGGGCCCTCTGGGACGGAGTGCTGGCGGATCGTGGGCACGACGTCACGCTAGGCGGCGCCGACAGCGATGCCTGGAGCCGGCTGGAAGAATCCTCCTTTGACCTCGTGGTGCTCGAGCTCGCACCTGGTTTCACCGACGCGCTGGAGGTCTGCCGGCGGCTGCGGCGCGAGCGCCCCGGGGTGCGGCCCAGTATCCTGGTGCTGGTGCACCCTGATCGAGCGGGGGAAATGGTGGCGGCGCTCAAGGCCGGCGCCGACGATGTCCTGGTCGGCTTGCCTGACCACCGGGCCGCCATCACGCATTTGGCTTCTCTCGAGCGCAGGCGACAGGCGGGCGCCAAGCAGAGCGGGCCGGGGCAGTCGTGCGGCGTGCCTTCGGCGGCCGGCGCACCGCGAGCCACGATCCTGTTGATCGATGACGAGGCCTCGATCCGGCTCTCGCTCCGTCGCGCGCTCGAGCACTGCGGGTTCGACGTGCTGGAAGCCTCCGATGGAGCCGAGGGGTTGGAGGTCTTCATCCGGTACCAAGATCAGATCGATGCCGTTGTGGTGGACCAGCGGATGCCCCGCATGTCGGGACAGCAGGTCGTCGAAGAGATCAAGCGCCGGCAACCCGGAGTGCCCGTGATCCTGATCAGCGGCCAGGACGTGGCCGACATGGTCGAGCCCGCACCTGGCTTCAGGGCCGACGCCTTTATCCGCAAGCCGTTCGAGCTGATGGATCTGGCGAGGACGGTGCGCCGGGTGGTGGAAGCGGCGTAGCTCAGGGCCTACCCATGTGCTATTAGCTTCTTGCTAATGGCTATCCGCATCACCACCGCCGACGCCTTCACTGCCGACGTCTTCGCCGGCAATCCCGCAGCCGTCTGTGTGCTCGAGGCTCCCCGAAGCGACAGCTGGATGCAGGCCGTCGCCCGGGAGATGAACCTCGCGGAGACTGCGTTCCTGGTGCGCGCGGGGGACGTTTTCGGGCTCCGCTGGTTCACTCCGGCGGTCGAGGTCGACCTCTGCGGCCACGCCACTCTGGCGAGCGCCCACGTCCTGTGGGAGGAGGGCCATCTCGACCGGGCGACGGAGGCACGGTTTCACACTCGAAGCGGCCTCTTGACCGCCACCCGGCAGGACGGCTGGATCACGCTCGACTTCCCAGCCACGCCCCCGGTACCCGCCGATCCGCCCCCCGAGCTCACCCAAGCGATCGGCGTCCCCATCCGGTTCGCCGCCCGCACTCCGTTCGACTACCTGGTGGAGCTCGAGTCCGATGCGGCCGTTCGGTCGCTGGCCCCCGACATGAGCCTGCTCGCCCGGCTCGGCGGCAGAGGCGTCATCGTGACCAGCCGATCGGCCACTCCCGGCTTCGACTTCATCTCCCGCTTCTTCGGACCCGCAGTCGGCATCCCCGAGGACCCCGTCACCGGCTCGGCGCACTGCGCCCTGGGCCCGCTCTGGGGCGAGCGACTGGGCAAGGCCTCGCTGGTGGGATATCAGGCCTCGCCGCGCGGCGGGGTGGTGCGGGTGGCGTTGAAAGGGGAAAGGGTGCTGCTCAGCGGACAGGCGGTCACCGTGCTGCGCGCCGAGCTGCTCGCGTGAGCGACCCGGTCCAGGCCTTTCAGACGCTCGATCTCCGGGTCGGACGGGTGACCCGGGCAGAGCCGAACCCGAAGGCGCGGAAGCCGGCCTATCAGCTCTGGATCGACTTTGGCCCGCTGGGCGAAAAGCGCTCCAGCGCGCAGCTCACCGATGTCTACCGAGCCGAGGAGCTGGTCGGGCGCCTGGTCGTCGCGGCGGTGAACCTGGGCACCCGAATGATCGCCGGCGTCCCCTCGGAGGTGCTGGTGCTGGGCCTGCGGGATGAAGCCGGGTGGGTCGTGCTGCTGGCGGTGGAGCGGGAAGTGCCGTTGGGAGGGAGAGTGTTTTGAACAGCGTGAAAGGTGAACAGCGTGAAAGGTGAAAAGTAAAAAGTGAAAAGGGTGCTCCGCTCATGGCCGGATGCGCCTTTTCACTTTTCACTTTTCACGCTGTCCCTTGTGGCGGTGGTTGGCACAGTGTCCGGGGCAGCTGGCCTTACCGCCAGCCCGCTCACCGCACCATCCTTGGTGAGCGTCCATTCGATGACGACGGGCAGTCGCGCGGCGGTGAACGCCGCGGTTCGGCTGTAGATCTGCTCAGGCTTGAGCTCGGCCACGTGCTCGTCCACCGTCTTCCGCTCCTGGCCCAGCTGGGTGACCGCTCTGCCCGCAAAGGCGCCGAGCTCGGCCGCGCTGCCGAACACGTACCGCAGCTCCGG
>DASQPE010000241.1:0-2479 GCA_035644115.1 Gemmatimonadales bacterium
AGTGGCGGACCACCCGTACCCCCACGGCCCAGCCCAAGACCGCCCAGGTGAGCATACCCCACACGACCTGAGCGGCATCGACCGACGCGCCTCCGGCATACCGCACGCCGAAGCCGAGCAGCACACCCAGGGTGACGGTGGGGAATCCCAGCACGAGTGCCAGGTGATTCAGCTGGTCCAGTCGCTCCAGCGGCGGGAACAGCCGGAACACCGGCCCAAAGCGCTTCGCCTTGAGCTCGCGGAACTGGAGCAGGTAGAGGGCCGCCGCGATGAACGCCAGCGCCAGCATGGCGAGCCCCAGCACGCTCACCGTGATGTGCAGGATCGACCAGGCGCCGCGCTCCGACGCGGGCGGGCCTTCGGGCGCGAGCCCGATGAGCAACGCGAGCCCGAGGAGCCCCGTCGCCAGCGGCCCGGTGAACACGCCTACCGCCGAAGCGCGAAACAGGCCCTCGCTCGCGGCCTGCAGCACGACCAGGAAGAGTGCCAGCATGGAGAGCGTCGGTGCGACGCCAAGGAACGAGGGGAGCCGCGCGATGCCGATCACATGAGCCGTGATCCCGAGGAGCGGAACGCCCAACGTCAGCGCGCGCGGTGCCGGCCGGAGCCCTGCGAACGGTGCCAGCGCGAGCGCGGTGGCCAGTGCGTACAGGCCCAACGCGATCAGATGCGGAACGAGGACCACAGGGCGGAACGCGCCGGCGCCGCGCAACGCGGTCGCCGGCCGCTGATCAGGACGGCATCTTCCGGATGAGCCGCACCGGCATGCCCGGAACGAGTTTGGGGTGACCGATATTGAGGATCAACCCCGAGGCCGAGTGATCGCGCGTGTGCACGATCTGGAGCACCACCTGCATCTGCTCGGACGACGTGCCGGGGATTCCACTGGCCGGTCGGAACACTTCGAAGACATCGCCGGGAGTCACACCCTCCGCACGTCCCCGATTGATGAAAACGATCTGCTGCGGACCGGCCAACACATGGAGATCCCGCTCTGCGACGACCACGCCCTCGAGTCCGCCGTCCACCGGCGTCGGGCGCACCTGACCCGGATCCTTGAACGGCTCGAGCGGCAAGGCGAGGTGCCCGTCGTGGATGCGCCCGAACTGCATGATCACGTCGGCCAGCACCTGCCGCCGCTGCAGCTCGGTGATGCGCGCGACGCCGAGGGGTACCACGACCCCGCCCCAGCCCGCGATGTCCCGATCGATCCGCACGATGAGCAGCGAGTCACCGACGTGGTACGATGCGCCCCGCGGCGGCTGGATCGAGATCTGGTCGAACGTCGTCGCGGTCGAGCGGTCTGTGAGCCGCGGGATGGCGGGGATCGACGTGTTGCCGAGCACACGACCGTAGGGAAACCGCTGTTTTTCGGTCAGGAAGCCCGCGGCGTAGAACTCGCCCCGCCGCAGCGGCCGGTAGGGCTGATTCGTGTAGGCCCGCAGTACGTCCCGTACTTCCTGCGTAGCGGTGCGGCGCCGATCGAAGATCGTCTGATAGCCCTCGGTGGGCTCGGGCGGAGGCGGCGCTTCCACCACCTGCGCCGTATCGAGCATCGGCGTCGTGTCCGGCCCGACCGCGACCACGGTGTCCGGCGCGGGCGCGGCATGCACCGTATCTCCCGGGGTCGGCTGAGCCGGCGCCACCGAGGTCGACTCCGGCAGCTGCGCCACACTCGCTCCCGGCGCGAGGCTCAACTCCTGCCCTGGATAGATCCAATGGGGATCGTCGATCTGCGAGGTGTTGAGCCGGTAGATCTCAGGCCAGAGGAGCGGGTCGCTGTAGTACAACTGAGCGATGGACCAGAGAGTCTCGCCCGTCGCCACGACGTGGGTGGCGGGCAACTGGCCCAGCGGGGCCGGCGCCGCTTGAGACGTGTCCTGCGGCGGCATCGAGGTATCCGGTCGAGCCTGCGTCGTATCCTGCGCGTTGAGCGCGGGCGCCAGCCCCGCGAGCAGCCCTGCTACAAGGGCGAGCAGGGCTGCTCGTTCAGAACGGCAGATCGTCGTCCTCCTCATCCAGGGCCTCCGGGAACGCGTCGAGCGACTCCGCCTTGCCGCCTCCCTCAGGCGCTACCTTGGCGGCCGCCTTGGACCGCGCGAAGTCGCCGGACCCTTCGCCGCCTCCCCGAGACGACAAGAGGATCACTTCCCGCGCGATGATCTCGGTGGTGTACCGGGTCTGCTTCTCCCGATCTTCCCAGGTCCGGTACTCGACGCGCCCTTCGACGTAGATCCGGTCCCCCTTCTTCATGTACTTCTCGGCCAGATCCGCCAGCTGGGCGCCTTTGTTGTTCCAGCAGATCACCCGATGCCATTCGGTCTTTTCCTGCTTCTCCCCACCCTGCCCCGTCCACTGCCGACTGGTCGCCAGGGACAACGTGGCGACGCGGGAGCCATTGTTGGTGCTCCGCACCTCGGGATCGGCCCCCAAGTTCCCGATTAGCATGACTTTATTGAGACTCCGGCTCACAACAGAC
>DASQPE010000242.1:0-10878 GCA_035644115.1 Gemmatimonadales bacterium
GGCCAGACGCTCCTGGAGCTTTTCCTTGTCGTAATCGCTGGTGCTCTTCTCGATCGCGACCTTGATCTCGTTGATCCGGCCCTTGATGGCGTCGGGCTTGCCCTTCCCGTCCACGATCGTGGTGTCGTCCTTGTCGACCACAATCCGTTTGGCACGGCCGAGATTGGTCAGCGCCGCGTTCTCCAGCTTGAAGCCCACGTCCTCCGAGATCACCTCGCCGCCGGTGAGCACGGCGATGTCCTGGAGGATCTCCTTCCGCCGGTCGCCGAAGCCGGGCGCCTTGACGGCCACGACTTTGAGCGTGCCGCGGAGCTTGTTGACCACCAGCGTCGCCAGCGCCTCACCCTCGACGTCCTCGGCGATGATGAGGAGGGCCTTCCCGGTCTCCGCCACCTTTTCGAGGATGGGCAGGAGCTCCTTCATCGTGCTGATCTTCTTGTCGTGGATAAGGACATAGCCGTCCTCCACCACCGTCTCCATCTTCTCGGGATTGGTGACGAAGTAGGGCGAGAGATAGCCCCGGTCGAACTGGGTCCCGTCTACCGTCTCGAGCGTGGTCTCGAGGCCTTTCGCCTCCTCGACCGTGATCACGCCGTCCTTGCCCACCTTCTCCATTGCCTGGGCGATGAGGTCGCCGATCTCCTTGTCGTTGTTCGCGGAGATGGCGCCCACCTGGGCAATCTCTTTCCTGCCGACGGTTGGGACGCTCAACCGCTCGAGCTCCTGGACTACCGCCTCGACCGCCCGATCGATGCCCCGCTTGAGCTCCATCGGGTTGGCGCCGGCGGTGACGTTCTTGACGCCCTCGCGGAAGATGGCCTGGGCCAGCACGGTGGCTGTGGTGGTTCCGTCACCGGCGAGATCGCTCGTTTTGGTGGCGACCTCCTTCACCATCTGGGCGCCCAGATTTTCGATTGGATCGGCCAGCTCGATCTCCTTGGCGACCGTCACGCCGTCCTTGGTGATCGTGGGAGATCCGAACTTCCGGTCGATGACGACGTTGCGGCCCTTGGGGCCGAGGGTGACCCGGACGGCTTCGGCCAGGCGGTCAACGCCCCGCTTGAGCTTCGCGCGGGCTTCGATGCTGAAGAGCAGGTCTTTCGCTGCCATATATCAACCGATCTTGGCCAGAATGTCGGACACCTTGATGATGATCAGTTCATCATCTCCAACCCGATAGGGCACCCCGCTGTATTGACCGTAGATCACCGTGTCGCCCACTGCGAGATCGATCTTCACCCGCTCGCCCTTCCACATCCGGCCCGGCCCGACCGCGAGGACTTTCCCCTCCGTCGGCTTCTCCTTGGCGCTGTCCGGGATGTACAGGGGGCCGCGCATGCTTTCCGTCTCATGGGTCGGCAGGATCAGCACGCGGTCGTCGAGCGGTTGGATCTTGATCTTGAGCTCGGTCCTGGTAGCCGTAGCAGTGGACATTGTACGCCTCCCGGTCAGGTCAGTCGTGGGGATGCTTCCAGTTCCGTCGTACCCCTTGTCCCACGATGGCGCGGTTCGCCCATCAGCTTGGTGGAGTTGGGCTTGGGGAGGGAACTTCACCGTATTTAGTTAAGCAGCCATTAATCTAGGGGCAGAGACTATACTTAGCAAGTACAGCGGGCATCAGTTACCGGCGGGAATGGGGTCCGGGACGGGACTCCGCGCCTTCCACCACCGCATGGCCTGCTCGTCGTCCCACGGCTCGATCTCGATCGCCGCCAACGACCGGCCCAGCTCCGCGGCACTCTGTGGCCGATCATCCGCTTCCTTCGCGAGGCAGTCCAGCACCAGTCGCTCGAGCGCCGGCGGCACCGGCCGCTCCGTTCGACGTGACGGCGGGACCGGCTCGGCCCGCAGGTGTCTCGCGATCATCTGGAACGGGGTGTCCGCATCGAACACCACCTGGCCGGTGAGCAGGTAGTACGCGACGCAACCGAGCGCGTAGAGGTCCGCCCGTCCATCGACCGACTCGCCCAGCGCCATCTCCGGCGCCATGTACGCCGGCGTTCCCGGCGTAAGCCCGGCGGCGGTCGCCAGTGAGTGCTCCGTGCTTGCGCTCGCGGCCGGCTTCACCAGCCCGAAGTCGAGCACCTTGACGAAGTCGTGGCGGAGTCCGACCCGTCCCAGATGGATGTTCGCCGGCTTGATGTCCCGGTGGACCAGCCCGGACACGTGGGCTTCCTCCAGTGAGTCGCACACCTGGCGCAGAATGTGGATCACCCGCGCGGCGTCCACCGGTCCGTGCCGGCGCACCAGCGATTCGAGATCCATCCCCTCCAGCAGCTCCATGACGAAGTAGAGCGTCTGATCCTCGGTAACGCCGAAGTCGTAGAGCTCGACCGTGTGCGGCGACCGCAGGTTGGCGGCGGCCTCGGCCTCGCGGCGAAACCGCTTGACCGCGAGCTGCGCCGCGGCGCTGTTTCCCGCACCAAGCATCTCGGGCCGGATCAGCTTGATCGCCGCCGGC
Organism: Gemmatimonadales bacterium; assembly: GCA_035644115.1. Taxonomy (GTDB): domain Bacteria; phylum Gemmatimonadota; class Gemmatimonadetes; order Gemmatimonadales; family GWC2-71-9; genus DASQPE01. The sequence goes on from DASQPE010000242.1 coordinate 2,462, forward strand.
CGGGCCAGCATCCGGTGCGTCGCCTGGTAGACCTCTCCCATGCCGCCGCGCCCCAGCAGCTCGCCGAGCCGGTAGCTCCCCATCTCGCGCGCCTTGGCGATCTGCTGGCCCAAGCCGGTGACGACGTAGGCGATCACCGCCGCGACGCCGGCGAGCAGGTAGTCGGGATAGTGCATCAGCAGCACGTTGCCGGCGGACCCGAACTCCCAGGTTCCCCGGGCCCTCGCGATCAACATGGCCAGCGGATTCATGGACACGGCGATGAGCGCCGCTACCCCGGTCTTGGTCGGCGTGCTCGGCACGATCGCGGCAAACATCAGCACGACGGCCCCGAGCCAGGTGATCATGGGCGACACGTGCCAGTCGCGCGGCACCGGATCCCAGTGAATGATCAGGCCGATAGCCGCCGCGGTGAACACCATGTACGCCAGCCCGAGATCCAGAACGAATCGGGGGTCGCGGTCGCCTTTGCGAGCGTAGGCGAACAGCCCGAATGAGACGAGCACGCAGACCGCGGCAATGGCGTCATCCGCATCGAGCCGGAGCCAGCTCGGGTCTCCGTGGGTCATCACTCGAATCGCGACGTGATCCAGCACCGAGCCGACCAGCCAGAGTGCCGCTGCGAGGAGCGACATGATCCCCAGGCGGCGGGATGCTTCCCGGAGCAGATCGGGCGGAAGCGCACGCCGCTGGTCCCGCGAGATCCTGAGTGCCGGCGGTGTGCTGCCGGGGAGCGGGGCGATGAGGTGGGGATTGGACATGAATCCATTGAAGGTAACCGTCGGGTCGAGCTGCGACGGCGGCCACCGGGTTATGTTTCAACTGGTCGGGCCACGGAGTACCCGACCGCGCCTGGTTCCGTTCGGTGAGGAACTCGTGTGAGCCTTCCCATCTCCCGTCGAGACCTCACCATGTCGGCTCATAAGCCAGAGCAACTCCGGATCACCCTGCACGGCCGCGAACTGCACTTCGTCGCCTATGAAGGCATCCCCGCCAACGCACGTCGGGGAGAGCCGGCCGTACCACCGACCTGGTATCTGATGAGCGGCGGCAAGCGGCACCGCGTCATGGAGTACCTGATCGGCCAGTCCGTAGCCGAACGGGACGCGGCGTTGAAGGCGTGGGCCGAAGCGAACGCCATGGGCCCGGCCAGCGATCAGGAAGTGCGTGCGCAGTTGCGGCGCACCACGGCTGATGTTCAGCGGGAGGACTGGTGGGCGGCCCGCTAGCGGCGGTATCTTAGAAAGGACGGGGCGCGCAAGCACCCCCGACAGTTGAAGTGACCGCAGGGGCTGGCGCTGCGCCGGCCCCTGTTTGCTTCCCGCCTCGAGAACCCCAAAATGCTGCTCCTTAGCCTGACCCTGCTTGCAGGGCCCGTCGACAGCGCCGTCGTGCGTGATATCGAAGTTGCCCCGGGCGAAACCATCCGCACTACGACCATTGGCGCCGGCCAGCCGCTCGTCTTCATCCCCGGGATCTTCGGCGCCGCATTCGGGTATCGCACGGTCACCGGCCCGCTCTCCGCCCGCGGCTATCAGTGTATCATCGTCGAGCCGCTTGGCTACGGCTGGTCGTCCCATCCCAAGGGTGCCGACTACTCCTTCACCGCGCAGACCGAGCGAGTCGGCCGCGCGCTGGACCAGCTCGGCGTCACCCGGGCGCTGTTCGTGGCGCAATCGAGCGGGGCCTCCATCGCCTTCCGCCTCGCGATCGCGCGGCCCGGTCTGGTTCGCGGGCTGCTCTCGATCGACGGCGGCCCGGCCGAGAGCGCATCCACTCCCGGCATGCGCAAGGCGTTCCGCTTCGGCGGGCTCCTGGCCAAGCTCGCGATGGATGAGTCGATGCTCCGATTCAACGTGCGCCGGGAGATCGTCCAGAATTCGGGCGATACCACCTGGGTGACCGACGCCGTGATCCGGGCGTACACCGCGGGGCAGGCCGCCGACATGCACGGCTCGATCGACGCGTTCCAGCAGATGTCGAAATCGAAGGAGCAGGGGTCGTTGCTGGCGGACCGGCTGCACGAGTGTGCGTTCCCCGTTCGGCTGCTGGTGGGCACGGTGCCCCATCCGGCCGAAGTGACCCACGATCAGCGGGAGATGCTCAGCGCCAGGCTCACCGACTTCAAGGCCGACAGCGTGACCGGGTCGGGTCAGTACATCCAGGAGGAGCAGCCGGGGGTGGTCGTGGCGGCGGTGGCGCGGCTGGATGCGGCTGCCCGGTAGCCGGCGCTTCCCATTTGGGTGTTTCGGGGTTATTATGTCGGCTCAGCAGCGGGTGCATTGACGCATCCGCATCCGACGTGATCAGAGGGGCTGGCGTTGGTGCCGGCCCCCTTTTTCATGTCCAGAGCGTAGTCGGCCGGTACGGCGCATGTCCGCACTCCGATTACCACACCCAAGGAGCAGGAACAATGCGTACGACCGGAACAGTGAAGTGGTTCAATGACGCCAAGGGCTTTGGCTTCATCACGCCCGAGGATGGCCAGAAGGACTGCTTCGTTCATCATTCGGCGATTCAGGCTCAGGGCTTCAAGAGCCTGGCCGAAGGTGAGCGGGTCGAGTTCGACGTCGTGCAGGGCCAGAAGGGCCCCGCGGCCGAGAACGTCGTGAAGCTCGGGCAGTAACCCGATTCCGACTCACGAAGTAACGGCGGCGGCTGGTTCGCTTTGGTGCGGGCCGGCCGCCGCTCTCTTTCGAGTGCTGATCAGCGCTCGAGCAAGGATGGCCGGATGACGGAAGTCAGGCTGGACGAGGGCGACAGCGTAGAGCGCGCCCTGAAGCTGTTTCGGCGGAAGCTGCAGAAGACCGGTCTCTTCAAGGAGCTCAGGCGGCGGCGGTTTTACGTGAAGCCGAGCGCGGCCCGGCTGCTCAAGTCGGCAGCGGCGCGGCGGCGCAAGCGGAAGCGGCACCTCGCCCGCGATACCTGGTAGCAACCCCGCACGACCGGGCCCGGCGATTCATTGCACTGGGCCCAGCCAGCGATCGAGCCAGTCCAGGGTTTCCCGGACCAGCTGGGTCCGCGGCACGAAGTGGCCCCCCTCCGAGATGACCTGCCGCTTTTTGTCCGCCGGCGTGCCGAGCAGCCGGAACATCGGACGCTGCGCGGTCTCGACCGGGAAGTAATGGTCGTACTGCCCGTTCAGCATTAGTACCGGGATCTTGATTCGGGGCAGGAAATTGATGGGCTCCACCTCCGGCTGACCCTGCTGGTTCTCGAGCCCGGCGACGAGAAGGACCACTGCTTTGAAACGCGGCTCGACGGCCGGCATCAGGCCACCCAGGTACCCGCCCCAGCTCACCCCATAGTAGGCCACCCTCGCCGTGTCGATGTCGGGCCGGGTATCGAGGTAGTCGATCGACCGGCGCATATCCTTGGCCCACGCGATCACGTGGTCCTTGTAGAAGTTGCTCGGGTCGGCATAGTCGCTGTGGAGACTGTCCTGGCGCTCGTAGGTGCTCTTGTAGATCGGATGGATCACCGCGCGCCCGCTCCGGACGATGAAGTCGAACACCCAGCTACTGATCTCCGTGCTGGACGAGCGCTGGTGGATCGCGTTGGAGCCGGGGAAGAAGACGACCGCCTGGTACGGCGGCTTGCCGTGCTTGGGCAGGTAGAGGTAAGCAGCCATCCGCTCGTGGTTGTAGGCGGCATCGAAGGCGACCTTCTCGCGCACCCAGTCCTCACTCGAATCGTCTTTCGCTTCGACCGCTGCGTTCAACTTGATGGGGTCGTAGTCGTACATCCGCCGATAGGCGGCGAAGACCTGGTCCGACACCGGACGCTCTTTGCTGAAGTCGCGAAACGCCCGGATAATGGGCCGCTGGGCGGTCGCGAGGCTCGTGTCCGAGAGGTATTTGACCACCCGGAAGCCGTTGGTCGGGGAGCGATCGAAGGGATCCTGGGCGTACGCATCGTTGAATGCGTAGGTCGGATCGTTCCAGCCGCCCCCGAGGATATAGCGCTCGGATCCTGCCGCGTTCACACACCATTCGCGCGCGTTACCCGCCATGTCGGAGGTGCCGAACGGGCCGACGCCCTGGTAGTGACCCACCGGTGCGAGCCCGTGTCCGGCGAAGTTGCTCAGGGGCACGATAGCCGCGCCCCCCCAGGTGAAGGCCGCCCGGCTCCAGTGATAGATCGTCGGCAGGTCGGCACCGGCGAACGCCGCATAGGCGGCGGCCTCGTACCAGCTCACGCCGGTGACCGGATAGTTCGCCTGTCCCTCGGGGTAGCTCCCGGCTTCCCATCCGGCCGGCCCGGGGCGGCCCGTCTTGTCGGTGAAGCGGGCCATCGCCTCGCTCCACGGGAGCTCGCGTCCGCCCACTACCAACGGGTGCTTCCACAGCTCCTGCCGCCGATAGCCGCCGCCGTCCACGAACCGCTTGAACTCCGTATTGGTCACCTCGTAGCGGCCGACGAGGAAGTCCCCCAGCTCGAGCGGCGCGAGGTGCTCGAGTCCGGGCAGGTTGAGCTCGGTCTCGCCGCCGGTGACCCGGACCATTCCCTTGTCGGCTGCGGAATCGCTGTCGAGGACGAACGACGCCGGCCTCGCGAACGCCGGCCAGATCGCGACGTCGAGGGCGTGGTGACCCCGCTTCTCCAACCGGAGTCGCGAGATCCGATGAGGAACTCGGGCGACGAGCGGCGTGGTGCCGAGCAGGATGCCCGGAGCCATCGGCGTGGCGTAGCGCTTCCAATACACCCGGGCGCCCTCCGGCTCCGAGCGAATGGTCACCGTATCGGAGATGCTGGTCCACAGCGTCGCGAGCGTCGAATCGTGGGGGAGGGTGGCGCTCACCCGCGACGCAATGGTGTAGGCCGAGTCCCAGAGACCGCTGTCGGCCAGCATCCGGATGGTGGGGATCGCGGTCCCCCGTACCCACGCGGCGTCCGCGGCCCGGTAGCGGTGAGCGCGGTAGGGGCGCCAGCCCAGGCCGGCACCGATGCCGAGCAGAACCACGGTCGCGACGGCGGCCCATCGCCACGGTGCCGCTCTCCGAGCGACCGGCTGCTCGATGCTCGTCGTCGGCGCCGCGATGGCCTTGGCGAAGGCCGTTGCCGTGGGGAACCGGTCGACGGGGCTCCGGCTCAGCGCGCGGCGTACCGCGGCGTCGATCGACGGCGGAACCTCTCTGAGCGCCCCGACCGACGGCGCCGGCCCGGCGAACCGTTTGGCGATGACCGACTGGGGCGTGTTCCCCGTGAAGGGCGGCTCGCCCGCGAGCATCTCGAACAGGACACAGCCCAGGCTGTAGGTGTCGGTCCGCGCATCCACGTCGGACGCACCCGCGGCCTGTTCCGGGCTCATGTATGCCGGGGTGCCCACGCTCATTCCGGTCGCCGTCAGCTGCTCGGCTCCGTCACCGCCCACCGCCCGGGCGATCCCGAAATCGGCCACCAGCGTGTTGCCGTCACTGGTGAGCATGATGTTCTCGGGCTTCACGTCCCGGTGGATGACGCCGTGCTCGTGGGCGTAGCCCAGGGCCTCGGCCGCCTCGCGCGCAACCCGGAGCGCGTCGTCCAACGGGAGCTGCGGCTCGCGCCGGAGCCGGTCCCGGAGCGATTCGCCCTCGACGAACGGCATGGTGAACCAGAGCTGGCCCGCCGCTTCGCCGGAGTCGTACACCGAGAGGATGTGGGGATGCTGGAGCCGGGCGGCGAAGCGGACCTCGCGCTGGAACCGCTCGGGACCCAGCGTGGCGGCGAGCTCTGGACGAAGGACCTTGAGCGCGACCAGCCGGTCGTGCTTGAGGTCGCGCGCCAGATACACCGTGGCCATGCCGCCGCGCCCGAGCTCGCGCTCGAGGGTGTACTGGCCCGCTAACCCGGCCTCAAGCTGCGCTGGCAGGTCGGCCAATTGGTGCCTGGAGGATGGAGGTGGAGCGGGGGGCTCGGCCGGTTACGCCTCAACCGCTGGCCGGTCGATCCCCATTGCGTTGCCCGCCGACGAATTCCGAGTCGTGCACGAAGCGCCACGCGGGCGAGGCGCCGATCGCCTCCGACAGGGCCGCGGCGGTGGCTTCGACGACCAATCCCGTCGGCGAGGTGAAGACGACGTCACCCTGGGCCTGGGCCAGCTCCGCCAGTCCCTGGCAGAACGGCACCAGACGCTCGATGGGCTCGCGTGCGTCGATCCGAACCACGATCGATTCAACCCGTCTCTCGTGCTCCCAGACGTCGATCCGGTGGCTCTCCTCGCTGCCCCAGATGCTCAGCTGCCGGCTCCAGGAGCTGGCCCGCGGCAACAGCGCGTCCAGCGAGTGGCGCCAGCTGCCGGACGGCTGCCGTGCGCGCCAGGGATCGCGGTCGCCCGGCTGGGCGGCTCGGGGCACGAGATGCAGATCAAATTGCCAGTAGGTCATCCGGACCCTCACGACAGGTCGTCAACCGAGCAATCCGGCACTTGCCCGTCGATGATGCGCTGCGCGAACCTCCAGCAGCCGACGATAGCCGCCTCTTCCGTGGAATACGTCGCGGGGCCGCTGAAAGACCGCAACCCCCCGTGACGGCCGATCAGCAAATCCAAGGTCCAACGTCCGGTGCCGCGGAGCTGGAAGGTACGCACGGTGATGGCGAACCCCTTATAGGAAGGGGGCATCATCGGCGCGGCGCGGGGCGTTGGAGAGCTCAATCGATGCTCGGTACACTACACCAATTCGGCAGCCCTGCCAGTCCCCGGAGGCGCACGCCCCGCCACCGCAACTGGTCGAGCACGGAATAGGAGAGGGGGTAGGCGGCTACCGGCCGTGCCGGCCGACCGGGAACAGCACCGTTGGTTGCCGGCGCAGCGGCGGGCAGGCGAGCAACTGGCGCAGGACACCGTCATCCGCCCCCAGGAGAACCGTGGGCGCGAGGCGTGAGCAGGGCGGCCACTCGCGTGGCAAGCTTAACGGTGTCTGGTTCAACATGATGTAACGTACCGGCTTGTACTACAATGGTCAAGTATGTCTGCCGTTCCGGGATGAGAGTTGGAAAGTTGAAGCAGATTGGTTAAGTTAGACTCGCCCTCCCTTGGCGGAGAACCCGTGGACGTGTCGTTTGTGATTCGGCGTCGGCTCGAGGAATTCGGATTGGACCAGCGCGATCTGGCCCGGGCCGCTCAGGTGACCGAGTCCTACATCTCCCAGCTCCTGACCCGCAAGAAGGCGCCGCCCGCCCCGAACCGTACCGACATCTACGATAAGATGGACAAGTTCCTCAAGCTGCCGGAGGGCGAGCTGGCCCGGGTTGCGACCCTGCAGCGGCGCGAGGAGGTAAAGCGGCAACTGGGGGACGAACCTGCCCCTCTGTTCGAAGAGGTGCGCGCCTTGATCTTCCGCAAGTGCAAGCCGGAGCACGAAAAGCAGATGCGGGCGGTGTTCGAGAAGGAGCCGTTCGGCGAAGTCGAGCGGCTGGTGACGCAGAAGCTGCTCGACGTGGTCAAGCGGGTCGCCAAGGAGGAGCTGGCCAACGAGTATTGGCTCCGGATGGTGGCCGAGGTCGGCGGCCGAAGCTACGAGGAGATGCGGGTGGCCGTGCTCCAATTTCTGGACGCCGACATCCTCGACGTATCGGCGGAGGACTGCGTAGCGTTCCTCGATCCGCTGATCGAGTCGTGGGCCTTCGATCTCCCGACGTTCAGTCTGGAGGTCGTGCTGAACCCCAGGATGGCCGGCGGGCGCCCGAAGCGATTCGAGTTCGTCGAACGGGAGCCCGATCCCGCCCCGGCCGACGAGCCCGGATTCAAGGAATTCCTGCGCGATCCTTCGCTGAGCGGCACGCTGGCCGCTGAAGAAGCCGAGTTCCTCAGCCGCCTGAGGGTCAAGGGCAAGCGGCCCACCTCGCTGTACTACTACCGGGAGCTGCAGAACCTCCGGGATCCGCTCCACTTTCGCCACTCGCCGGGCGCCACCGATCGCCCGGCACCTGCAGTCACTCAATGATGAGAGAAGGGGCCTTATGGAGTCCTACGTCGCGCGGATCGACCGCGCCAATGGCAGGTCGCTGGATCAAGTTCAAGTTCGGGTGACCCTCAGCGAGGCCGGCGCCAGGCGGCCCGGCTGGGGCGGCGAGTTCATGTCGCGCAGCGCCGACGGATTTCTGCCGAGCGAGCGGTTCTCGCTGACGCTGAACACCGGGCAAAAGGGAACGGCGAGCGTGAGTCGGACCCACTTCGACAGCCGTACCCCGGCCGAGACCCGGATCGAGTTCGTCGGCTCTGGACCGCTCAGCGGGGCGGTTCCGCTCGGCTAGGCCGCAGGCTCTCGAACTCCGTGGTCATGCGGTGTCGGGCAGCGGTGGGCAGCATGAGCGCGGCGACGAAGGTGACGGCGGCCGCGGCTGTGAGATAGACTGCCGGCGCGAGTTGTACCTGCGTCCGTGAGACCAGCCAGGCCGCCACCATCGGGGTCGTCCCCCCCAGGATGGCGAGCGAC
>DASQPE010000243.1:0-4445 GCA_035644115.1 Gemmatimonadales bacterium
ACAGCCCGTATCCATTGACGGATCGGAACGGCGCAACCACACCCAGCAGATCATCGACGCCGGCCGGCAGCAGGCTCGCCCCGGCCCCGCCTGGCACCGTCGAGGCGATTTCCCGGGCAAAGCTCAGCGCGGAGAGGCCGAGCAGCACGGGCCCCACGACCCCGACAATGCTGCGTCGAAAGGCGGATTCGGGCTGCGGCGCCGTGAGCTTGAGCCGCACGATCCGGCGGAGAGCCCGGTCGTCCAGCAGCGGCACGCAGAGCACAATCGTGAGCAGATTGAAAAAGCCGTAGTTCCCCGTCGCGGCGATGGCGATCTGAAAGCCGATCAGGAGCACGGCCCCGACCAGACGCAGGAGTCGGAAGCGGGTCGGCGCGATAATGGCGAACGGGACCACCAGCTCCGCGAAGAACACGAGGGCGGTCGCCGCGTGGTGCACCCGCTCGGACAGGTGATGGGCGTACCAGGCCGTCCACGGCGGAAGGGGCTGAGTCTCGAAGTGGACGTCCAGCGCGGTGAGGTTGCGCCAGGTCGGGTCGCCGCTCGCCAGCTTGGTGGCGCCCGAGAGCACCATCAGCTTGAACAGCAATAGCCACAGCAGCCACCGGCCCAGCGGAGACGGCTGCCGTTCCTCCAACCGAAGGCTGGGAAACCATCCTCCGGGCGCCCAGAGGCAGGCGAGCAGCCCGGCCTCCAGCAGGAGAGCATCCCACTGGAACGAGAGAAAGTCCTGCCCCCCCACCGACAGCGACAGATACGAGAGCCAGAGCAGGGGCAACACGACCAGCGGCACGATGTCCAGGAGCAGCAGAGCGGCGAGCGCCATGCCGCCCCAGGTCAGGATGAGCAGCCCGCTATCGTTGCTGTCGAACCAGAGCAGCGTCGGCAGCAGCCGCCAGGCGCCGTCGCCGTAGGACTCGCGAACTCGCTCGAGGTACTCACCCACCGGAAACAGACCGTGCTCGCCGATCAACCCGCGCACCTGAACCGCAAGCGAGGCGAAGGCGATCAGGTACACGAGACCGAGCAGGCGGAGGAAGAGCCAGCGCGAGAGTACGTAGGTTGGGCGCATGATCGCCTCAACATGCCGCTCCCCGGTGGGCCCGTCCAGCCGACGGCTGGCGCCGGGCCCCGGCCACTCCTACTCTCCTCCGACTCACTCCGCGAGCCCCTCGTGACCCTCTCTTTTCTCGACGAACCGCGCGTGCGCGAGCTGCTCCGTCTGGAGGAGCTGATCCCGGTCGTGCGCCGTGCCTTGCAGGACCTCTCAGCCGGTCGGGTGGTTCAACCCGTCCGCGTGGTGCTGCCGGTGGCGGAGCACGCAGGATTTCTCGGCATCATGCCGGCGTACACCCCGGCCGCGCTGGGCGCCAAGCTGGTGACCTTCTATCCGGCAAATACCGGCCTAGCCACCCATCATGCGATCGTCGCGCTCTTCCGGCCGGAAACCGGTGAGCCGCTGGCGCTCATGGACGGCCGACTCATCACGGAGCTGCGCACCGCCGCCGCCTCGGCGGTCGCCACCGAGCTGCTGGCACGGGCGGACGCGTCGGTGCTCGCGATCCTGGGCTCCGGCGTGCAGGCGGCGAGTCATCTCGCGGCGATGCGGCTGGTGCGACCGGTGCGGGAGGTCCGGGTCTGGAGTCCCCGCAGCGCGTCGAGATTCGCCGCCGAGCACGGAGTGTTGGCGGCTGGATCAGCGGAGGAGGCGGTGCGTGGAGCGGACCTGATCGTGACCGCCACCAGCGCAACGACCCCGGTGCTGCGGGGCGATTGGGTGCGACCCGGTGCGCATGTGAACGCGGTGGGCGCCTGCCGGCCGGAGTGGCGGGAGCTGGACGACGGCTTGCTCCAGCGGGGCCGTGTCTGGGTGGATTCCCTTGACGCCGCGCTTCAGGAGTCCGGCGACGTGATCGCGGCCGGCAGCAGCCGCGTGGCCGGCGAGCTCGGCTCGGTGGCGGCTGAAGCGCTGGCCGGCCGCTCCAACGACGCCGAGATCACGATTTTCAAGTCGGTGGGAGTGGCGGTGGAGGACGTGGCCGCCGCCGAGCTGGTGCGAAGCCGGTTAGGCGGACCGGGCTAGCTCATCGAGGCGCCGCCCGGCGGCGCGCAGGCTCTGGCGACGCCGGGCTCCCTCCCGCCAGGGATCCGCCCGATCCAGCCGGCGAAGCACGTTGCGCAGCGTGTAGCTCTGAGAAGCCAGCCGCCGGTCCCCGAGCTCGTCCCACGCGAGCGGGGTGGCGACGGGAGCACCGGCATGGGGGCGCACCGCATAGGGCGCGACACCCGTCTGGGCATATGCGTTTCGCGTGGTATCGAGGAACAACCTGCCCCGGCGCTTTGGGATTCGCGCTTCCACGGTGAGCGTCTTGGGGTGCCGGCGGGCGAGCAGTGTCGCCGCTTCCCGCGCGAACGCCCGCACAGTGTCAAAGTCGGCGGCGCGGTCGAGTGGGACCACCACGTGCAGGCCGCGTCCCCCGGTCGTCATGAGCACGCTCGCGAGCTCCAGCTCGTCGAGCAGCTCGCGCACCAGCCGGGCCCCTTCGCGGGCCTGGGCAAACCCACGCGGCGGGTCGAGATCGAAGATCAGGCGGTCGGGATGGTGCGGTTTGTCGACGCGGCTGAGCCACACGTGCGGCGTGATGCAGCCCTGGCCCGCGAGATAGACCAGGGTCGCCGCATCATTGCACAGGACGTGGGTGACCTCACCTCCCGCCTTGGGGACGGTGGCACGTGCGATCCAGTCGGGAAACCAGTCCGAGATCTCCTTCTGATAGAAGCCCTCTCCGGCGATCCCGTCGGGGAAGCGGTGCAGCATGGCGGGTCGGTTTCGGGTATAGGGGACCATCGCCGGCGCTACGGCTGCATAGTACTCCGCGAGCTCCCGCTTGGTGATCGAGGGCCGACCGGGAAAGTAGACCTTGTCGGGGTGGCTCAGCGCGATCGCACGCCGCCCGACCCGAAGGGTGTCGCCGCGCTCGCTCAACCACCCCTCCGGCGGCTGGCCGGCGCGGAGCCGGTTTCGCGAACCACGTCGTGCGCGGGCTTGTCGTCTCTCAAGCCCAGGTAGCGCGGGTGCCGCAGCTTGCCCTCGCGGGTCCATTCGGTGAACCCGATCTGGGCCACCAGCCTGGGCTGGACCCAGTGGATGCCGCGCCCGGGCGGGCCGCCCCGGTCAAACGGAGAGTTCGCGCGGGAGAGCCGCCGGAGTCTCGCCCCCAGCGCCCGCAGCGTCGCTTCGTCATAGCCGGTTCCGACCTTGCCGGCGTAAGTCAGCGCACCGTCCTGATAGTAGCCCACGAGCAGCGCGCCGAAATCGCTGCGGGCTCCCTCCGGATCAGTCCAGCCCCCGATGACGAGCTCCTGTTCGGCCACGCATTTGAACTTGAGCCAGTCGGGGGAACGGCGGTGCACGTAGGGGCTCGCGGCCCGCTTTGCGATGACTCCCTCGAGCCCGCGGGCGCATGCTTCACGGTAGAGCTTCTCCCCTTCGCGATCGCGGTGCTCCGTATACCGGATCGGCCCTCGAAAGCCGAGCGCAGCCCGAAGCACGCGCTTGCGGTCCCGCAGCTCGAGACCCGTGAGATCGTATCCGTCCAGCCAGAGCACGTCGAACAGATAGTAGAAGACGGCAATTCCGGCGGCGCGCGCGCGAGCGGGGTCGGTCAGGCCCATGCGGCCCTGAAGGCGCTCGAAGCTCGTGATCCCACCGCGGAAGGCAACGATCTCGCCATCTACAATGAAGCGCTTGGTCTGTTGCCGATTCAGTGCTTCGACCAGCTCGGGATAGGTGTCGTTCAGAGCTCGCCGGTTTCGGGACAGCAGGCGGACGGGTCCCCCGTCCCGAAAGGCGAGGGACCGCACGCCGTCGAGCTTGCGCTCATAGATCCAGTCGGGGTGGGAGAACCGCTCGTCGGTGAGGGTGGCGAGCATCGGCCCGACCCACCCCGGCATCCGCCGGGGTCGGAGCCGAGCGCGGGCGGCCTCGGAAATCGCGCGGAGGGCGGGTGGGGTATTGCCTTTCGCACGGGATCTAACCGTCCGAGCCCGGTTGAGCTTTGGCCCGTTCCCGCGCTCCAGCCTCGATCTCGCCATCAATCAATGATATGCGCGTCCCTGCCCGGTTTGGTGACGCCCGGCACGCGGGTTGCCTCGACCGGTCGGGGGGCGCCCACGCCCCTCAACTTCGGCTCCGAGAGAGACGCCCATGCCCGACCAACTGGTGGTTCGCCGAACCGACGATCCGGCGACGCCCATCGCCCGCGAGACCAAGCTAGCCGCTGCCACCGAGCACGCCGTGCGTGAGGCGGGTAGCACTCCCGGGAAGATCGTGGAGGTGTTGGAGCGCGCGACCGGCCGGGTCTGCCTCAGGGTTCGACTCGATAGCGACGGGAAGACGGTCCTGGTCCAGCGACCCACCATCAGCGCGGGAGACGCGTGGCCTG
>DASQPE010000244.1:0-11886 GCA_035644115.1 Gemmatimonadales bacterium
CGCCAACGGCGTGGAAGCTCTACCGCTACTCCCTACTCTACCTCGCTCTGCTCTTTCTGGCGATGGCCATCGATCGCAACCTGCCTTCGGTCCGGCGCTCAGGCGACGTGCTCATCTTGAGGCACCCGGAGCTGGAGGCGCTGGCCCCGTAGAACAGCGTAAACTGTAAACGGTAAACGGTGAACGGGGGCTCCGGTGCCAGGCGCCCCCGTTTACCGTTCACCGTTCACCGTTCACGCAGTTAGCTTCTGTACGATGACACCCACCCAACCGATCACTACCAGCAGCCCCCGCCGGCTTCCGTCACCCAAGCAGCTCGGAAGGCTGTGGCCGCGGCTCCGGCCGTATCGCGGTGGGTTGGCGTTGGCGACGGTCGCGCTGCTCCTGAGCGGCGCGATCGCTCTCGCGTTTCCGCAGATCGTCCGCTATCTGCTCGATGCCGCATTCCTCCAGCGCAATCGCGGCCTGCTCGACCGGATCGGCGTCGTGCTGCTGGTGCTGTTTGCCGTGCAGGCGGGGCTCAACTATGTCCAGACCTACTACCTGAGCGCCACCGGCGAGCGCGCGGTCGCCGGTCTGCGGCGCGAGCTGTTCGACAAGCTGCTCACCATGCCACCCGGCTTCTTTGCCGATCGGCGGACCGGCGAGCTCACCAGCCGCCTCACCACCGACATCGGGTTGTTGCAGAGCGTGATGAGCCATCAGATCGCGGAGTTCTCCCGCCAGGCGCTCGCGCTGATTGGCGGAGTGGTCATCCTGACGTACATGCAGCCGCGGCTCACCTTCACCGCGCTCGGCGTGGTGCCGGTCGTGGTCGGCTCCGCGTTCTATTTCGGACGACGGCTCCGCCGGATGACGACCGGAGTGCAGGACAAGGTGGCCGAAGCGACGGCGGTGGCCGAGGAGGCGCTGAGCCAGATCCGGACGGTTCAGAGCTTCGTGCAGGAGCCCGCCGAGCGGCAGCGCTACGGGGACCGGATCTCTGCCAGCGTGCGGGCGGCGCTGCGGCGAGCCGAGGTGCGTGGCGTCTTCTTCGGCGTGCTCACGTTTACCACCTTCGGCGGCATCGTGTTCGTGCTCTGGCAGGGGGGCCTGCTGGTGCTGGACGGGAAGCTCTCGCCGGGCTCACTGGTCTCGTTCCTGCTCTACACGGTCACCATCGCGGCGGCGATCGGCGGCCTGGCCTCCTTCTTCAGCAGCTACCAGGAAGCGGTCGGGGCAGCGCAACGGGTCTTCGAGCTGCTCGAGACGACGTCGCCGATCGCGGATCCGCCATCGCCGCACCAGCTGCCCCGGCCGGTCCGCGGCGAAGTGGCCTTTGAGCACGTCTCCTTCCGATATCACGTCGATACCGACGCGCCCTGGGTCCTTTGCGACATCCATCTGACCGTGGCACCGGGCGAGATCGTGGCGCTGGTCGGACCATCGGGCGCCGGGAAGACTACGATGGCCTCGCTCCTGCCTCGGTTCTGGGATGTCACCGAAGGTCGGATTCTGCTCGACGGCAGCGATGTCCGGGACCTCCGCCTGGCCGACCTTCGGGCCGCGATCGGGCTGGTGCCGCAGGAGCCTGCGCTCTTCAGCGGCACCGTCCGCGAGAACATCGCCTATGCCCGCCCGGCGGCCACCTCGCAGGAGATCGAGGCCGCTGCCCGCGCGGCGCATGCGCACGAGTTCGTGGAGCGGCTGCCGCAGAGTTACGACACTGTGGTCGGCGAGCGCGGCGTGAAGCTCTCGGGCGGGCAGCGCCAGCGCATCGCAATCGCGCGAGCCCTGCTCAAGGACCCGGCCGTGCTCATCCTGGACGAGGCCACGAGCAGCCTGGACAACGAAAGCGAGCGGCTGATCGAGGACGCGATGGAGCGACTGCTGGTAGGCCGCACCACGCTCATTATCGCCCACCGTCTGAGCACGGTCCGCCGGGCCGATCGGCTGGTGGTCCTCGATCATGGCCGCATTGTCGAGGAGGGGAGCCACGCCGAGCTGCTGGCCCGAGGCGGACTCTACGCCCGGCTCTACCAGCACCAGTTCAGGGAGGGGGACGTTCTGTTTGAAGTCGCCGCCGGGGGTCGAGAGGAATAACTGCGTGAAAAGTGAAAAGTGAAAAGGGCGCTCCGATGATCAACGGGGCTCCCTTTTCACTTTTTACTTTTCACTTTTCACGCTGTTATCAGTTCCCGCTGCGGCTCCCGCGGCGTCACCTGTGGTCCCTCAGGCCCCCAGAACATATTCACCTCGCTGCGGATGCCGAACTCCCCGGGCAGATAGATGCCCGGCTCCACCGAAAAGCCGATCCCCGGCCCGAGCCGCCGGTCGTCGTGGGTCTCGTAATCGTCCAGATTCGGACCGGAACCGTGCAGGTCGCGGTCGATCGAGTGCCCGGTACGGTGCACGAACCACTGCCCGAAGCCCGCCCGCTCGATCACCCCCCGCGCGGCACGGTCGGCCTCGAACCCGGTGATCGGGCGGCCTTGCCTCGCCGCATCGCGCACCGCGCTGATCGCCGCATCGCGCGCATCGCGAACCACAGCCCAGACCTGACGGACCCGCGGCGGCGGATCGTCGCCGGCGAACCCCATCCACGTCTGGTCGGCGGAAACGGTATCCGCTCCGGGGGCCCCCCAGAGATCCAGCAGCACGACCTGCCCGGCCGCGAGCCGCGCGTCCTGGCCGGCGATCGGCTCGTAGTGTGGGTTCGCCGCGTTCGGACCGAACGCAACAAGGGGCGGATGATCGAAAACGAGACGATGGTCGCGGAGCGCGCGGATGACGCGAGCCTGTGCCGCCGATTCGCTGACTCCCGGCTCGCGCACCGTCCGGGCCAGCTCGGTGCGGGCGATCTCGGCGATGGTCTCCGCCGCAGTGAGGTGACCCGCCGTCTCCGCGGCGCTCCAGCGCGCGGCGAAGCGGGAGACCAGCGGCCCCGAGGGGACCACGCGGGCGCCGAGCCGGCGCACCAGCTCCACCACGCCGACGGGAACCCGATCGAGATAGGGCACCGCGTCCTCGGGCGACACTTCCATCGCCACGGTCCGACCGGCGATGAGCGGTCCGAGCGCTGCGTGCAGCTCCTGCCACCGGGCGTAGGGCACGACCTGTCCGGGAAAGCCCTCCACCCCCTGAAGCTCGATCCGGTGAGCCACCGCCACCGGCTCGCCTTCACGCGGAAGCAGCACGAACAGCCGTCGGGTCCCCATGCCGCCGACCCCCAGCACCCTGCCGGCGACCGGATTGACCCCCCGAAAATCGTAGAGCAGCCAGGCGTCGGCGCCGGCCTCGTCCAGCGCGGCTCGGAGCGCGCCGCGGTCGAGCTCCGGGAGCGGGGTCACTCGTAGTCTCCGGCGCGCTGGGCGCGCCAGATGCAGACCTGGTCGCCCCGTCCCTCGCAGCGCTCGTGCACCATCGTTCCCTCGAAGTTGATCAGGCTGCGGAGCAGCTCGCCGTATGCGGCGCCGTAGAAGGCGCATGCGCTGCCGTCGGGAATAGCGCTGATGGACAGCGGCCGCGACATGCGGACTTCCAGCTCGGCCGCCTTCCCCACCAGCTCGCCCCGGAAGCAGGTGGCGGCGACCCGCCGGACTGCCCGTCGCGCCAGCCGCTGCCCCAGCGCCGACGGCGACACCTTGACCAGCGCGCGGGCCCCACCCCTCGCGCGCACGGCGTACCGGGCGGCGCGGCGACCGGCATCAGCGAAGACCAGGGGAGCATCCGGGCGCCGTCCGACCAGCCGAAGCACCGAGACCAGCTCGTCATCGGCGACCGTCCCGTCTCGGAGCGTGGCCTGGCGGTACCGTTCGATCTGCGCGGCGACGGTGTCGCTCAGCCCCAACCGGCGAGAGACGATGTCCTTGGCAAGCACTTCGAGCCCGTCCTCGAGCGGCGTGTCGAGGTTCCGGAGCGCTTCCAGGAGGCTCAGGGGCAGGAAGGCTGGGATCGGAGGCGAGTCGGGCACAGGGAGGTGGGCGGCGCCGGAGCGGCCAGAACCACGGAACGGGCCGGAACATAGCCGCAGAGGCCCGGGCCATCCAGGGGTCCTTGCGCCCCAGGGGCGTTCGCGGGAACATTTGCGGCATGACCGACCCAGCGCCCGGCCGGGAGGCATTCGAGGCGGAAGTCATTCCGCAGCTCGACAGCCTCTACCGGCTGGCCCTCCGGCTTACGACCGACCCCAGCCGGGCGGAAGATCTCGTGCAGGACACGGTGCTCAAGGCCTTCCGGTCCTGGCAACGTTTCCAGCCCGGAACCAACATCCGCAGCTGGCTGTTCACGATTTTACGGAACACGTTCATCAATGACTACCGGCGTCGCCAGCGGGAGCCGATCCCAATGGACCTGGAGACGGCCGAACCGCACGCCACTTTCCGGGCAGTGGATGATGAAGATCCCGAGGGATCGTTCTTCGCACAGATTGTGGATGCCAAGGTCCTCGAGGCCATTGACCGTCTCCCGGAAGATTTCCGCGAGGTTCTAGTTCTGAGCGACATCGAGAATCTCAGCTATGCCGAGATCGCCGACGTGCTCGGTATTCCAGTTGGCACCGTGAAGTCGCGCCTGTTTCGCGCCCGCAGGCAGCTCCAGGAGGTCCTCTATGACCACGCTGTCGAGATGGGCTACATCCGGCCGCGCGCTCGCGCGCCCCTCGAGAAATAGGGTGGAGGTCCCCCGCTGATGCCTGGTGGTCCGAACTGCCGCGAAGCCCTCTCGCTGCTTCAGGACTACATGAAGCAGGAGATCACGCCCGAGCTTGCCACCAAGATTACCGACCACCTGCAGAAGTGTCGTCCCTGCTTCGACCATCTTCGGTTCGAGACGAGCTTCCTCGAGATGCTCGAGCGTAAGGCCAAGGGGCAATGCTGCCCCGACCGGCTGCGCGACCGCATTCTTTCCCAGCTGCGCTCCGAGCTCGACGGCTCCTCCGACAGCTAAAGGCACGGCGTTCGCGCCGCTCGCTGCGTGTCAGCCCTTCTCGCCGCTGTCCTCGCCGCCGCCCTCGCCACGGCCGGCTGGCAAGCTCGCGCCCTCACCGGCTCGGGCGCCCTGGCGGCGACAGCCGTGGCCGCAGCCTTGTTGGCGGCCACCGGCTGGGCCGGTGCCGCGGCGCTCGCCGCATTCTTTCTCTCGAGCAGCGTAATCTCCCGCATTGGACCGCCAAAGCGACCGATCGTCGGTGACCCCAAGGGGAATCGCCGGGACCACTGGCAGGTCCTTGCCAACGGAGGGCCGGCGGCCCTCGGCGCGTTGGTCGCACGCGACCAGCCAGGCCTGGCGCTCTGGGTTGCGACCTCGAGTCTCGCCGCGGCGGGCGCGGACACTTGGGCCACATCGCTCGGTGCCTGGAGCCGGCCGGCGCCGCGTCACCTGTTCACCTGGCGCCTGGTGCCACCGGGGACCAACGGCGGCGTCACACTACTGGGTTGCCTGGGCGCCCTCGTGGGGGCAGCGCTCGTCGCCGGGGCCGGTGGCTTGATCGGGCAGCAGCCGCGGCTCGCCGGTGCGGCCGTGGCGATAGGTTTCGGCGGCATGCTACTCGACTCCGCCCTCGGAGCCTCCGTCCAGGGGGCATTTCGCTGCCCCACCTGCGCCCAGGTGTCTGAATGGCGAGTCCATCGGTGCGGGACGCGGACCATCCGGGTGGGAGGCTGGGATTGGCTCAACAACGATGGGGTGAACGCGCTCGCCACCGCATTCGGCGCGCTCGCCGGCTGGTGTACCTGGCTGTGGTTGGCCCCGGGCTCGCCGTGATCACGAGTTGCAGCCCGACCGCTACCGAGCCCGCACCGACGGCCGGTGTGCCGCGAACCCCCGGCGGCGGCCAACCGGCCCCGCCTCCCTCGCCGCACCCATCCATCCTGGTGGGTACCTGGCGCGGGGTGGTGACCAGCTTCCTCCCCAACACCGTCCAGACCATTACCTGGCGATTCGACGCCGACGGCGCCTGCCTCGAGACCTTCCTCACTATCACCGACGGCATCGAGAACAGCGCCGATCGGCCCTGCACCTGGACCGCCGACGCCACCAGGATAACCGTCAGTGACGCGGGTGTCGGCGGGCCGGTCACCTTCAGCATGCAGTACAGCTTCCCGAGCCTGAACGTGCTGCGGCTCGATGCCGACGAATTCGGTCGAGTGAGCTGAGCGTGCGCGACATCGTGGCGGACGTGCTCGTGATCGGCGCCGGACCGGCAGGGAGCGCGACCGCCGCCCTGCTGGCCGGTCGCGGGCTCCAGATCGTGGCCATCGACCGAGCCGCGTTCCCCCGGGACAAGCCGTGCGCCGAATACCTGAGCCCCGAGGCGGTTCGGGTGTTGGACCGGCTCGGTGTGGTGGGCGAGCTCGAGCAGGCGGGGGCGCGACCGTTGGCGGGCACGGTGGTGCGGGGCCCCCGCGGTTCCCGGCTCCACGGCATTTTTGCCCGGGCCCGGCCCAGTCCGTTCAGGGCCACCGGGCTCTCGGTCACCCGGCGCGTGCTGGACCAGCGCCTGGTGCAGGCAGCGCGCGAGTCAGGCGCGACCGTGCTCGAGCGCACGTCGCTCGAATCGCTCCATCATGATGGCGGCGCGGTGGCCGGCGCCGTCGTGCGGGGTCCGGACGGGCGCCGGATCATTCGTGCCCGTCTCACCATCGGCGCCGACGGACTCCGCTCGGCCGTGGCCCGTCGGCTCGGCCTCCGGACCCAGGGACGGCTGCGGCGAGTGGCGCTGGTGGCCCATGTCGCGGGCGTGCCGGACCTCGGCGAGTCGGCCGAGATGCACGTGGGACCCGACGGCTACGTCGGCCTGAACCTCGTGGGCGACGACCTCGCCAACGTCGCGCTGGTGGTTTCGGCGGACTCCGTCGCGGCCGCCCGCGGGCGGGTGACCGAGTTCTTCTTCGAGCAGCTCGACCGCTTCGCGGGGGTCCGCGGACGGGTGAGTCGCCATCGCCTCGTGCACCCGGTGCTCACTACCGGACCGTTCGCCACCCGCTCCCGGCGCGTGATCAGCGACGGCGCGCTGCTGGTGGGCGACGCCGCCGAATTCTTCGATCCGTTCACCGGCGAGGGGATTTGTAGCGCGCTGCGCGGCGCCGAGCTGGTGGCTGCGGTCGCGCCGGACGCGCTTGCGCCATCCGGCCCGGTGCGGGCCGCGCGCCTGCGGCCCTATGTCCGGGCCCGGCGTCGGGCATTTGCCGGGAAGTGGGTGGTGGAGCGCCTGATCGGCTATGCCATGGCGTGGCCGGCGCTGTTCGACCGGGTGGTGGAGCGGCTGGGCCGGAAGGGCGCCATGGCGCACACCTTCATCGGTGTAACCGGTGACTTCGTGCCGGCCCGCCAGGTCCTCAATCCCGTGTTTCTCGCCCGGATGGTTCTGTGACCCTGATCGACGTGGACGACGCACAGTTCCGCCAGTTGTTGGGCCGGTTCGCGACCGGGGTCGTGGTGATCACCCTGACGGGCCCGGATGGCCGGCCCCACGGCATGACCGCAAACAGCCTGGCCTCGGTCTCCCTCCAACCGCCGCTCCTGTCGGTCAGCATCGACCACGGGGCGACGATGCACGATCTCATCACCGGGGCAGACCAGTTCGTGGTCAACGTCTTGTCGAGCCATCAGGAGGCCCTTTCCCGCCGTTTCGCGGATCCGCACGACGACCGCTTCGAGGGCGTGGGTTATCACGGGGGGCAGCACGCCGGGGTCCTGCTCGATGGGGCCCTCGCGCACATCGAATGCGTGCGACATGACATGGTCGAGGCCGGGGACCACACGATCGTGATCGGGCGCGTGCTCGCCGGCGAGACCGCGGAGGGCCGTCCCCTGCTGTACTATCGCGGCGGGTATGCCGCGCTCGGATGAACCGGTGACGTCGCTCGCGGTTCGACGCCTCGGCAGCGAGTTGCTCGACGACGCGGCGACCGATCCGGCCGTGGTCGGCGAATCGCTCCGCAACATCGCGCGCGCCAACCGGTGGTTCGGCGGTACGGCGGCGCTCTGCTTTGGTGTGCGGGAGGCAATCGGGGGACTCGCGCCCGGCGCGCGGTTGACCCTGCTGGACCTGGGCAGCGGGTTCGGCGACCTGCCGCGAGCCGCGGTTCGGTGGGCCGCGCGGCGCGGCATCCGGCTGGTGCCGATCGGGCTGGACAAGAACCGGATCGCCGCCCGGCTGGCGAACTCGCGGGGGCTACCCGCCATCGTCGGGTGCGCCGGCGCGCCGCCGGTCGCGGACAAGAGCGTCGACCTGGTCTCCCTCAGCATGGTCGCGCATCACTTCGAGCCGGACTCGGTGGTGGAGCTGTTCCGAGCCTGCGACCGGATCGCGCGGCGTACTGTGGTGGTTACCGACCTGCGCCGGGCCGCGGCCGCAGTGATCGCCTTCTGGTGCGGCGCTCACCTGCTCCGGTTCGACCCGGTCACCACCGCCGATGGTATGACCTCCATCCGGCGGGGTTTTACTGCGGCCGAGCTGGAGGCGCTCCTGACCCGGGCCGGCGTTGCCGGCCGGGTCCGGCGGCGGCCGGGCTGGCGCTTGGTCGCGACTTGGACCCCGGGCGTGCCCTGATGCGCACGGTCGATCGTCTCTTCATGCGTGCGCCGGTCGAACGGGTCTTCGGCGCGGCGGCGAACGTCGAGCGCTGGCCTGAGCTCTTGCGGCACTATCGCTGGGTGCGGGTGCTCGAGCGACGAACGGAGAGCGCCCTGGTCGAGATGGCGGCCTGGCGCCCGTTCGGGCGGTTCAACTACCCGACGTGGTGGGTGTCCGAGATGTGGGTAGATGCCGGGGCTCCGGCGGTCCGGTATCGACATGTGCGCGGGATCACGAGCGGCATGGCGGTGGAGTGGCAACTCGTCCCGACACGCGATGGAACCGAGGTCACGATCGTGCACGAGTGGAGCGGCCCTCAGTGGCCGCTCATCGGCCGCCCGGCCGCGGAGTGGGTAATTGGGCCGGTGTTCATTCATGGGATCGCCTCGCGCACCCTGGCAGGGATCCGTCACGCAGTGGAGATGGGCTATGCCTGAGTCGCGCAGAGTGGTGATCACGGGAATCGGAGCCATTACGCCGATCGGTACCGGCGCTGATCAGCTGTGGACGGGACTTCGCGAAGCGCGTTCAGCAGTACGCTGTGTGACGCGATTCGATCCGACCCCGTTCAAGAGCCGCATCGCGGCGCAAGTCAACGACTTCGTCCCCACCGACCACCTGGAAGAGCGCCGCGCGCGGCGGCTGGATCGCTTCGGGCAGTTCAGCGTGGCCGCCACCCGGCTCGCGCTCGCCGACGCCCGGATGGACCTGTCACGCGAGGACCGCGACACCGTCGGCGTCATGATGGGCACCGCGCTCGGCGGCGTGGCGTTCGCCGAGGCGCAGTATCCGGAGTTTCTGCGAGGCGGTCCCAAGGCCGTCGATCCGACGCTGGCGCTGATGGTCTTCGCCGGAGCCTCGAGCTGCAACGTGGCCATCGAATTCGGGCTGACCGGCCCGAACTCGACCAACGGCATGAGCTGCGCGTCCGGGACGATCGCGATCGGCGAGGCGTTCCGCGCCATCGTAAGGGGCGATGCCGACACCATGGTGGCGGGCGGCATCGAAGCGCCGCTCGCGCCGCTCTGCTTCGGCGCCTTCGCCATCATCCGGGCCATGTCCACCCGCAACGACGATCCGGAACGCGCCAGCCGTCCGTTCGACCGCGGACGCGACGGGTTCGTGATGGGAGAGGGAGCCGCCGTGCTGGTTCTGGAAGAGCGCGGCCGAGCCATCGCGCGTGGGGCGCCGATCTATGCCGAGGTCTGCGGGTACGGCCTCACCAATGATGCTTACCACATGACCGCGCCGCGGCCCGACGGGCGGCAGGCAGCGCGAGCCATGCAGCTTGCACTACGGGACGCGCACCTTGGGCCGAACGAGATCGGGTACATCAACGCCCACGGCTCCTCGACTCCGCTCAACGATCCGACCGAGACGTCGTCCATCAAGCAGGTATTCGGAGATCACGCCTACCGGCTGGCCTTGAGCGGCACCAAGGGCTATTACGGCCACGCGTTGGGAGCGAGCGGCGCGATCGAGGCCGCCATTTGCTCGTTGTCCCTCCGGCATGGCTGGCTGCCGCCCACCGTGAATCTGGAGACCCCGGACCCTGCCTGCGACCTCGACTACATCCGCGGCGAGGGCTGCGAGGCGAAGCCGGAGTTCGTGCTGAGCAACTCTTTTGGGTTCGGTGGGATTAATGCGAGTCTGGTCTTTAAAAAAGCGTGAAAAGTAAAAAGTGAAAAGGGGACTCCGATTTACCACGGAGCCCCCTTTTCACTTTCACTTTTTACTTCTTACGCTTTTTGTCGCGTCCCGCGCCCTTCGCCAAAGCGACACGAAATACCCCACCAGTATCCCTCCCGCCGCCAGGTACGCCGCGACCATGTATCCGCCGTTGGCCGGCGGCTCAGTCGGCATCGTGATGATCGCGGGCGTCGGCCGCCAGCCCGATCCCGTATCGTGTCGTCACGTAGCCCACGTACAGCAGGGTAAACATCGCCGTGGAAACCAGCAGGGTGCGCAACATCTCCCAGGGCAACGACGGCGCGCTCGGCTTGAGCACGATGGGTTGCGGGTGGAGCGTCCGGAAGAGATAGACGCTCAGGTGAATGAACGGGACCAGCAGCAGGCCCATGATCCCGAGGACGGCACTGAAGCGGGCTCGCTCCTGGCGATCATGAATCGCCGCACGGAGCGCGAGATAGCCGACGAACAGAAAGAACAGAAACAGCGTGAGCGTCAGCCGCGCGTCCCAGGTCCACCAGGTGCCCCAGATCGGCTTAGCCCAGATCGGGCCGGTCGTGAGCATCACCGCGGCAAACGCCACGCCCACTTCGGCGGAGGCCGCCCCGAACCGGTCCAGCCTCGGGTCCTCCAGCCAGAGGTAGAGCCCCCCGGAGACGCCTACGAGGGAGAACGCCAGCAGCGCGCTCCAGGCGGCCGGCACGTGGAGGTAGAAGATCTTCTGCGCCAGACCCTGGCGGGCCTCGATCGGGGTAAAACCGAGAGCCAGGATGCAGGCGCCGGCGATCCCGAGCAGGGCCACCGCGCTGATGGCAAGCCCGCGGCGGGTCACTGTGCGGGCCCGGTCGAGCGACGGCGGGGAAGCGGCGGTGGTCATTCTTCCACCACGAAGGCAAAGGCGAGCGCAGTGAGGGTCACGAAGACGACGTCGTAGAGGGCGAGTAACCTAAGCCATCCCCACATCTCGCTCAACGGACGTGCCGCCAGCAGCCGCGACGTCACCTGTACCGCACCGACCAGAGGCGGCACCATGAACGGGAGCAGCAGCACCGGGAGCATGAGCTCGGCGAAGCGGGTCCGCACCGCCATGGCGCCGAAAATCGTCCCCACCGCGACGAAGCCGATCGTGGCGAGGGCAGCGGTGCCCACGATTCCCGGCAGGGCCCGGGTGAGGTCCACGTTGAAGAAGAGCACGAACAGGGGCAGGGCCACCGCCTCGACCGCGCCCACGAACGCGAGATTGGCGAGCAGCTTGCCAGTGAACAGCGCCCCCCGCGGCACCGGGGCCAGCAGCAGGCCATCCAGGGCCCCATGCTCGCGCTCCACCGTGAACGCGCGGTTCATCGCGACCATCGCGGCGAAGGCAAAGGTCACCCAGAGCGCGCTGGGCGCCAGGTCGGCCGCACTCAGCGCGGTCGGGTCGCGCGCGAAGTTGAAGATCACCAGTACCAGCGCGGCAAAGACGGTGGCTGAGAGCAGCGCCGTCTTGCTTCGCAGCTCGGCCCGGATGTCCTTCGCCGCGATGATCAGAGCAAGCCGGAGCCCCTCAGGCATGGACCAGCGCGCGATAACGGCCCAGGAACTCCGCCAGCTCCCCCGCTCGCGCCTCGTCCAGCGCCCAGCGCCCGCCCGCCAGCACG
>DASQPE010000245.1:0-9752 GCA_035644115.1 Gemmatimonadales bacterium
AACGAGGCCGCGATTCGTTTCCGTTCGGTCAGTACTCGGATGACACCCAGCTCGCGAGGGAGCTGCTCCTGGTTTTCCGCGATACCGGGCAGCTCGATCCGGCGCAGTTCGCCGCCCGGCTCGCGGACCTGGTCCGCCGCGACGTTCTGATAGGCGCCGGGGCCGGCACCCTGGCGGCGGCCAGGCGCCTCCTGCTCGGCGTTCCCTGGACCGAAGCCGCGACGCCCCCTCCCTATGCCGGCAACGGAGCTGCAATGCGAGCCGGCCCCATCGGGCTCCTTGCGCCGGGCCCCGATGAGCTGGTGCGGCTGGCGCTGCTCCAGAGCCGGGTCACCCACGCCGACCCCCGTAGCGGCGCCGGGGCGGTCGCAGTTGCGGGCGCCGTCGCCCTTGCCACCCGGCCCGGGCCGATCAGCCGGGAGGGGTTTCTGGACGACCTCGCCGGGCTGGTCGCACGGGCCGACCTGGCGTTCGCGGGGGCGGTTCGAGGCCTGGCGGGATGGGGCGGGCTCGACCCTGAGGAGGCCCTGACTGAGCTGCATCGCCAGCGATTCGATCCCGAAGCGCCCGGTCACTGGCGCGGAATCACGGGCCACGTGGGGCCGAGCGTGCTGTGGAGCCTCTACGCGTTCCTGCGAGCTCCCGAGGACTATGGGGAGGCGGTCTGGACCGCGATAACGGCCGGCGGCGATACCGATACCACCGGAGCCATGACGGGGGCTGTGAGCGGCGCGCGACTGGGGCCCGCGGCCCTGCCGGCCCCGCTGGTCGCGCGAGTCACGGACCGCGGCGAATGGGGCGCGGGGGCGCTGATCGCGCTCGCGGAGGCGTGCGCTGCACGCCTCGGGACCGCTGGTTCCAGGGGGTGAAAGTCGTCGCAGAGACCGAGTGCGCGCGGGTCGCGGATGTTGCGGTCCTGCTTGGGGCTATCGAGTGTTTCCGGGGGGAACGGCCGCGCGTGTTTCGCGCTGCGACAGCGTGCATGTGGGTGTTGCAGAACCGTCATATGACGGATAGATTGGGTCGGCTCAAACGAGCGAGCCGCGCCGTCGCGCCCGTTGTTCACGCGCACGGCAGGCTTATGAGTCGCACTGAATGCGTCGCTCGAGGGGTTCATCCCCCCGCCATCTTCAATGACGACAGCCAGGCATATCGCATCGGGACCGGGCGCCGGTTCGTCCTGCATTCGCAGGCGACCGGAGGCGTAGGCCCGCACGTATCAGCGTGGCGGCATCTCTGTAGATGCCGACACCCGATGAAGGGTTGCACCGGCAATAAACGCAGGTCCAGCCAACGAATCAGGTCCGGCAGTAGGGGCCGCGCTCCCTTGGCGCGGCGTCGTTAGCGCCGGGAGAGTGTTCCCGCCGGTGGGGTAGGCCGGCGGGAATGATGTGCGCAAGCGCTGGTTTGGATGCGCGAGCGCAAGTCTGTTCTCACGAATCACAGGCTTTCAAATCTGTGGAGGAGGCATGATAACAGCACTTCGTGGGTTCTTCGCGAGCGCTGCGGCCGTCGCGTTGCTCCCGCTGTGCGCGGCGGCCCAACAGCCGGCCGTCGTCACCGGGCACGTGACAGCTGAGGGTGGGCGCCCAATCGCGAACGCATCAGTGGCAATTCAGCAGCTCGGGGTGGGATCGAACACACGCGACGACGGCGCCTATACCATTCTGGTGCCGGCAGCGCGAGTGACGGGTGAGCAAGTGGCGCTCACAGTACGCGCGATCAATTACAAGCCGCAAACCGCCCAAATCACTCTCTCCCAGGGCCAACTCACCCAAGACTTCACGCTCGCCGCCAATCCGCTTCAGCTGGGTGAAGTCGTGGTGACCGGCGCGGGCACCACCTCCGAGGTGGAGAAGCTGGGAACGGTCCGCAACTACGTGGACTCGACGGCGATCGTCCACGCGCAGGAACAGAACCTGGTTAACGCGCTGGCGGCCAAGGCGCCCAACGTGTCGGTGGTCTCGTCGTCCGGCGATCCCGGCGCGTCGTCGTACATCCAGATCCGGGGCCTCACCACGATTCAGGCCGGCGATGGGCAGCCGTTGTTCGTGGTGGACGGGGTTCCCGTAGGGAACAGCACGGACTACGCCAATGCGTCGCAGCTGGCTTTGAATGGCGGCACCACCTTCCCGCCGAACCGGCTGCTCGACATCAATCCCAACGACATTGAAAATGTCGAGATTCTCAAGGGCGCATCCTCCGGGGCGATCTACGGGTCGCGGGCTGGCCAGGGCGTGGTGTTGATCACGACCAAGCACGGCCGGTCAGGCCAGACGCGCTACTCACTCCGGAGCACGTGGTCGCTCGACCAGCACACCCAGCTCCCCGCGCTCCAGCGAACGTTCGACCACGGCCTCGGCGGGGTCCTGCCGAGTTGCGTGCCCGGGCCTGACTCGCCGGCCCCGGACCCGAACAACCTGAACTGCTTCGCCACCGGCAGTAGCTGGGGCCCACCGATTGCGGCCGGGACGCCGACCTTCGACCACGCGTCCGACATTTTCAAGGACGGCTTCACCACCGACAACGCGCTCAGCGTGTCGGGTGGCAGCGAGCGCACCCAGTACTTCCTGTCCGGTGGTTACAGCTACGACCGCGGCATCGTAGTGGGCGACAACAATCACTACCGCCGGATCTCGGTCCGGGCCAACGGTACCCAGGCCATTACCGACCGGCTGAAGGTCGGAGCCAACATCGCCTACAGCAACGGAACCGGCGGGTTCGTCCAGAGCCGCAACAGCACGGCCGGCCTGCTCCTAGGCGCGTGGCGCACGACCCCGACCTTCAACAACCTGCCGTTCCTTGACCCGGTCTTTGGACTCCACCGGAGCTATCGGTTCCCCAACCCGGGGCCGGGGTCGGAGCAAGGCAGTCGCGTGTACGACAACCCCTTCTTCACGGCGAACGCAAACCCGGCCACCACTGATGTCGCCCGCACCTTCGGCGGGATCAACGCGGAATGGTCCGCATTCCACTGGCTCAAGATCAACGAAAACCTGGGATACGACTACTCCAACGACGAGCGGTTCCAGTCGTGGGCCTGGTCCAACTCGAACGGCTCCCCTCCGGCCGGCGTGCAGGGCGTGGGTGGCGTCAACGCGGGCTACATTCGAAACACCCAGGTCGACAACACCCTCACCGCGACGGCGACCTACAGCCTGTCGGCCAGCTTCAAGGGAACGCTGACCGCCGGACAGGACCTGAATTCCCGTACGTTTGCCGACCGGGAGACGCTGGGCGCTTTCCTCATTACCCCCCAGCCGTTCAACCTGGCGAACACGTCGACCGTCGACCTGCCGGCGAATGACGCCTATACCAAGATCCACACCGAGTCGTATTTCGGGCAAGCGACGCTCGACCTGTGGGAGCAGCTCTTCCTGCAGGGCGCCATCCGAAACGATGGTGCTTCGAGCTTCGGGGCTTCCAGCCGGCACAATTGGTTCCCCAAAGGGAGCGCGTCATGGTTGTTCTACCGTGGCGCACAGGGACAGGGCGGGGGCAAGTTCCTGAGCTATGGCAAGCTTCGCGCAGCGTACGGGCAGAGCGGCACCCAGCCGCCTCCCTACCTGCTTGGCGGCAACTTCGTCTCGCAGCCGCTGAACGACGGCGGCTTTGGCCCGATCAGCTCGACCCAGATCGCCGGCCTCGGCGGCTTGATCACGAACTTCAATCTGCCAACCCAGGTCCTGGGCCCCGAGCGGGTGAAGGAGTTCGAGGCCGGGATCGACCTCGGCTTCTGGGGCGACAAGGCCGATCTCAGCGTCACGCACTACCGGCAGAACTCGGAGGACGTGATTCTGCAAATTCCCGTGGCTACCAGCACGGGCTATTTCAACGTGGCGGCCAACGCGGCCTCGCTCCAGAACCGCGGGTGGGAAGTCACGCTCAACCTGCGGCCGATCAACGCCAAGAGCTTCGGTTGGGATGTCGGTCTCCAGTGGGCCCGGAACCGGGGCATCACCACGGCGCTCGCGCCCGGGCTTAAGTTCTATCAGTTCCCGTTGAGCGGCGGCGGCAACGGCGCGGGTCTCGCTGTCGGTGGCGTTGCCCAGCCTGGCGAACCGATCGCCGCGTACCGCGGGACCGACTTCGTCCGCTGCGGTCGGGGCCTTGCGGTGAACGGCGTCGACATCGACCACACTGGGGGGCAGTGCCAGGGTGCGCCGACCGGGGCGCTCTATCTGGACGACACCGGTTTCCCGGTCGAGGATCTCGACAACACGTATATCCTTGGCGATCCGAACCCCGACTGGACCGGCTCGGTCCGGACCAACTTCCGGATCGGGAAGCTCTCGCTCGGCGGCCTGCTTGACGTCCGGGCCGGCGGGATTGCGTACAACGGAACCAAGGGCGCGCTGCAGAACTTCGGCACCGCGCAGATCACGGCAGACACTCGCAATGCGGCGCCGGTGGCCTTCGGCACCGACTATTACCCGGTCACGGGGAACGCCGACGAGTTCGTCAACCCCACCCATTCGGTTGCCGGACCGGGCGTGAATCTTAAAGTCCCGCTGGATCAGAGCTGGTGGCAGGGTGAGGCCAGCATCTTCAACGGGGTCGATGCCACGTTTCTCGAGCCGGGCCATTTCGTGAAGCTTCGCGAGGTGTCGGTGGGATACACGTTTGATCAGCCGTGGGTGGGCCGCTCACTCGGCTTCAGCTCAATCGAGCTGCGGGTCGCGGGGCGGAACCTGCATAGCTGGAACGGCTACACTGGTGTGGATCCGGAGACGTCGCTGCTGGGCGCCGTGAGCCCGGTCCGGGGCCTGAACTACTTCAACAATCCCCAGGCCCGGTCGTGGACTTTCTCGCTCACCCTCAACCGCTAGCGGCTGACGCCTAACAGGAGACCATCACATGCGAAAGTTCCACAGGGTGGTGCTCGGCCTGGGCCTCGCGTTCAGCGCGGCCGGGTGCAGCGACTACCTCTCGGCTCCGGACGTGACCACGGATCCGACCAAAGTGACCTTGCTCAAGAGCGCTGGGCCGCTGTACATCGGCATCCAGGAAGCGGGTCCACCCCAGCGGGAGGGCGGGCTGGGGCGGTTCCCCGCCTTGTACATCCAGCAGGTCGCAGGTATTGCCCGCCAGCAGCTCGGATACGATCTGTATCAGGCCAAGCCGGCGGACTTGGACCCGTATTTCACCTCCGTGTTTGGCGCCACCAACACCTTGAACGGGGGTGGCGGGCTGCTCGACATCCATAAGGTGCAGCAGCTCGGCCGCAAGAGCGGCGACTCGCTCTACATCGGCATCGCCAAGGTATACGAGGCGCTCTACATGGGCCTCGCAGCCGATCAGTTCGGCGACATTCCCTACCGCGAAGCCGCGGATTCGACCAAGCTCACGCCGCACTTCGATCCCCAGTTACAGGTTTACGGTGATCTCCAGGCGCAGCTTGACTCGGCCATCCTCTTCCTCACGGCCGCAGGGCCCACTAATCTGGGTCCCTCGGGCGCAGTCCAGAACCCCGAGTTGATCTACCAGAACCGTGCTGCAGATCCAAATCTCCTCCGCGCCATCTATACCAAGGTGGCCCATTCACTCAAGGCCCGCCTCTACATGCATACCGCCGAGGCCGATCCCACCGCGTACGCCAAGGCACTGGCGGAGGTGCCGCTTGGCATCGCGGATCCCACCGGGGCCGACGATTTCCTTTGGTTCCACGATGCGTCGCCCCAGGGGAACAACATCTGGTGGCAGTTCAATGCGGCGCGCGCCGGCGACCTCGGACCGGGGGCAGCGATCGTCGAGATCGAAAAGCGGCGGGTCTTGGCGGGGATCGAGCCGACGGACACCTTGCTCGGGCTCTACTTCACCCGGACATCGAGCGGCACCTTTGCTGGGTCGCGTCCGTCGGCAGCCGTCATGACCACGAATGGCACGATCTACAACGGCGGGGGAAACCCGGCCGGCGAGTTCTCGGGCTTCAGTCCGTTATTCGACGGCGCGACGCCGCCAGGCGATTTCCGTCAACCGGAGCTCACCTACGCCGAGACCCAGCTCATCGGGGCCGAGGCGGCGTTGGCGACCGGGAACGCCGCACAGGCGCAGATCTATTTCGACGCTGCGCGGGCCAACCGGACCTACGGCTCGAGCGCCGGTAGCATACTCACACTGCCGGCTGCGCCCTCGGCACCGGCAACGTTGCAGAACATCATCGAGGAGAAGTACGTCAGGTTGTACCTCAATCCCGAGGTCTGGAACGATTACAAGCGGACGTGCCTCCCGTCGCTGGCTCCGGCGCCGGTGGCGGCTGGCGGCGCCACGCCGCGGGGCACGCCGATCTCGGGCCGGCTTCCGTACGGTCAGCAGGAGCTGAACGCGAATCCCAACGCGCCGCAGGTCTTGTCGACTGGTCAGAATGCGAATGACCCGAACCCGTGTGCGGTGCTGAACTACGTGAGTTCCAGCCCGCTCGCGAACTAAGGTCGCCTCTCGTTGATGCAACGGGTGAGCGCCGGTCCCGATTAGGGCCGGCGCCACCCATGCGGAGGATCTACATGAAGTCTCGTATGGTGGTGGTGGCGGCCGTCTGGCTCGTCACCGCCTGCTATTCCTACCGGCAGGCCGGCCCCGCCGATGCGGTGGCCCCGGCCACCGGCAGTCACGTTCAGGTACGGCTGACTCAGCAGGGCGCGCTTGCCTTGGCACAGCAGATCGGGCCGCAGGCGGTGTCGGTTGACGGCGACGTCATATCGGCCACGCCGGACACCTTCCGACTCGCCGTGCGGGGGGTTAGAGACGCCCGTGGTATCAGCACTGACTGGAAGGGCGAGCAGGTCGCCATCCCTCGCGATGCGATCGCGAGCGTCGGTGAGCGCCGGCTCGCGGTTGGAGCCACCGCCCTTGTTGGGGGCCTGGCAGCGGGCAGCGTGATCGCGGCCGCCGCAGTCTTCTCCGGCGCCGGTGCGAGCACGGGGCAGGTCGTTCCACCCGCCCAGGGGCATCAGTAACGAACAGCAAACAGCGGCGTAGCCGGGTCACAAGGATCGGCGAGCCGTTCAGGTTTGGAACGATGAACCAGCAATGCGGTTGTGCTCGAGGCCGGGCGGCCCTTCTCCGTACCTGGTGCGTTGGGGCCGTCTGGGGCCAGTTGGTGGTCAGCGGGTGCTATAGCTATGGCGCGCCTCGGAACGTGGCGCCGCAGCCGGGAACCCACGTTGCCATTCGCCTCTCGGGCGACGCAACCCGGGACCTGGCGCTTCAAATTGGGATCGGTGTCACGTATGTCGAGGGTGTGGTGGTGGGGGACGATTCCGCCGGCCTACACCTCGCCGTCACGCACGTCGACGGGCGCAGCGGAGGTTCGAGCGCGGTTTGGGCGGGCGAACGCTTCACCTTCCCTCACGACAGTTATCTCTCGCTCGAGGTGCGCCATCTGAGCCTGCCGGGAACCGTGTTGGTGGGCGGCTTGAGCATAGGCGCCGTGGTTGCTATGTCCCAGGCTTTCGGGACCGGCGCCGCAGCCATTTCAGTGCCTGGTTCGCTCGGCAATCCGAGGCAGTAGGCGGCGACAGCAGTCGAGTACGCCCGGAAAAGCAGCCGGCCCGCCAAACCGTGGACCGGCTGCTTCTCGCTCCGAGCGGCGACTCCCTTCAGTACACTGCGACGGTCGAGCGGGCGAGCTGGCTCTCCAGCCGCCACTCGATGAACTGGCCGGGTTGGACGTGGATCAACTCGGTCCGGACCCCGGCGTTGGACCCGATCGGGTCGCCGACCAGACGGATGTTGCGGGTTTGGCCAACCATCCAGGCCGGGAGAAAGAAATCGCTGGACGACGCCGCGGTGACCGTGCCGACGCGCGAGAGCTCGCCGTCGTGAAACACGAACACAACGACGTCCAGCCAATTGTTGTTGTCGACCGTGAGCGGCGTCGGCGCCTGGGGATCGGCCTCGGGCTCCGGCTCATCCGCCGGGTTGTGCCGACCACCGCATCCGGCCAGCCCAATGCCAAAGAGGCCCACCAAGCAAAGGGCGCGAATCGCGCGGCGGGCGGCCATAGTGGACGCATGCATCGCCGGCTCCCGTTCAAAAGCTGGTTTGATTCCGTGACCGCCCTTAATCATGCGCATTCAGGCGCTCCGCGTCCAGCCATTCCCCCGGCTGTTCCAAACGGAACCGCGTCAGCTCCTTCGGTCAAACCGGGCCCAGCGCGCCACCGGAACTTGACGGGTCCATCCAGTGCCGGTAACGTCGAGTCATGGTCTTGAGCGCTTTCCTCGCCCTCACCCTTGCCGGCGGGACGATTGGGCAGGACCCCCTGTTGAGCGGCGGCCGAGGCTACTGCCTCGCCACCGGCTACTGTACCAGCGGGCCGGGAGAGTCCGGCCGCCCCACCGGTCCGATGTTTCTCGCGATCGGACTTGTCGGGGCGGGCCTGGCGGCGCTGCGACGCGATCAGCGAGCACGACCCAGGCGAACCTGATCCCCCGGCCATTTCCGAGCCCCAGGCAGCTTGCGGGGCTCGTTTGCTTTGTGGGCGACCCCGAGCCATCCCGTCCATCCGACACGCAGAGGACCGTATGCCGCACGGCAAGATCTACCAGAACGTCACCGAGACGGTCGGTAACACGCCCCTGATTCAACTCAACCGGCTCGCCGCCGGGCTCGGCGCGAGGATCGCGGTCAAGCACGAGGGCTACAATCCGTTCAGCTCGGTCAAGGACCGGATCGGGATGGCGATGGTGCAGGACGCGATCAACCGCGGCGCGCTCAAGCCGGGAATGGTCATCGTCGAGCCGACCAGCGGGAACACCGGGATCGGGCTCGCCTACGTGGCCACCGCGCTGGGGTATCGGACCATTTTCACCATGCCGGAAACCATGACCCTCGAGCGTCGCCACCTGCTCAGAGCGCTGGGCTCCAAGGTGGTGCTCACCGAAGGTCCGAAGGGGATGAAGGGGGCCATTGCCCGGGCGGAAGAGATTCTCGCGCGCCTGGGCGAACGAGGCTGGATGCCGAGGCAGTTCGACAACCCCGCCAATCCGGCGATTCATTACCAGACGACCGGCCCGGAGATCTGGGCCGACACTCAGGGGAAGGTCGATTTCCTGGTATCGGGGATCGGCACCGGCGGGACGATCACGGGCGCGGGCAGGTTCCTGCGCGAGAAGAAGCCGGGCATCCAGCTCGTGGCGGTCGAGCCGGCGGAGAGCCCGGTGCTGTCGGGAGGGCAGCCCGCACCCCACAAGCAGCAAGGCATCGGCGCCGGGTTCGTGCCCAGCA
The DNA here is from genome assembly GCA_035644115.1 of Gemmatimonadales bacterium. Classification (GTDB taxonomy): domain Bacteria; phylum Gemmatimonadota; class Gemmatimonadetes; order Gemmatimonadales; family GWC2-71-9; genus DASQPE01. The sequence continues at coordinate 9,229 of DASQPE010000245.1, forward strand.
TTCTCGACACCAAGCTCTACAACGAAGTCGTGCGGGTGACCAACGACGACGCGATCGCGACGACCCGTCGCCTCGCCCGGGAAGAGGCGCTCTTCGTGGGCATCTCGGCCGGCTCCATCACCTGGGCGGCCCTTCAGCTCGCCGCCCGCCCGGCGAACGCCGGGAAGCTGATCGTCTCCATCGTCCCGGACTTCGGGGAGCGGTATCTCTCGCACCCGGTTTTCACCGAGCTGTCGGATCCCGACTACTCGGACCTCGACGACGTGATCTCGCCCCAGCCAGCCCTGGCCTGACGGCCGGAAAGGGAAGTAAGAGGTAAGAAGTAAGAGGGGGGCTCCCGACCGCAGCGGGGCCCCCTCTCACTTCTTACCTCTTACCTCTCACGCCGTCAAACGGCTGCCCGCCGTTTGGCAAACACCCGGTACAGCGCCAGGAGGATGATCGCGCCCACGACGGACGCGATGAAGCCCGCGGACTGTCCCTCGTGGTACCAGCCAACCGCCTGGCCAAGGAACTTGGCGACG
>DASQPE010000246.1:0-3640 GCA_035644115.1 Gemmatimonadales bacterium
ACCTGCGCGAGCTGCTGGACCCGGCAATGGACGCCCGACTGTGCATCCCACCGGACGACGACCTGGCCGCTGACCTGTCCACACCCAGGTACGAAATGGTGCACGGTGGCCGGATCAAGATCGAATCGAAGGATGACATCCGCAAGCGCCTGGGCCGTTCGACTGACCAGGGCGACGCGCTGGCCATGGCCTACTTCGTCGAGGCCTACGAACGCGAGTATCCGGACGGCCGAATCAGCCTCAAACGCCCCATTCCTTACACCCATAGTGGCGGCACATGGGTGCGCTAGCATCCGCATCTAGCCCATAGCGCCCCAGACCCCGGTGCCGCGAGCTACGCGAGCCGGGGGCTTCCTCGCCCACTCTTCCCGCTCCCCAGCGAAGTAATGGGGGCGCCCCCGGCTCGCGCCCGCAGGATAGCTCCTGAGGGCGCTCTCAGGTCAGCGTGGGCCTCAATCCGTTGTCAGCGACCGGTATTTGTTTCCCGCCGCCAGCTTCACGTCCACCGCCAGCTCCTTGTGGTACTCCCGGTGCTGCCCCTCGGTCTCGTCGATCACGATGCCGCCGCACAGGGAGCACGACTTCAGCGGCCCGACCGAGATCCCGACCTCGAAGAATTCGGGCGCGGTGTACAGGCGGGGCGGGGCGAACGGGGTCATCAAGGGCTCCCTGTGTCGATACGGGGGGATAGGCACGGGCGCCGCGCAGTATCCGCCGCGAGAGATGACCTTGTCTAGTCAGTGGAGCTCCCTATGTTCGCCCTCGCCGCCCGCATCGCCGGCTGGCTACATCGCAACGACGACCCGCGTCGCAAGTTCCGCCGCGAGGTGTTCATCGCGCTACGCCGCGCCCGAGCCGAGCAGAGGAGGTCCAAGTGGTTGCGTCTGATCAGAAGGTGACCGCCGGGACCACCGCGGCCTACGGCACCACCGGTGCCACTCTTAAGACCCAGGGCGTGAAGCTGACCCCGGCGCAGCGCAAGCGCTTAGCTTCCCCGCAGCTGGCCAACGCGTTCCCGGTCGATGCCCGGCTCTACCGCAGCTTCGACGAGGCCAACACCGTCTTCGAGTACGGTGAAATTGATCTCTACGCGATGCGCGACATGCTGGCCATGGACGGCAACCCCAGGAAGCTGGAGCAGGTTCTGACCCTGCCGATCCGCTCCGCCGAGTGGGAGATCCGCGGCAAGGGCAAAATCCCCGACTTCGTGCGGGAGAACCTGTCCGAGAAGATGGACAAGCTGATCGCGCAGTGCTGCTCCGCGATCGCCTACCGCAAGGCGTTCTTCGAGCTGGTCTGGAAGATGGACGGCGCGAACGTCGTCTACGACTCCATTCAAATGCGCCCGGCCACCTCGTGCCAGCCGGCGCACAACTCCAAGACCGGCAAGGTGACCGGCTTCCGCCAGCGGGTCGCGCCGATCAACGCCATCGACCACATGGGCGAGTACGGCTGGATCCGGATCCCGGACGACAACGCCTTTGTCTACATTTACGGCACCCACCGTGAGCCGCTGCTCGGGGTGAGCGACCTGGATGTGTCTCTCTATTGTTGGGAGAACATCAAGAAATTGCGTTTCCTGTGGTGCCAATTCCTGGAGCAGCAGTCGCTGCCGAAGGTCGTGGTCTACGGCGACGACCCGCAGCAGGCCGTGGAGAACGCCCAGATGATCGCCGACGCGGCGGCCTCGGCGTCGATCCCGATCGAGCGGCGCATCGACCCCACCCAGAAGACCTTCGAGATCCTCGAGTCCTCCGGCAAGGGCGCCGCCCAGTTCCACGAAGCGATCACCTACTTCGAGGGCCAGCAGACCCAGTCCGTCCTGGCGTCGTTCATGGACCTGGCGCAGAACGCCAGCCACGCCAAGGCCGGGTCCAACGCGTTGTCCGCCGACCAGAGCGAGTTCTACCTGGCCAGCCGCCAGGCGGTGGCCGATGAGATCTCCGAGCAGATCACCGAGGGCATCATCCGGCCGTTGGTGACCTACAACTTCGGCCCCGACGTGGAGATCCCCGACCTGCACTTCGCCCCGATCGGCAACCGGCAGACCGACCGGGCGCTGAACCTGCTGATGACGGTGGTCACCGCGGAGAAGCCCACCGTGCCGGAAACCTTCGTCGGCTACCTGATTAACCAGGTCAGCGCGCAGTTGGGTCTGGACACCACCGACGTGGCCGACGTGGTGGAGGAGTGGGGCAAGGAGCGGCAGAAGATGATGGAGGCCGCCGAGGCCGCCGCGGCAGCAGCCGCGGAAATCCCGGTGCCGATGACCCCGCCGTCGCAACAGCAGCCGCTGCCCGGCGCGGACGCGCTGGCGAACCAGCACCTGCCCATCGAGACCCCGACCAAGGTGCCCGGCAAGCCATCCGCCGGGGCCAGCGCGGTGTCCAAGACGTCCAACGCCGCGGCCCGGCGGGTGTCGCCGAACAAGACGGGCACCGCCGCCGGCAAGTCCCAGCAGCCGCAGCGGGTGGCGAAATCGAAGCTGCGCCGTGCCCAAGACACCTCCATGTCGTTGGCCGTGGAGATGGCCGCCGAACTGGTGGCCGCAGTCAAGGACGGCGCCGACCCGCACGACGCATTGCGAGCCCTCAGCCGTCCCTAGGGGAGGCAATCGTGGCCCTGGAGCTGCTCGACCGCGTCTATTCCGTTCTGCCCGGCAGGCAGCCCTACAGCGCCCACGACGTGACCGACGTCGAGGACCACATCCGGGACCTCTCCGCCCGGATCTGCGCCTGCCCGAACAAGTGTTCCGAATTGGTCCTGGCCTATCGGGCCGACCAGGACGCCCTCCTGGCGCGTCGCGCCTATCTGCAAATGCTAGCTCCCCGGATGGAGAAGTAATGGTCAAGATCGGCAAGAAGAAGGACCCCGAATTGAAGATGGGTCGCTACCCCAACGACCCACACAAGCCGCGCGTCGTTCTGCAGCCATTGGGCGCAATTACCCCTCCGGCCAGCGCCGACTGGTCCAAGAATATTCCCGCCGCCAATTGGGGGATGCTCGGCAATGACCAGGTGGGCGATTGTGTCGCGGCCGGCGCCTACCACGCCCAGCAATTGTTCGAATACGACGCGCAGAATGTGGCGACCGGATTCACCACGGCCAATGCGCTGACCATGTACTCGGCGATCTCCGGCTACACCCCGTCGAACCCCAACTCCGACGTGGGCGCCACCCTGCAGTCCGGCCTGCAGTACTGGCAGCAGACCGGCCTGCAGGGCTACAAGCTGGACGCTTTCGCCCAGATCGACGGCACGAACCTCGCGTTGCTGCAGAACTGCATCGCGCTGTTCGGGGTGGTCTACGCCGGGCTGAACGTGCCGGCCTCGGCGATGAGCCAGTTCAACGCCGGCCAGCCGTGGACCTACGTGGCCCGCTCCCGCATCGAAGGTGGGCACTGCGTCCCGCTGACCGCCTACGACGCCACCGGCTACACCTGCGTGACCTGGGCGAAGACCCAGAAGATGTCCGCCGACTTCCACAACCGGTTCTTCGACGAGTGGTGGGTGCCGGTCGACGGCGACTGGATGGCGAAATCCGGCAAGACGCCCAGCGGATTGGACACGGCCACCGCCAATGCCGACTTCCAAGCGCTCACCGGCTCCACGGCGAGCCCGTTCCCCGTTGTCACCCCCCC
>DASQPE010000247.1:0-19909 GCA_035644115.1 Gemmatimonadales bacterium
GGGAGACGGCGGCGCGCGCGAACGTTCGGGCGGTGCGCTCGGACTTTTTTCCCCGGCTCACGGCCCAGGCGGTCTGGTCCGGCTTCACCCAGCAGTTTACCAATGACAGCCAGCTCCTCGGGGGGAAGCTGTTGGGCGCAAAGCAAGTCGCCGGCCAGTGCCAGTTCGACAACCAGATCAGAACCGGCCTGAGCCTGGGCGGGGTCGTCCCCGACTGCTTCGGGGTCAACGGTCTGGACCCGACGGGGCTCGCGTTGGCCCCGGACACAGCCCAGCAGATTCGCAACGCGAACAACGTGTTCCCCTTCAATTTCACGGCCCAGCCGTTCCAGGCCGCGCTTACGATCTCCCTTCCCATCTTCACCGGGTTCAGCCGGCACCTCCAGCTGGCGGAGGCGCGAGCGCAACAGGAAGATGCCGACGAGAGCGTGCGGGCGCAGGCGTTGCTCGTCCGGGCCAACGTCGAAGGTCGCTACCTCGCGCTGGGCAGCTCATACCAGGCAATCGCAGCCCAGGCCACGGGGCGGGAGGCCGCCCGCGAACAGCTGCGTCTGGCCCAGGACCGCTACCGGGTCGGGCTCGGGTCGGCGCTCGAGGTTACCGACGCGCAAAACGCCGTGCAGCAAGCCGAGGGTAACTACATCACCGCGGTGTACGACTACCATCGTGCCATCACCGCGCTCGAAGCCGCGGTTGGCCGCCCCATTCGCTAGAGAGGTACGAGCATGTCCCGTGGAGTGAAGATCGGTCTCATCATCGGCATGATCGTGCTCGGGGTCGGCGGAACGGCCGCCGCAGTGGTCGCCAAGAAGAGGCACAAGGCGGTCGAGGTCCGGCTGGACCAGGTGGCCCACCGGGATCTGGTGGCCGCTGTCACCGCGAGCGGTAAGATCGACGCGGAGAAGACCGTCGACATCTCCGCCGACATCACCGGGCGCATTCTCGAGATCGCGGTGAAGGAAGGGGACACCGTCAAGAAGGGCCAGTTCCTGGTCCAGATCGATCCGGTACAGTTCCAGGGCGCGGTCTCCCGCGGCGAGGCGCTCCTCGCGGCCAATGAGGCGGCGGTGGTACAGGCCCGCACCAACCGGGACCAGACCAAGCGCCAGCTGGACCGCGCGAGCGAGATCCATCGCACGGCGCCCGAGCTGATCGCCCAGGAGGCGGTCGAGCAGGCCCAACAAGCCTACGACGTCGCGGTGTCCACCTACAATGCCAATCTCGCGCAGGTCGAGCAGGCGCGGGCCAGCCTCAAGGAGGCGCGGGACAACCTGACCCGCACCCGGCTGTTCTCGCCGATCTCGGGACGGGTCGTGCGGCTTCCGGTCCACCAAGGTGAGGTCGCGGTGCCCAACACGTTCTCCAAGGAGACGGCGCTCCTGATGACCATCGCCGATCTCTCCACCATTCTCGCGAAAGTGCAGGTAGACGAGACTGACGTCGTACGGCTCCACCTGGGTGACTCGGTCGACGTGAGCATCGATGCGTATCCCGACACCACCTTCCTCGGCCGGGTCACCAAGATCAGCAATGCGGCCAAGCTCACGCAGACCGCGGCCGGCGCCCAGACCGGCACCAACGACCGGGCGGTGGACTTCGATGTCGAGATCACGCTCAAGAACCCCCCGCGGGACGTCCGGCCGGACTTGAGCTGCACTTCCCGGATCGTGACCGACACCCGGAAAAACGTGCTGTCGGTGCCCATCATCGCGCTCACGGTACGGGAGCACGAGAAGGTTCCCAACGAGCTTGCCTCGCCGCAGGACACGATCCGCGCCGCGAAGAAATTTCGGAAGAAGGAGACCGAGGGGGTCTTCGTGGTGCGCAGCGGCATCGCAACCTTCCGGCCGGTCAAGATCGGCATCGCGGGCGACGAGTATTTCGAGGTGGTGGACGGCGTGCGCGACGGCGAGACCATCGTGGGCGGCAGCTATCAGGCGATCCGCGATCTGAAGGACGGCGACCGGGTGAAGCGGGCACCGGAGCCCAAGAAGCGGGAGACCACGGCCTCATGAGCGACGCACTGCTCCGGATTCGCGATCTCACGCGCCGCTACGACCTGGGCGGCGAGACCATCCACGCCCTGCGCGGCGTGAGCCTCGAGATCCTTCGCAACGAGTACGTCGCGGTCATGGGGCCGTCGGGCTCGGGCAAGTCTACCATGATGAACCTGCTCGGTTGCCTCGATACCCCGAGCTCGGGGGAGTACTGGCTCAACGGGCAGGAGGTCTCTTGCTTCGGCGACGACGCCCTGGCCCGGGTGCGCAACCGCGAGATCGGGTTCGTCTTCCAGACGTTCAATCTCCTGCCCCGGGCCACCGCGCTACACAACGTCGAGCTTCCGCTGGTCTATGCCGGCCTGCCGGCAGCGGAGCGGCGGGGACGGGCCGCGGAAGCCCTGGCCCAGGTGGGGCTCGCCAACCGCAGCAGTCATCGGCCCAACGAGCTGTCCGGAGGGCAACGGCAACGGGTGGCGATCGCCCGCGCGCTGGTGAACCGCCCATCCATCCTGCTGGCTGATGAGCCCACCGGCAATCTCGACAGCGCCACGAGCGAAGAGATCATGCGGGTGTTCGGGGACCTGCACGCGGCGGGTCAGACGGTGATCATGGTGACCCACGAACCCGGCATCGCCGCCTGCGCCGCCCGGATCATCACCCTGCGTGACGGGCGGATCGAGAGCGACCGGCTCACCCGGGACACCGCGGCATGAGCAACAACAGCAACTGCAAGTGCGAACCACAGAGGCACAGAGAACGCAGAGAACTGCAAGCATATGGGGGGTGATCAGGCAGGGATCGCGATGCCGGGGGGGCACCCAACAGCAGCGCTCTTCTCTGTGTCCTCTGTGCCTCTGTGGTGCAACAAATGAGCAAGGACCCTGATGCCCGTCATTGAAGCGATCCGCATGGCCCTCCGCACGATCCGGGCACAGAAGCTCAAGAGCTTCTTCTCCCTGGTCGGGGTGCTGATCGGGGTGACCTTTCTCATCGCGGTGGTTTCGATCGTCCAGGGAATGAACCGGTACATGCAAGACCGGGTCGCCAACGGGCTCATCGGGGTCAACACGTTCGAGGTGCGCCGGTTCCCCAACTTCGACAACGGCAATGTCCCCGACGATACCTGGCGGGAGTGGCTGCGGCGTCCCCGAGTGAACTACCGGGAGGCTGCGTTCGTCCGGGAGCGGGTCCGGACCCCCACGATCTACGCCCGCACCTGCTTCGAGGAGAACCTGTGGGTCAACCAGGGAACCCTGCGGGGACAGATCGAGGTTCGCGCAGCCGATGAGGAGTACTTCCGGATCAAGAGCTACCGGATCGCCGAGGGCCGGACCTTCACCCCCCAGGAAGCCCGTATCGGGCTCCCGGTCATCGTGATCGGAGATCTGGTGCGGGAGAAATTCTTTCCGGGCGTGGATCCGATCGACAAGGCCCTGATCATTGCCGGCCTTCCCTATCGCGTGGTGGGAGTGCTCGAGAAGCAGGGCACCCTGTTCGGTCTGTCGCTCGACCGCTTCGCGATCGTTCCGTTCCTGGCGCCCGCGCGGCGGGACCTGTGCGCCGAGAACGTGGTGCACGAGCTGTGGGCCAAGACCGGCAGCCCCACCGACCTGCTCGCGGCCGTCGGCGAGACCGAACAATACATGCGCATTGCCCGGCGGCTCGAGCCCGATCAGACCAACGATTTCTTCATCGAGACGGCCGAGGGCGCGCTGGGCACCTGGGCCAAGATCTCGAAGATTCTGTTCGTCGCACTGCCCGGCCTGGTTGCGATCTCGCTGGTAGTAGGCGGCATCGTGATCATGAACATCATGCTCATGGCCGTGAGCGAGCGCACCCGGGAGATCGGCATCCGCAAGGCCCTCGGCGCCCGGCGTCGGGACATCCTGGCCCAATTCGTGGTCGAGGCCGCCACTCTCTCGTGCGCCGGCGCCATCCTGGGCATCGGCGCCGGACTGGTACTCGCGTTCGTGGTCAACGCGCTGACGCCGCTGCCCGCGGCCGTGGCGCCCTGGTCGCTCGGCCTGGCGGTGGTACTCGGCGTGGCGGTGGGGGTCGCGGCCGGTGTCTACCCCGCTAGCCGGGCCTCCCGGCTCGACCCCATCGTCGCCCTGAGGGCCGAATGACACGGCGCAGATCGGCGTCCACCCTCTCCCGCCTCGCCGAGGGCGTTGGCATCGCCCTGGACTCGATCCGGGCCAACAAGATCCGCGCGGCGCTCACCATTCTCGGCGTCGCCATCGGGGTCACGGTTGTCATCGCGATGGGAGCGGCAATCACCGGCATCAACCGCAGCATCACCCAGATTCTCGAGGCCGCCGGTCCGAAGACGTTCTTCGTGTTTCGCTTCTTTCGGGGCGGCATCACGGTCTCGGACGGATCGGCGGAGACCGAGCCCTGGCGGCGGAATCCCTGGCTGAGCGTCGAGGAAGCCGAGATCCTCCGGCATCTCCCGGCGATCCGCGACGTGAACATCGACGAGTACGCCCAGGGTCCCGTGAGCTGGGGCGCGGTGGACCTGAAGGGCGTCGCAATGGCGGGCATGGGGCCGCATTGGATTCAGATAAACGGCGGCGACATCCTCGAAGGCCGCAACTTCACCGAGGCGGAATTCGCGGCCGGCGCCCATGTCGTGGTCATCAACGATTACCTGGCCAAGTCGCTCCTCCCCGGGGTCAATCCCATCGGCAAGGAGATCAAGGTCTTCGGCCAGCCCTTCAGGGTGGTCGGCATGCACGCGGAAGCGGCGTCGCTGTTCACCAACGCGGACAAGCCGCGGCTCGCGATGCCCCACACGGTCTTCACCAAGGTCGCCGAGTACCAGAAGGGCCGCATGGATTTCGCTGTCGTCCCGACCGACTCGGCCACCCTCCAGGAAGCACAGGACCAGGTCGTCGCGGCGCTACGCAGCCTGCGGGGCCTCCGACCCGGGGAGGATAACAATTTCGCGGTCGTGACTCAGAACAAGCTGCTCGACACCTTCAACAGCGTCACCGCAGGATTCTTCATCGCCATGATCGCGCTGTCGAGCGTGGGCCTGATGGTGGGGGGCGTGGGTGTGGTTGCGATCATGATGATCTCGGTCACCGAGCGCACCCGCGAGATCGGCGTACGCAAAGCCCTCGGCGCCACCCGCCGCGAGATCATGTTCCAGTTCCTGGTCGAGGCTGCCACCCTCACCCTGGTCGGATGCCTGATCGGGATGGCCCTGGGGGCGCTCACCGCCTGGGGGGTTCGCTCGTTTACCCCGGTTCCCGCCACGGTCCCCCTTGCCTCGGTGATCGCCGCCGTGGTCGCGTCGATCCTCACCGGCGTGCTGTTTGGGATCTACCCGGCAAGCAAGGCGTCGAGACTGGATCCCATCGAGGCGCTGAGGTACGAGTAGGGCTCCCGCCTATCTTGGTACATGCCCCTCTCCGAAGCCGTCCGCCTCGCCCTCGGCTCCATCCTCGGCGCGAAGCTCCGATCGTTCTTCACCCTCCTCGGCATCATCGTATCCGTCGGCTTTCTGGTGGCGGTAGTCGCGATCATTCAGGGCATGAACGCATACGTCAAAGAGAATCTCACCGGCGCCATGATAGGGACCAACGCGTTCCAGGTGCGCCGGAGCCCGATCTCCGTGGGGTTGGTGGATGACCAGCAGCTGAAGGCCTTTGCCAAGCGCCCGCTGGTCACCCGCGAGGATGCCGAGGTGGTGCAGCAGGCCGTGCCCGACGCCCAGGCGGTGGCGCTCCAGTCGGGCTGGCCGACACCGGCGAGCGACGTCGAGTACGGCAACCGCACCGTGGCGAACGTGCTCGCCTTCGGCGTGACTCCCCCTTATCAGATCGTTCAGGATTACCGCTTCGCTTACGGCTCGCCCCTGACGGACCCGGACGTGCGCGAGCGCCGCTACGCGGTCGTGCTTGGCTGGGACATCGCCCACGAGCTGTTCGACGACCCCGCCGCAGCGGTCGGCAAGAAAGTCCGCGTGGCGGGATACGAGCTCACCGTCAAGGGCGTGATCGCAAAGAAGGGCCGAGTGCTCGGGCAGTCGTTCGACGGCTTCGTCCTGCTTCCGTTCAGCACGTTCGAGGCGATGTACGGCCGGCGCAAGACGACCGTGGTCTCGGTCAAGATGACCAGCGCCGACGCGATCGAGGACGCCATGGGGCGCACGGAGGAGGCCATGCGAGTGGCCCACCGGCTGCGGCCGGGCGAGGCCAACGACTTCACGGTGGACAAGGCCGACGCGCTGGTCGCCTTCTGGAAGAGTCTCACCCGGGTGCTGTTCACCGCGATCCCGGCGGTGGTGGCGATCGGGATCGTGGTCGGCGGCATTGTGATCATGAACATCATGCTCATGAGCGTGAACGAGCGCACCTACGAAATCGGGCTGCGAAAGTCCCTCGGGGCTCGCCGGCGCGACATTCGCCGCCAGTTCCTGGTCGAGTCGGTCATCTTGTCCGCCCTGGGCGGTGCGCTCGGCGTGGTCGGCGGATGGATTCTCGCGGTCCTGGTCGCCCAGTTCACCCCGCTGCCTGCCCGGATCACCGCCTGGTCCGTCGCCCTGGCCCTCGCGCTCGGCGCCGGCAGCGGGATCCTGTTTGGAGTGTACCCGGCGGGAAGGGCGGCCCGGCTCGACCCGATCAGGGCTCTTCGGGTCGAATAGCCCGTGCGACTCTCTCATCTCCTCGAGGGCGTCTCCATCGCGGTGGACTCGATGCGGGCGAACAAGCTCAGGTCCCTGCTTACGATCCTTGGTGTCGTCATTGGCGTGACTACCGTGATGGCGATCGCCTCGATGGTCCAGGGCATCCGAACCCAGATCTTCAACGCCATCGAGGTCGCGGGGCCGACCGCGTTCTACGTGATGCGGTTCTTCTCTCAGACCCCGCTCAACCCCGATCGCCTGCCCTACGAGGTCCGCATCCGCCCCGTGCTCGCGACGTCCGACGCCGAGGCGATACGCCGGCTTCCCGAGATCGCCTACGCCAGCATGTGGGTGCAGCTGTTTCAGCGGGTGGAGTATCAGGGCGCGCACACCCAAACGGTGACGGTCTTCGGGGCGGACGATGGCTTCGTGAATATTCAGGGAGGCACGCTGCTCCACGGCCGCTTCTTCAGCCGGGCCGAGCTGGCCGGCGAGCCGGTCGTGGTACTGGAGAACGACGTCGCGGAGCGACTGTTCGGCCAGCTCGACCCGATCGGACACAACGTGCGCATCGGGGGCAAGTCGCTCCGGGTGATCGGCATCTGGCAGAAGCCCGGAAACATCTTCGAGCCGCCCGGCCAGGAGACGGCGGGCGTGATCCCGTTCGAGTTCGCCCACCTGAACTACCACTACGACGAGACCAACACCCTCTTCATCGCGGCCAAGCCGCGGCTTGGCGTGAGCGTGGACGATGCGAAGGACCTGGTGATCGCCGCGCTACGGCGGGCTCGAAACCTCCGCCCGGGCATGCCGGACACCTTCGACCTGATCACCCAGGACCAGATCCTGGCGGTGGTGAGCAACTTCACGTCGTATTTCTTCATCACGATGGTGGCCCTGTCGAGCGTCGCGCTGCTGGTCGGTGGCATCGGTGTCATGGCCATCATGATGGTATCGGTCACGGACCGCACCCGTGAGATCGGCCTGCGGAAGGCGGTGGGCGCGACCCGTCACGAGATTCTCTGGCAATTCCTGGTGGAAGCGGCGACCCTGACGTCGATCGGCGGAGCCATCGGGATTCTCATGGGACTGGGCGCTGGAGAGCTGCTCAAGCTGGCGCTCCGGATGGAGTCGGAAGTCCCCCTCTGGAGCGCCGCCCTCGCGGCCGGAGTCAGCATCGGCATCGGGCTCACGTTCGGGCTCTACCCGGCAAACCGGGCCGCGCGGATGGACCCGGTGGAGGCACTCAGGCACGAGTGAGCCGGGCGATGACGGCCCGCAGCTGAGCCTCCAGCCGACCCACCAATGTCTCGTCGACCCCCCAGGTCGCGATCCAGAGCTTGACGCTGCCGCCGTAGAACTCGTAGCGCAGCAGACCATCGTTCAAGTTCGCGACCGTGCCCGCGAAATCGAGCGGCGGTCGGTTGACCAGCACCCGCCCCTGGAACGCGCCCGCGGCTCCCTCGATCCGGTACCCGTCCCCCTCCCCGAGGCCAATCAGCGAGCCCTCGCGAATCAGGCCATCCGGGCCCAGCGCGAGCGCATGGGAATCCTCTGGCGCGAGCGACGTCGGCGCCGAGGCCCACGCAACCCGCCGATCGGTGCCGCGATGCCGGATCAGGTAGTGCCGGAGGCCGCGCAGCTCGTAGCCCCAGCCTCGGACGGTGCCGTCGTATTCCTGGTCCCACTCGGCACCGGCACCGAAGCCCGCGTGGACCCGGCTCCCACACCTCGATCACCGCCGTCTCGGTTCCCTGCTGCCCCCAGGAAAGGGAGATCGCGCCACCGACCCCGGGCTCGACCCTGGCCGCGAGCGGGAACCATCGGGCAAGCTCCTCTGCATCGGTGAGCGCTTGCCACACGCCCTCGGGCGGGACGTCGGCGAGCGCGATCCGCTCTTCGTGAGATCGCGTCGGGTCGGCGGTGATGATGCTACTCGGCATTGGACTCCTCCTCGCGCTTGGTGATGGCGGGGTAGCCGCCCAGCAGGAACCGGAACACCCGCCCACCCGGCTGGTCGCGATGGTACTTCGCCGCGAGGGACGCGAGCGTCGTCGTCAGCTCCTCCGCGAAGGCGGCCCGATCGGCGGCTGAAGCGAACGTGAGGTCGGTTTGAAGGGCCAGAGTGGCGAGCGGCTTGTCGGCCCGGTCGGCGCGGCTCCGCAGGACCGCCAGGTCCCGCAGCGCGCCGGCAATTGTGGTGATCAAATAGGCGGCGGAGAATCGATCTCGCACCTGCGCTGCGGTAGAGCTGGCACCCACGGCGACGAGCGCTTCCGGGCTGATGAGGTAGGATCGGTCCGATGCGCGAAGGATCCGCTCGGTGCAGTTCCTAAATATGTTCGGCGCCGGGGACGTCCGGCGTCAGCCCAGCCCTCCGTGCAAATCCGCCAGCATCCCGCATCTCCCTCCGACCCCAAAGGAGGCACCATGCGTAGCCGAATCGCGATCCCACTCGCGGTGGGACTCACTGCCCTCGCCTGCCAGCTCGACCGGAAGCTCCCGGATCAGCTTTCCAGGCGGACCCCAGCCACCGCGGCCCCCCGGGACGCTAACGAGCGCAAGAGCGCTGCCATGCGGGCCAATGCCTCCGGCCTCACCGGCAGCGCTACGGCCATCGATGGAGCAGCCAGCCCGGCCGAGCTGGCGCAAGACCCCGCCTGGTCGAGAGACCCCGCGGCGGCCGACACACCGGCCATGATCATCCGCAGCGGGACCGCGAGCCTGCAGATCGACTCGCTGGAGCCGGCGCTCGTCAGGCTCCGCACCCTGGCCGGCCGGGTGGGCGGCTATGTCGCGAACACCGCCGTCCAGGCGGGGCCGTCACAGTACCGGCAGGCGACCCTCGAGGTCAGGGTGCCGGCCGCCCACTTCGACGATCTGGTCACCGGGCTCGACCCGCTGGGCAAAGTCGAAGCAGTGAACGTGACGGCCGAGGACGTCGGCGAGGAATTCGTGGACGTCGGCGCGCGGGTGACCAATGCGAAACGGCTGGAGGGCCGGCTGATTGATTTGCTGGCCACCCGGACGGGGCGGCTCCAGGACGTTCTGTCGGTAGAGCGCGAACTGGCGCGGGTCCGCGAAGAGATCGAGCGGTACGAGGGGCGGCTCCGATATCTCCGGACCCGTGCCGCGACGAGCTCCCTCTCGATCACAGTCCACGAGCCGGTGCCGGTGGTCGGCAACCCCGGCTCCAACGTGCTGGTGCGAGCATTCGAGCGCGCCTGGCGCAATTTCGTCGAGCTGCTGGCCGGCTTCATCGCCTCGCTCGGCGTGCTGGTCCCGCTGGTGCTCGCCGGAGGGACGGCGATATGGGGTGTGCGGCGCTGGCGGCGGCCGGCGGTGCAGTAAGAGGTAAGAGGTAAGAGGTAAGAGGTGAGAAGTGAGAGGGGCGTTGCCTTCTCACTGCTCACTTCTTACTTCTCACAGCACCATGCCCGTAGACATCCTGGCCATCGCCGCCCACCGCGATGATGTCGAGCTCACCTGCTCCGGCACGCTGCTCCGCGCCGTCGATGGCGGCTATCGCACGGCAATCCTCGACCTCACGGCCGGCGAAACCGGCACCCGCGGCAGCCCCGACCTTCGCGCCCGCGAGGCCGCCGAGGCGGCCAGGATTCTCGGGGTCGCGGAGCGGCGCAACGCGGGGCTGCCGGACGCGCACGTGCAGAACGATGATGCCGCGCGGCGCGTGGTGGTCGAGCACATTCGGCACTTCGCCCCGCGGATCGTGATCCTTCCCTTCTCTGTCGGCCGGCATCCGGACCACCGGATCGCGGCCGAGCTCGGCCGTGATGCCTGTTATCTGGCCGGCCTCGCTCGCTACCCGGCTCCGGGCACTCCTCACCGACCGGTCAAGATTCTCTACGCGATGGCGTACCGGGAGGACCCGGTCAAGCCCACGTTCGTGGTGGACATCAGCGCTCAATTCGAGCGGAAGATGGCCGCCATCCGGTGCTACGCCAGCCAATTCGACGGCGCGAAAGCGGCCGGCGAGATCTTCCCCACGGGCCAGGACCTTTACACGCTGGTCGAGACCCAAAACGCCCACTACGGATCGCTCATCCGGCGCCGCTATGGCGAGCCGTTCTTTACCTACGAGACCATGGTGGTGGACGATGTGGTGAAGTTGGAGGGACAAAGTATGTGAGACGTAAGAGGTGAGAGGTGAGAGGTAAGAGGGGCGGCCGCTCCGAGGTCTGTCGTCCCTCTCACCTCTTACCTCTTACCTCTTACCTCTCCCCTCTCCCCTCTCACCTCTCACCTCTTACCCGCTTAGTTTCCGCTCATGCGCGAGCCCATCTACCTCGACCACGCCGCCACCACGCCGGTCCGTCCGGAGGCCCGTGAGGCCATGCTGCCGTACCTCGGGGAGCAGGCATTCGGGAATCCATCCAGCCCGCACGGGTTCGGCCGGACCGCCCGCGCCGGGCTGGACCAGGCCCGCCGCCAGGTCGCTCTCGCGCTGGGCGCCGAGACCGGCCAGGTCTTTTTCACGTCCGGTGGTACCGAAGCCGACAACCTCGCCGTCATCGGCGCGGCGCTCGCTGCGCGGGATCGGGGCGCGCCGATGCGAGTCGCGGTCTCGGCGGTCGAGCACAAGGCGGTGCTGGCCGGAGCGCACGCAGTGGCGCATCTGGGCGGAAGCGAAGAGATCCTTCCGGTGGGCCGGGACGGCGTGGTCGATCTCGTCGCACTCGACGCCGCCCTGGCGCGACGGCCCGTAGTGGTCTCCGTGATGTGGGTGAACAACGAGACCGGGGTGATCCAGCCGGTCGCCGAGATCGGCCGCCGCTGCCGGGCCGCGGGTGTCGCGTTCCACACCGATGCGGTCCAGGCCTTCGGCAATCTCCCCATCCGGTTCGGCGAGCTCCCCTGCGATCTGCTGACCGTCTCCGCGCACAAGATCGGTGGGCCCAAGGGTGTGGGAGCGCTGGTGGTCCGCCAGCGCGAGACGATCGAGCCCCTCATTCAGGGCGGCTCGCAGCAGGGTGGCCTCCGGCCGGGCACCGAGAACATCGCCGGGGCGATCGGGTTCGGTCGAGCGGCCGAGCTGGCCGTGGAGGAGCAGCCGGAGCACGCCTGCCGCCTGGCGGGACTGCGAAACCGGCTGCGGGACCGGCTGCTCGGTGCCGTGCCGGACCTCGTGGTGGTCGGGGAGGGTGCGGACCGGGCATCACACATCCTCAACATCTGCGTTCCGGGCGCCGACTCCGAAGCGCTACTCATGCACCTGGATCTCGCCGGCGTCGCCGCCTCGAGCGGCTCTGCCTGCACTACTGGCGCGGTCGAGCCATCTCACGTGCTGGTCGCGATGGGAATCGCCCGGGCGCTCGCCATCGGGGCTCTCCGGTTCAGCCTCGGACGCGGGACCACCGAGGCCGATGTCGACCGCGCATCGGAGGTCTTCCCTCGGGTGGTGTCCCGGGTCCGTTCACTCGCCGGAGTGCTGGCCCGTGCCTGAGCGGGTGCTGGTCGCGATGTCGGGAGGCGTGGACAGCTCGGTCGCCGCGGCCCGTCTGGTGGAGCTCGGCTACGACGTGGTCGGCGCGACGATGAAGCTGTTCTGCTACGGAGACGCGGTCCCTGACCGTCCCTGCTGTTCGCTGGACTCGATCGAGGATGCCCGCAACGTCGCGCATACCCTCGGCATTCCGCATTACGTGCTGAACCTGGAGGACCGCTTCAACCTCCGCGTCATCCAGAACTTCGTGGACGAGTATAGCCGGGGGCGGACCCCGATCCCCTGTGTGCGGTGCAACTCGTTCACCAAGTTCCGCGACCTGCTCGCCCATGCCGACGCGTTGGACTGCGCCTACCTCGCCACCGGCCACTATGCGGTCGCAGAGGGCGGCGCCCTGTACCGCGGGGCCGATCCACGCAAGGACCAGAGCTACTTCCTGTGGGGCATCGACCGCGCGGTGGTGCAGCGGATGCTCACGCCGGTCGGCCGCCTCACCAAGGCGGAGACCCGGGCATACGCCCGGCGCCTGGGGTTGGCGACGGCGGACAAGAAGGAGTCGGTCGAGATCTGCTTCGTGCCGGACGACGATTACGTCGGCGTGCTCGAGAGCCATCTGCCGGCGGACGCGGCGGCGCTTCAGCCCGGCGCCGTGGTCAGCACCAGCGGCGAGGTCATCGGAGCGCACGAGGGCTTCGCGCGCTACACGGTGGGCCAGCGGAAGGGCCTGCCCGGTGGGTCGCGCGAGCCCCGCTACGTGGTCGCGATCCGGCCCGAGACCCGGGAGGTGGTGGTGGGCACGGCTCGAGAGCTCGAGGGCAGCCGGGTCCGTCTGGAGGAGGTCAACTGGTTGGCCGATCCGCTGGGACCCGGCGACACCTGTACTGTGCAGCTGCGCTACCGGGCCCGTGCAGTGCCGGCCAGCGTCAGCGGCGCCGACGGCGGCACGCTCGACCTCCTGCTGGGTGAGCCGGTACGGGCGATCACGCCCGGTCAGTCGGGCGTACTCTATGGCGGCGACCAGCGGGTATTGGGCGGCGGGGTTATCGCATGAAGGCCGGCGGGGCGCTTGCCCTGCTGGCCGCTTCCTGCATGGCCCCTCGCTTCGCCGCGCCCCAGGCAGCTCCCAAGCACCCCATCGGCATCGACGACTTTCTCTCGCTCAAGACCCCAAGCGATCCTCAGCTCTCGCCGGATGGAAAGCTCGTCGCCTTCGTCGTCTCGGTGCCGTCCCTCGCCGACAACCGCAACGTCAGCAAGATCTGGCTAGCCCGCACCGATCGGGATAGCGTCTGGCCGGTCACCAACGGAACCGGGAGCGACCGGGCCCCCCGGTGGTCCCCGGACGGCCGGACGCTCGGCTTCCTTTCCACTCGAGACGGCAGCGCTCAGGTTTGGCAGCTGCCTATTTCGGGCGGCGACCCCGTCGCACTGACATCCCTGTCGAGCGGAGTTTCCGACTTCCAGTGGTCCCGGGACGGGGCGGCGCTGTTCCTCGCCTCGGACGTGAAGTGGCCGGCGGAGTCGGAGATCGACCGGCGCAATGGAGCCTACCCCACCGACGCCAGGATCTGGACCTCGCTGTTCTATCGCCATTGGAACGAGTGGCGAACCGGGACTCGCCAGCACGTGCTGCGGTTCACTCTGGCCGGCGACACGGTCACCGATCTCACGCCGCTGGACCACGACGTGCCCACCCTTGCCCTGGGTGGCCGGGATCTCGCAGTGGCGCCCACCGGGAACGAGCTCGCCGTCACCTTCAACCCCGATTCGGTCGTGGCGACCAGTACCAACAACGACGTGTTCGTCCTACAGGCCGATGGAGGCCGGCGCCGGGCGATCACCACCAACCCCGCCGACGACCACAGTCCGGCCTACTCCCCCGACGGGCGGTACATCGCCTATCTCGCGATGCAAACGCCCGGCTTCGAATCGGACCGGCAGCGGATCATGCTCTACCAGCGGGCGACGGGGCACAGGGTCTCGCTCACCGAGACTTGGCCCTTGAGCGTTTCCGCCTTTGCGTGGCTGCCCGACTCCCGCGGTCTCGTCGCCGACGTCGAGGAGCGCGGCGAGGGAGTCCTGTATCGGATCGAGGTTCCCGGCGGCAAACGCACCCGGATCGTCTCGGGCGGTAGGAATGGATCGGTCCAGATACCTGCGACCGGGAACTTCATAGTGTTCCTGCATCAGACCGCAGCCAGCCCGCCCGAGCTGTGGCGGGCGAGCGTGGAGGGAAAGGATCCGCGACCGTTGACCCAGCTCAATCGCGACGTCCTCGGGCAGCTCGCGCTCACGCCGCTCGAGTCGTTCGGTTTCGTGGGCGCGGGCGGGGATTCCGTGTTCGGCTGGCTGCTCAAACCGCCCCGCTTCGATCCCACAAAGACCTACCCCCTTCTCTATCTGATTCACGGCGGCCCCCAGAGCGCCTGGGTCGACGAGTGGCACGAGCGATGGAACTACGCGATGTTCGCATCGCGCGGCTACGTCGTGGCCGCGGTTAACCCCCACGGCTCCTCCGGATACGGCCCGGCCTTCACCAATGCGGTTTCCCGCGACTGGGGCGGCGCCCCATACCAGGACCTGATGAAGGGGGTCGACGCCGTGCTCGCAGGGCGTGCGTGGATCGATCCCCATCGGGTCGGCGCCGCCGGCGCGTCGTACGGCGGCTACATGATCTACTGGATCGCCGGCCACACCAACCGCTTCAAGGCCCTGGTGGCTCACGACGGCGTCTTCAACCCGCTCTCGATGAGCGGCTCCACCGAGGAGCTCTGGTTCCCCCGTTGGGAGTTCGGCGGCTCGCAGTTGTCGCCCGGCGCCCGCGCCGTGATGGAGAAGTGGTCGCCGGCCAACTTTATCGCCCAATGGTCCACCCCGATGTTGATCGTGCACGGGCAACAGGACTTCCGGGTGGATGTGTCGGAGGGGTACCAGGCGTTCACGGCGCTCAAGCTGCGTGGCATCCCGGCCAAGTTTCTGTACTTTCCAGACGAAGGGCACTACGTGCTGAAGCCGCGCAACCGGCGACTCTGGTGGGGCACCGTGCTCGATTGGTTCGATAGCCTCCTTCGCTGAGCGTTCGCCATGCGTCATCTGCTGATCCGGCTGGTCATCAACGCCACCGCGCTGTTCGTCGCCGTCCGATTGATCCCCGGGATGCACTTCACCGGCGGCGTGGGAAAGCTGCTCCTCGTCGCCCTGGTGTTCGGGCTGGTGAACGCGGTCGTGCGGCCGGTTCTCACCTTGCTCAGCTGCCCGCTGATCGTGGTGACACTCGGCCTGTTTCTCCTCGTGATCAACGCCCTCATGCTGGGTCTCACTTCGTGGCTCTCGACCCGGTTGGACCTCGGATTTCAGGTCGACGGGTTCGGGCCGGCACTGGTGGGGGGCCTCGTGATCGGGCTGATCAGCACGGTCCTCACCCTGTTTGTGGGCCGCGCCGCGCAGACCTAGGGTTGCGGCAGGTCCGTCGCCCCGGGCGCAAGTTATGCTGCGATGGGCTGTTACGACACCGTTACAGCACATTTCCCGGCGGTGCGCCCGCCGCGTAGATTTGACGGATGACTCAAGTCTCCCCGCTGCCGCAAACTGCCGCCGAAGCGCCGGTGCTGGATCTCCGGCACCCGTCGCTATATCTCAACCGGGAATTGTCCTGGCTCGAGTTCAATCGCCGGGTGTTGCACGAAGCGCTCGACCCCCGCACTCCCCTCCTCGAACGGCTCAAGTTTCTCGGCATCTTCAGCAGCAACCTGGACGAGTTCTTCCAGGTCCGCGTGGCGGGGCTCAAACAGCAGCTCGCGGCCGGGATCGTGGAGCGCACCGCTGACGGCATGACGCCGGAGGACCAGCTGCGCGCGATCTGCTCCACGGTCCGGGAGCTCTGCCGGCACCACCAGGAATGCCTGATGCACGACGTGATCCCGGCCCTCGCCGAGCACGGTGTGCAGCTCGCGTTGCGGGTCACCGACCTCACCCGGGCGGACCGTGAGCACTTGGACCGCTACTTCCAGTCGAACGTGTTCCCGGTCCTCACCCCGCTCGCCGTCGATCCCGGTCACCCCTTCCCCTACATCTCGAACCTGAGCCTCTCCCTCGCGGTAGTGCTGCGTGATGCGGACGGCGAGGAGCGCTTTGCCCGGGTAAAGGTCCCCAAGATCCTGCCCCGCTGGGTCCAGCTCACCGCCACGAACCGATTCGTGCCCCTCGAGCAGGTGATCGGCGCCAATCTCGAGATGCTGTTTCCCGGCGTGGAGATCCTGGGCTGGTATCCGTTTCGGATTACCCGGAACACGGACCTGCAGATCGAGAACAGCGATGAAGCCGAGGACCTGCTCAGCCTGATCCAGGAAGAGGTGCGGAATCGCCGGTTCGCAGAGGTGGTGCGGATCGAAGTACATGCGCAGATGCCGCCGTCGCTGCGCCAACTGCTGCTGGCCGAGTTCACCGAGGAACAGGAGCAGCCCGCGCAGCCGCTGACGGCGGACGACGTGTACGAGATGGGCGGCCTGCTCGATACCGCGGACCTCCTGAGTCTCTCCGCGCTCGATGTCCCTGCCCTCAGGGATCCGCCGTTCCACCCCGGGACCCAGGCCCGCCTGGCCGGCACGAGAAGCATCTTCGACATCGTGAAAGAGGGAGACGTCCTCCTCCATCACCCGTACGACAGTTTCGCCACGGCGGTCGAACGGTTCATCCAGACCGCCGCCGACGATCCAGATGTCGTCGCCATCAAGCTCACGCTCTACCGCACCGGTGGCGACTCGAGCATCGCCCGCACGCTGGCCCACGCCGCCGAGCGGGGCAAGCAGGTCGCGGTGCTGATCGAGCTTCAGGCGAGGTTCGACGAGGAGAACAACATCATCTGGGCTCAGCGGCTGGAGGACGTGGGTGTGCACGTGAGCTACGGCGTGGCCGGGCTCAAGACCCACGCCAAGGTCATGCTGGTCGTGCGCCGGGAAGGCGATACGATGCGCCGCTACGTGCACATCGGGACCGGCAACTACAATCCCAAGACAGCCCGGCTCTACACCGACTTTGCCCTGCTGTCCGACGACCCCGAGCTTGGTGCCGACCTGACCGATCTCTTCAACGTCCTGACCGGCTTTGCCCAGCCCTCGGGCTACCGCAAGCTGATCGTCGCACCGCGGGGGATGCGGGAACGCTTCATCGAGATGATCCGGCGCGAGATCCGGCACAAGGAAGCCGGTCGCCCCGCCCGCATCTTCGCCAAGATGAACGCCCTGGTCGACGCGGACATCATCGCGGCGCTGTACGAGGCGTCACGGGCGGGCGTGTCCATCGATCTCATTGTGCGGGGGATCTGCTGCCTCCGCCCGGGCCTCGCCGGTGTGAGCGAGAACATCCGGGTGATCAGCATCATCGGCCGCTTTCTCGAGCACTCGCGCGCGTTCTATTTCCTGAACGGTGGACAGGAGGAGGTCTACGTCGGTTCGGCCGACTGGATGCCCCGTAACCTGGACCGGCGGATCGAATGCGTCTTTCCCATCCTGAACCCGGCCCACCGGCAAACCATCCGCACGTTGCTCGAGCTCATGTGGAGCGACAACCGCCAGGCGTGGGAGCTGCGCGCCGACGGGACCTACCAGCAGCGGCGCCCGTCCAGTCCGGAAACCGAGCGGGCGACCCATCGAACGCTGGCAGAGAGCGTGCGGCCGTAAGCTTCCTCGCGCCGGGCGATCGCCCTGGGCTCAGCGGGGGAACCGCAGCCGGTACAGCGCCGCGCCGGGCTCGAGGTGAGCATACACGATCCGGGCGCCCGCCTGGCGCGCGGTGTCCAACAGGCTGGCGATAACCACGTCGTTCATGTGAGTCGCCAGGACCCACACCGTAGGGCGTGCGATCGAGTCCATCCGAGCCACTTCGCTCTCCGCCCATCCGGCGCGCGGGGCGGTTCGGAGCCAGCCGAGGCGCGGATCCCACCGGGTCGCGGGGAACGCTCCCACGATCTGATTGGGCCAGGCTCGCCCGGACGTGGGGGCAGGCCCAGAACGGGCCGCCGAGAAGTACTGGGTGTAGAACGACCAGGCGTACCGGGCACCCCCTGCGACATAGATCGGGTCCCCGGCGGCGCCCCGCTCCAGCTCGCGGATCAGTGGTCTCGTCTCCTCGCGCGGCGGCGGGTCGATCAGCACGTCGAGGGCGGGACCGGCGCTCAGCGCGAGCACGATGCCACCCAGGGCGGCAGCAGCGATCCGACGGGCCGACTGCGGGACCAGGTCCAGGATCAGCCCCAGAAACGATCCGTACACCAGAAACGTCAGCGGCGCGGTGCACAATAGAAACCGCGTCGCGGACGGGTATTTGCCAAGCGCGGATGCGGCTGCGAGGGCAATCTGCGGAAGCACCAGCAGCGCCGCCACCGAGAGGCTGTGGACCCGCGCGACGCGGACGACGCCCGCCACGTACGCCAGCGCGATGAGCCAGAGGGGGAGCGGTTCCAGGTCGATGGGCACCGGGCTCACCAGCGCCGCACTCAGGTGGCGGTAGACCCGGTCTACGAAATCAGGGGCGTGCAGGTCTAGGAAGCCGCTCGACCAGTCCTTGAGCAGGTTGGGGTTGTGGGCCGCGGCCTGGTAGACCGTCAGGTACAGACCGCCAAAGGTCAGGACCCATGCCAGGCCGATGGCGGCGGTCCTGACGGGCCACCCGGGAGTGCTGCGAATCTTCGGGCTCAAAACCAACGCCCCCGCGACCCCGGTCGCGATGAACGTCGCGGGCTGGGAGAGCCAGAGCAGGCACGTGCTTCCCACCGCCAGCAGCCACCAGCGGCCACTCGACGCGGGCTTCTCGAGCAGCTGGACGGCCAAGGCGACCAGCGCCACGGTTACGAAGGCATCGACGCCGTATTGCTTGACCTCGTTCGAGTAATAGATCAGGGGCACTGACAGAAACGCGAAGATCGCGGGAAACGCGGCGTCTCGGGTCCCGAGAATCCTGGTGCCGACCAGCCACAATCCCACCGGCAGCGCAATGCCACACACCAGCGGGAGCGCCCGGAGCGCAAGCTCGCTGGGCCCCCCGAAGGCAATGAACCCGCGCTCGATCCAGAGAAACAGGATCGGCGCGCTCTGGTTGAAGTGCAGCGGTCGAGCCAGCTCGAGCCAGGAGCGCTCGACGAGGTTGGACGCGAGAAGCAGCTCGTCGTACCACAGCGAGCGAGCCGCAAAGTAGGACCGGAGGCGCGCGCCCAGGCCGATCGCGGCGGCGAGCAGGCCGAACAAGCGCAGCGGAGAAAGCCTCAGTACCCCATCCCGCCTGCCTCGGCGAACCGCTTGATGAGCTCCTGCTGTTCTGGGGAAAGCCGCTCAGGCACCGTTACCCGGATCTCGACCAGCTGATCCCCCCGCCGGCCGTTCTTTTCGACTCCCAGTCCTTTGATCCGGAACCGGCGCCCGGGTTGAGTCCCGGCCGGGATCTTGAGCATCACCTTCTTGCCGTCGAGCGTGCGCACCCGGAGCCGGGTGCCGAGCACCGCCTGCGCCAGGTTGATGGGTACCTCGCATACGACGTCGAGCCCTTCGCGCCGGAAGAACCGGTCGGGCTGGACCTGGAAGGTCACCAGCAGGTCGCCCGCCGGCTGGCCCGAGCGCCCCGGCAATCCCTGGCCCTTGAGGCGCACCTTGGTCCCCGATTCGGTCGCCGGCGGCACGGTGATCGCCACCCGCCGCTCGTTGCGCACTTCTCCAGCGCCGTGACAGGTCGGGCATTCCTCCGACGGGATCTTGCCGCGCCCGCGGCACTGCGGGCAGGGCCGGGTCACGGCGAAGCCACCTTGCCCGAACGAGATGGTGC
>DASQPE010000248.1:0-22997 GCA_035644115.1 Gemmatimonadales bacterium
GCGTTGGCGCGCACCATGGACGTGAGAATTCCCGATCCCTGCGGGCCGGTTAGCCGCGCCTCGATGCCGGTGGGCGTTTCCGTGGCGACCGCACGCAGGAAGTGTTGCAGCTTGGGCTTGAGCGTAATGGGCTCGGCCGCCCGGACGGTCCGCGATCGCCGGAACGGCAACCGATGACCGCACATGACCCGGATCGCGGGGCGCACGAACAGCTCAAACGTCACCATCGTGCTCACCGGATTGCCGGGCAGGCCGATCCAGGGGATCTCGCGCAGGAGCCCGAAGCCCACCGGTGCACCCGGGCGCATCCGGAGCTTCCAGAAGCGTTGCTCCGCCCCCAGCTCGTCCAGCACGGTCCGCACGAAGTCGTGCTCGCCCACGCTGATGCCGGCGGTCGTGACCAGGAGATCGCAGTCGAGCGCGCGCCGCAAGTGCTCCCGCAGGCTCTCCGGCGTGTCGCGCGCGATCCCGAGATTCACCGGCTCCCCGCCCGTCTGACGGACCAGCGCCACCAGCGTATGAGTATTGCTGCTGGCGATCTTGCGCCCGCTCAGGATGGCATCCGGCTGGTCGACGTCCACGATCTCGTCGCCGCTTCCGAGAATGGCGACCCGGGGCCTGCGATAGACCAGCGGATGCGCGACTGCGAGCGACGCAAGTACGCCCAACTGGGCCGGCCCGAGGGCGGCGCCGGCCTCAAGCACGATCTCGCCCTTCCGGATGTCCTCGCCCACCTTCCTGATGTTCACACCGATGTCGCGATCCTTGAAGATCGCGACCAAGTCTCGCCCCTGATCGGTGTCCTCCTGCCGGATCACGCTGTCGGTTCCGTCCGGCAGGGGTGCGCCGGTGAAGATGCGGGCGCATTCGCCCGCGCCGATGGAGCGGGAGGGGAACCGGCCGGCGGGAAGCTCCTCGACTACGCGTAGCCGGACCGGCGCCGCCTGGGAGGCGCCGCGAACGTCGGCACCTCTGGCCGCATAGCCGTCCATGGCGGAGTTGGTCCACGCGGGGATATCGAGCGGGCTCACGACGTCCTCGGCGAGCACGCTGCCGAGCGCGTCGTCGAGCGGGACGCGGAGCGCCGGCTGGCGCCGCACGTCCGCCAGAATCCGGCGGGCCGCCTCCGCTGCGGCGAGGCCGGTGTCGCTTACAGAACCAGCGCGCGCTCCCATGCCAGATTTGCCAGGGTCTGAAGCCAATTGGTGTCGTTGAACGAAAGCACCGGGCAACGAGGCGCGATGCCGAGGTCGCGGTCGTCAGTCACGAGGGCGAGCCACTCCGTTGCGTTGGCCGCAGCGGGCTCATGGAGCGGGGGACCTCCGAGGCCCCGGCGCCACACCTCGATCTTGGGCAGCGCCGTGCGCTTGAAGCCTTCGCACAGGACCAGATCGGCGCCGTCCATGTAACGCCGGGCAAGGCCGATGGGATCGTAGTCGTCGGCGGTCCGCTCGAACAACACCCGGATGGCGGGCCCCGCGATCAGGGTGCGCTCGGCCCGCCCTTCGTGGAAGTGGCGGTAGGTGTCGGTGCCCTGCCGATCGACGTCGGCTGGATGATGCCCATGCTTGATCGTCATCACCCGCCGGCCCCGGCGCACCAGCTCGGCGGCAAGCGCCACGGTGAGCGTCGTCTTGCCCGCGTTCTTCCGCCCGATCACCGAGAGGATGCGCATCAGCGGAGCGCGTCTGCCTTCGCAAGATCGTCCGCGGTGTTGACGTTGAAGAAGAGCCGGGCCGGATCGCCGAGCCGCCGCACCGCCTCGAGCGGCAGCCGGCCCACCCGGATCGACCGGTGGAAGCCGATCGCCCGCAAGTCGCCCGCATCGAGGCTGGCGGCGATCGCGTCGGCGCATACCGGCGCGTACCCGGCGCAGAGCGGCTCGACCCCTCGCCGGCTGTCGCTCTCCGGCAGGAACGCGTCGTACTCCTCGAGGCCCGCCGCGAGCGCCTGCACCAGCTCGGCCGTCACGAACGGCATATCCCAGGCGATGCAGACCACCGGCGCCCGTGCCTCGAGCACTGCCGTGTAGATCCCCCCCAGCGATCCGAGACCGGAGCGGACATCGGGCACGACCCGGAGATCCGGCCGCCAGCCGCTCGCGTCGGGCGCGTTGGCGACCAGCAGGGGTGCTGAGCCCAGTGCTCGCTCGAAGACCGACACGAGGCGGTCGAGAATCCGCTCGCCGCCGATCACCTCGAGCCCCTTGGGCCGCCCGCCGAAGCGGGTGGCTCCTCCCCCCGCCAACACCGCCCCTCGGGCGGGCAGGCGGACGGGCGGGGGGGCGGACAGCGGTTCCGGTGTCAGCTCGAGCCCCCGACGTCGCTGCCCGCCTGCCCGCCGGCCCGCCTCCCAGACTTGCGGCTCTCCGCTCACTGCCCGGCCGACCAGCGTCATGCCGCTCCGCCGCGCGATCTCCACGGCCAGGGTGGACGGCACCGAGGGCGTGGCCACCCACGCGATCCCCGCTCGCGCTGCCTTGAACGCGAGCTCCGCGGAAATGCGGCCGGTCACGAGCAGCCCGAGCTCGGCGATCACGTGCCGGCTCAGGAGCGCGCCGCCGATCGCCTTGTCTACGGCGTTGTGCCGGCCGATGTCCTCGGCGTGCGCGATGAGCTCGGTCCCATCGGCCAGTGCCGCAGCGTGGATCCCGCCGGTGTCCTTGTAGCGCTCGCCCTGCGCGAACAGCTGCTTGAAGAGCGCGCGCAGGTGCTCGGGGGAGGGTGGTGGAGCGCCGCGGGGCGGCTGAGCTTGCACGGTCCCCGGATCGGCGAGAAACGTGGACACCGCGCCGCAACCGGACGCCAGCACCGGCCGGCGGCCTTCGGCCTGGACCGCCGCGAGTCTCGCGGCCGGCACCTCGGCCCAGAATCCGAGATCAGTCGCGCAGGGACGGAGCCGGACCTCTTCGAGGACCTCGATGTACCCCTCGCCATGGAGCCAACCCACGGCGAGCTCTTCGAGCTGCGCCGGGGTGCACATCCAGGTCACCGCGGGGCGGCCGTTCACCTCCAGCCACACCGCGACCTCCTCGACGGCGGCGTGGCCCGACATGCGGCCTCCGCGCTTGGCCGGGCGAGCGAGATCAGGCGAGTCCGGTGCAGTCGGCATAGAGGGTAGGGTCCTCGGAGACGCGGACCCGCTCGAGGGTCGCTCCGCCCGGGAGGCGGGGCGCGATACGGCGGAAGAAGTGCTCAGCCAAGGCTTCGCAGGTGGGCAGGGTCCGGGCGAACGCGGGCAGGTCGCGGTTGAGGTATTTGCCCTCGAACGGGCTGGACCACTTCCTCCTCGAGAATGCGGTCCAGCTCAGCCAGATCGACCAGCAGATCGGCGGGTGCCTGCGGACCGCTCGCCACCGTCACGGCGCAGCTGTATTGGTGTCCGTGCGGTGGCTCTTGGGACAACGCCCCGAAAGCCTGCTGGTTTTGCTGCGGGCTCCACTCGGGGCGATAGAGCCGGTGAAGCGCAAAGAAGCTCACGGTACGAGTGAGCGTGGTCGGCATGGCCCGCGCAGCTAGAGGATGAAGCCCAGTCCGACCACGAACCACGGGGCCAGGTTCCACTCCTTTGCATCAGCCGTGACGGGATTGGTCCCGCTGCGGAAGCTAGTGGGGTACGAAAGCTTCCAGAAGAGGCCTCGGACCTCGCCGCGGATGTGCAGCCGGTCGCCCAGAAAGAGGCGAAACCCGGTGGCCGGCGCGAAGAAACCCTTGGTGCCGAAGTTGTACCCGCTGGTGTCCGCGGGGATGCGGGTACCAAAGGCCGCGCCGCCGACCAATCCAACGAACGGCGCGAACCCGTGCCAGGTCTTGCCGCCGGTCAGGTTCAACGTGACCAGCCCCTCCACCATGGTGACGTTTTGGTCCACCGGCCCGGTTACCCGCTGACTCGTTGCCTGGGTGGGATCGATGATCAGCCGCTCCAGGTTGCCCCGCTCGACGCCCAGTCCGATGGAGAGGGCCCGCGCCGCGCGCAGATCGAAACGGGCCCCGAAGGTGTAGCCGCTGTTGGGGCCGACGCCGAGTCGTCCGCCGTCGCCGAGCAGCCGGCCGCCGACGAACGTGAAGCTGCTGCCTTTGTCGAGATCGTGATAGGGACTGCTCTGCGGCGGGTGCCCTACCTGGCCCAGCGCGATGGGAGGACACACGAGCGCCAGCGCGCCCAGGGCGGCGGCGAGCCGCAGGGGATTCAGCACTGGCGGAGATCGCGTCCGGTCATCTCGGCCGGCTGCTCCAGGCCGAGCAGACCGAGCACCGTGGGGGCCACATCGCACAGCGCCCCGCCCGATCGCAGCTCGGCGCATTCTCCGCGGATCGCGACGAACGGGACGGGATTGGTGGTGTGCGCGGTGTGTACTCCACCGGTGTGCGGATCGATCATGGTCTCCGCGTTGCCGTGGTCGGCCGTGACCAGGACGCTCGCGCCTGCCTTCTCCGCGCTCTGCAACACCCGGTCGAGGCAGCGATCGACCGTTTCGACCGCCTGGATGACGGCCGGCATCACGCCGGTGTGGCCGACCATGTCGGCGTTGGCGAAGTTGCAGAGGATGAAGTCGTGCGCCTGGGACTCCAGCGTACGGCAGAGGACGTCGGTAATGCCGACGGCGCTCATCTCGGGGGCGAGGTCATAGGTGGCGACTCGCTGCGAGGGAATGAGGCAACGCTCCTCGCTGGGATAGGGCGGCTCGAACCCGCCGTTGAAGAAGTAGGTCACATGAGGATACTTCTCGGTCTCCGCGGTCCGGAACTGGGTCATCCCGGCGTCGGCCAGCACTTCGGCCAGGATGCGGGCGAGGGTGAACGGCGGGAAGGCCGGAGGAATCGGGAAAGTCTGATCGTACTGCGTCATGGTGACGCCGCGCAGCACCGGACGATCGCGCACATCGAATCCGGTAAAGCTGTCGAGGCAGAGCGCGGCCACGATCTGTCGCATCCGATCGCTGCGGTAGTTGAAGAACAGCACACCGTCCCCGGTGCGGACCCGGGCCACCGGCGCCCCGTCGCGATGGTGGATGAGCGGCTTCACGAACTCGTCGGTCTCACCCCGCTGGTAGGCCGCCTGCACCGCGAGCACCGGGTGGGTGATCGCGTCGCCCGCGCCGTGCACGATCGCGTCGTAGGCGATCTTGGTGCGCTCCCAGCGGCGGTCACGGTCCATCGCGTAGTAGCGGCCGCACAGCGTGGCGACATCCACCCGGCTTCCCGCGATGCGCCGCATGTCCTGGAGCAGCGTCCGCACCACTTCCGCCCCCAGCGTGGGCGGCGCGTCCCGGCCGTCGAGGAAACCGTGAATCGCGATCGCCGGCACCTTGAGCCGGACCCCGAGCTCGATGCAGGCGAGCAGATGCCGGTCGAGCGCGTGCACGCCGCCCGGGCCGAGCAGTCCCACCAGGTGCAGCGTCCCGCCGCTCTGGCGGAGGAAGCCGGCCAGGTCCACCAACGGCTCAAGCTGGTAGAACTCGCCGGACTGGATGCTCTGGGAGATGCGGACCAGATCCTGGGGCACGACCCGGCCGGCGCCCAGGTTCAGGTGGCCAACCTCGCTGTTGCCCATCTGGCCCGGTGGCAGCCCTACGCGGAGCCCGCTTGCCTCGAGCAGCGTCCGAGGCATCGATGACCACAGTCCGTGCCAGGCGGGCGTGTTGGCGAGCTCGATGGCGTTGCCCTCGCGCACCTCCCGATAGCCCCAGCCGTCGAGGACGACGAGCAGCACCGGGCGGCGCGCGCTTCGGTTTGACATGGCTCTCCACGGACTCTACTATGCGCCACAGTGAATCAAGCGCCGCAATCTAGTCCCGCCCTCCGCCGGCTACCAGCCTGCGCGCTCGCGCTCGGCCTGGTGGTTGCAGTGCCTCTCATGGCGCAAGCGCGCAGCGTCCTGAGCGGCGAAACCGAGTTGCGCCGTGGCAGCGGTGGCGCGTTGCTCGGGACCCTCACCGAAGCGGCGACCGTGAGCCTTGGCAGGGCCGAGGGCGGCTGGGCGGAGGTCACTCTCACCGGTTGGATCGTCCGGTCCTCCGTCGGCCCGACCACGCGGGACGGGTTCGATCTCGCGGTGAGCGCTACCGATGGCGAGAACATGCGAGCGGAGCCCAACGGGACAGTCGTTGCCCGGCTGCAGCGGGGCACCCTGTTGCGGAAGATCGGAAGCCGAAGCGGGTGGTGGCATGTGAAGCGCACCGGCTGGGTGCGAAAGCGGTCGCTCGCCGCGCCGCTCGAGACCGCGGCGCTCACGCCTCGCCAGAACCCGGCGGCTCCACGCGCCTCGGCGGGCCCGTCCCCTCGCCAAATCCCTCAGTCGCAAGCTGGAACCAAGCGTGCCCCCGCCCCCTCCGCCCCGCCGGAAGTGGTGGCCGGCGATGCCGGAGACGCGCGGGTCGAGGTGGCGCGCACTGCACCGCTCGCCGTCGCGCCGGAAGGGGGGCGGGTCGGCACGCTCGAGCCCGGAACCGGCGCGCGCGTGGTTGGGCGCGCCGGCGACTGGGTTCGCGTGCGATTCGAAGGGTGGATGCGCGAAGCGGACCTCAAACCCGCCGCGGAGGGTGCGCTCGTCGGCGTGTCCGCCGCAGAGGTGCGGGCGGAGCCGCAGCGCTTCGTCGGCCAGGTGGTCGAGTGGCGAGTTCAGTTCATCGCGATCCAGACGGCGGACGAGCTGCGGTCGGAGCTCCCGGCGGGGCAGCCCTTCCTGCTTACCCGGGGTCCCTTGCCGGAGCCCGGCTTCGTGTACGTCATCCTTCCGCGCCAGCAGGCGCTCGAGTTTCAGAACCTGCCGCCGCTTCAGGAACTGGTGCTGCGGGTGACGATCAAGGCCCCGCGCACCAAGTATCTGGCGACGCCGGTGGTTGAGTTGGCAAGTGTGGTGAGTGGAATGGCTGGCAAGTGAGGACGGCCCACTAGGCATCGGCTTCTCGATGAATGACCTCCTCCGCCAACGTATCCTCCGCGCGCTCGAAACGTTGAGCGACGAGCGCGCGTACGAGCTACTCGACTACATCGAATTTCTCTCCAGCAAATACGCCGAGCGCGCCCGCCCCACCGGCCTGCTCGCCCGCCTCACCGAGACGGTCGAGGACACCATGCGGGCGGGCAAGCTCCCGCTGCAGGCCATCAGCGGCACGATGGGGCTGATGGACAGCGCGGCGAAAGTGATGCGAGGTCTCGCCGCTGCCGGCCAGGCGGTGGTGGAGGAAGCGGTGCGCGCGGCGGAAACTCCGAGCAGCCAGCCACTGCCGCCCCGCCCCCCGTCCGAGCGCGAGCCGGGAACGACCTGATTCCCTCTCACCTCTCCCCTCTTACTTCTTACTTCTACTTCTTACTTCTCACTTCTCACCTCTTACTCTCCTATGGCCGCACCCGCTGAGGTTCGCGCGCCGCCCCTCACCGACGAGTCGCAGTTCGTCCGGGGCATCGGCCCGCTCGCCGCCGTCTCGCTGGTCGTGGGTTCCATGATCGGGTCGGGGATCTTCATCGTCTCCGCGGACATCAGCCGACAGGTATCGGCGCTCGGGCCCGGAGGGCTGCTCCTGGTCTGGGCCATCACCGGCGCCATCACGGTCACCGGTGCGCTCGCCTACGTCGAGCTCGCGGCGATGATGCCCAACGCCGGCGGCCAGTACGTCTTCCTGCGCGAGGGCCTGGCCCCGTCGGCGGGGTTCCTGTATGGCTGGACCCTCTTCATGGTCATCCAGAGCGGGACCATCGCCGCCGTCGCCGTGGCCTTCGGGCGTTTTCTCGGGGTCCTGATCCCGAGCCTCACACCAGAAGTCTTTCTCAAGCTCGGCTCGTTCCACATGCCGGGAAGCGGGACCGTTCAGCTGGGTCTGTCGCCGCAGCGCGTGGTGGCGATCGTCATGGTCTGGGTGCTCACGGGGGTCAACGTCCGGGGCGTGCGGCTGGGGGCGGCGATCCAGACCGTCTTTACGCTGGCGAAGGTGGGCGCCTTGATTGCGCTCATTCTGCTGGGGCTCACGGTGTTTCGCCGGCCCGACGTGGCCGCCGCGAACTTCGGCTCGTTCTGGGGCACCGGGCCCTGGAGCCTCGCGGTGCTGCCGGTGCTCGGCGCGGCGATGGTCGGCTCGCTGTTCTCGAGCGATGCCTGGAACAACGTCACGTTCGCCGGGGCGGAGGTGCGCAACCCTCGCCGGAACCTGCCGCTGGCGCTCGCGCTCGGCACCGGCCTGGTGAGTCTGCTGTACGTGGTCGCGAATGTTGCCTATCTCAGCGTGCTCCCGTTTCACGGCGACCCCAACGGCGCCGACGTTCTGGCGCGCGGAATCCAGCACGCGGCGCAGGATCGGGTGGGCACCGCCGCCATGGAAGTGATGCTCGGGCCGCCGGGCGCCGTCGTCATGGCGATCGCCATTCTGGTCTCCACCTTCGGCTGCAACAACGGGCTGATCCTGGCGGGGGCGCGGGTCTACTACGCGATGGCCCGCGATCGGCTGTTCTTCCGTTCCGCCGGCGAGCTGCACCCGGAGTTCCGCACGCCGGTGTTCGGCCTGATCGCCCAGGCCCTGTGGACCACGGTGCTGTGCGTCAGCGGCACCTATAGCGACCTGCTCAACTACGTCATCTTTGCGGCCTTGCTCTTCTATCTCCTCACCGGGGTGGCCCTGTTCCGCTTGCGCCGCCTGCGACCGGACCTGCCCCGGCCGGTGAAGGCCGTCGGCTATCCGTACCTGCCGGCGCTCTACATCGTTGCGACCGGGTTCATTCTGATCGTGCTGCTGCTGGACCCGAAGCAGCGGCTGTATTCCGGTTTGGGCTTGCTCGTCGTGCTGCTGGGCGTGCCGGTCTACGGCATCTGGCGGCGCGCCGCACCTTGATTTCGCCGGGACCCGCCGCCATCCTTCTGGATGGCGCCCCGCAACCGTCTCGGCCCGCCCTGCGTTCTACTTGGACGTCGGCGGGCCGTCGTGCATCTGACCTTCGAGTGCGCATGAGTCGTATCCGCCAGACTGCCGGACTGACCTTCGACGACGTACTCCTGGTGCCCCGGCACTCCACGGTGCACCCCCGCGAGGTCTCGATCCAAAGCCGTCTCACCCGCACCATCCCGCTCAACATCCCGCTGGTCTCCGCCGCCATGGACACGGTCACCGAGGCCGACATGGCGATCGCCATGGCTCGTGCCGGCGGCATCGGCGTGGTCCACAAGAACATGTCGATCGAGCGCCAGGCGGCCGAGGTCGACCGGGTCAAGCGGAGTGAGAGCGGGATGATTCTGAATCCCATCACTCTCGGCCCCGATCGCCCGGTGCGCGAGGCCTACGCGCTGATGCGGCGGTTCAAGATCTCCGGGGTGCCGATCGTGGACGGCGACGGCCGGCTCATCGGGATCATCACCAACCGCGATCTCCAGTTCGAGCGGAACCTCGATCAGCCCATTCGCGAAGCCATGACCAAGGACAAGCTGGTCACCGCGCCCGTCGGCACCGATCTCGAAGAAGCCGAGCGGATCCTGGCGCGGCACCGGATCGAGAAGCTGCCGGTGGTGGATCAGCGCGGCGTGCTGAAGGGGCTGATCACGGTCAAGGACATCTTCAAGCGGCGGGAGCATCCCAACGCCAACAAGGACCACCACGGACGCCTCCGGGTGGCGGCGGCCCTGGGAGCGGCGCCCGATACGTTGGCCCGGGCCGGGGCGCTGGTCGCGGCCGGCGTCGATGTGCTCGTCATCGACTCCGCCCACGGGCACAGCGAAGGCGTGCTGGCGACGGTGGACGCGGTGCGCGAAGGATTCCCCGACGTTCAGCTGGTGGCGGGCAACGTGGCGACCGAGTCCGGGGCCCGCGAGCTGGTGCGTCGCGGCGCCGATGCCGTCAAGGTCGGAATCGGGCCCGGAAGCATCTGCACCACCCGGGTCGTCACCGGAGTCGGCGTTCCGCAGGTTACCGCCATCATGGATGCCGTCCGCGGCGCCGGCGACGTGCCCATCATTGCCGACGGGGGCATCAAGTATTCGGGCGACGTGGTGAAAGCGATCGCCGCCGGGGCGTCCTCCGCCATGATGGGGTCCATGCTCGCGGGTACCGAGGAGAGTCCGGGCGAGGCGATCCTGGCCGAAGGCCGCCGCTACAAGATGATCCGCGGCATGGGCAGCCTGTCCGCCATGCAGGACGGCTCCGCCGATCGCTACTTCCAGGAAGGGGAGATGACCTCCACCAAGATGGTGCCCGAAGGGATCGAAGGCCGGGTCCCCTACAAGGGTCCGGTGGCCGACGTGCTGTACCAGATGGTAGGCGGGCTGAGGAGCGGCATGGGCTACGTCGGCGTGGCCGACATTGCCGGGCTCCAGTGCGAGGTCGAGCTGATCCGCATCACGACGGCCGGCGTTCGCGAGTCCCACCCCCACGATGTGACCATCACGCGGGAAGCACCCAATTACAGTGCATGAAAAGCGTAAACAGTGAAAAGTAAAAAGTGAAAAGGTGGATCCGCTCGAAACTGGAACTCCTTTTCACTTTTCAATTTTCACTTTTCACGTAGTCTCCCCTCACCCCGGACAACCGATGAGCCTCTTCCGCCGCAAGGACATCGCGGGCCTGCAGGCCGAGGTCGCCACTGACCACAGCCTCAAGCGCGCCTTGGGCCCGGTCAATCTCGTGTTTCTCGGCATCGGCGCCATCATCGGCGCCGGCATCTTCGTGCTCACCGGCCAGGCGGCCGCCGCTTACGCCGGTCCGGCGATCGTCTGGTCGTTCGTGCTTGCGGGAACTGCCTGCGCGCTGGCCGGTCTGTGCTACGCCGAGTTCTCCTCGATGATCCCCATCGCCGGATCAGCGTACACCTACGGCTATGCGACGCTGGGTGAGCTCATCGCCTGGATCATAGGGTGGGACCTGATCCTCGAGTACCTCTTTGCGGCCTCGACCGTCGCGGTCGGCTGGTCCGGCTACGTCGTATCGTTCCTGAAAGACCTCGGCATCACCATCCCGGCGCAGTTCACGGCGGCTCCCTACGTACACACGGTGGTCCCCGACGCGAAATGGTGGAACGTGTGGCAACTGTTCACCGAGGGCTGGTCATCCACCGGCGCCGTCCTCAACCTCCCCGCCATGTTCATCGTAGCCTTCATCACCATACTCCTCATCATCGGCATCAGTGAATCGGCGACGTTCAACAACATCATCGTGGTCATCAAGGTCACGGTGGTCCTGCTCTTCATCGGGTTCGGGCTGGCGTACATCAACCGGGACAATTGGGTTCCGTTCGTACCCCCGCAAGTAGGCCCCGGGAAGTACGGAATGAGCGGCATCTTGCGCGGCGCGGCCGTGATCTTCTTCGCGTACATCGGCTTCGACGCCGTCTCCACCGCTGCGCAGGAGGCCAAGAAGCCGCAGCGCGACATGCCGATCGGCATCCTCGGCTCACTCGCGATCTGCACCGTGCTCTACATCGCGGTCGCGCTCGTCCTCACTGGCATCGTCAAGTACACCGAGCTCAGCGTGCCGGATCCCATCGCGGTCGGGGTCAATGCCGCCGGTCCCGGTCTCGCGTGGCTGCGTCCGATCGTGAAGATCGGCGCGATTGCGGGGCTCACCTCGGTGATTCTCGTGATGCTTCTCGGTCAACCGCGCATCTTCTACACCATGTCGAAGGACGGCCTGCTGCCGCCGGTGTTCGCGGCGGTGCATCCTCGGTTCCGTACTCCGTGGCTGGCGAGCCTGCTCACCGGTGTGTTCGCGATGGCGATGGCCGGGCTCCTGCCCATCGGCCTCCTGGGCGAGCTCGTGTCAATCGGCACTCTGCTCGCCTTCGCGATCGTCTGCGCCGGCGTCCTCGTCCTGCGGTACACCGATCCCGACCGCCCCCGGCCGTTCCGAACCCCGTGGGTTCCCGTCGTGCCGTTCCTCGGGATCCTGGCATGCGTCTATCTGATGGTCCAGCTCCCCAAAGACACCTGGGCCCGGCTCGTCGTCTGGATGGCGATCGGCCTTGCGATCTATTTCCTGTACGGGAGGCGGCACTCGAAGGTGGGGAGCCAAACAACAGCGTGAAAAGTGAACAGTGAAAGGGGACTCCGGTTACGATGGGAGTCCCTTTTCACTTTTTACTTTTCACTGCTTACTGTTTCTGCATGCCCTACGCGCTGACCGACGCCGACCGCGATGCCGCCACCGCCCTCGCGGGGGCCTTACACCCCGGCCAGCGGATCTGTCTCACCACCCACGTCAACCCCGACGGCGACGGGATCGGGAGCGAAACGGGGCTCGCGCACTTGCTCCGCGCGCAGGGCCTCGACGTCGCGATCACCAATCCGTCGCCCACCCCGCCGCGGTTCCGCTTCCTGCTGGAGGACCTGCCCGGCGTCGATCGCACGCCCGAGGCCGTCAAGGAGCTTCGCCGGGCGGACCTGATCATCGTCCTCGACATCTCGGACCTGGGCCGGCTCGGCATGCTGGCCGAGACGGTGCGAGACCGGGGCGTGCCGGTCGCGTGCATCGACCACCACGTGAGTCCGGGCTCGCTGCCGGACGGTCCTCGATACCTCGATCCGTCGGCCGCCGCCACCGGAGAGCTCGTCTTCGAGCTCGCCGTGGCCAACGGGTGGTCGATCACCCAGGGAGCGGCGCGGGCCCTCTACGTCGCGCTGCTCACGGATACCGGCGGGTTCCGGTTCAGCAACACCCATCCTCGCACTTTGCGGATCGCGGCCGAGCTGCTCGAGACCGGGGTCGACCCGGAGCAGATCTATCTCGACGTTTATGCTCGCGCCCCGGAGGGCCGCCCCCGGCTGTTTGCCGAGGCGCTGCAGACGCTCGTGGTGGAGCCCGATGTCGGGCTGGCGTGGGTCACGGTGCCGCCCGGCGCCATCGAGCGGCTGGGTGTGTCGTCGGATGACCTCGACGGGGTGGTGGAGTTTCCCCGCTCCATCGACGGCGTGCGCATGGCACTGCTGTTCCGCGAGGTCTCGCAGGGACGGGTGAAGGTCTCCCTTCGATCGATCGGAAGCGTGGACGTCGCCGCGTTCGCAAAACGCTTTGGCGGCGGGGGGCACACCAAAGCGGCGGGCTTGGCCCTGCCGGGAAGTCTGGCGGAGGTTCAGGGGACTGTGCTGGGAGCGGCGCGAGCCTATCTGGCGGAGGACGGGCGGCTTTGACCGCCGCCATCCGCGTCTTATATTGCCGAATGAGACTGTAGGAATTAACTGAGCCGGCTCATGGATACGATCGAACGCATTGAGCGCACACTAGATACGCTGCGACCCTACATCGCCTCGCACCGGGGGCAGGTGGAGGTGATCGACTTTGACGAGCAGGACGGTCGGCTCCTGCTGCGCCTCGGCGGGACCTGTCACGGCTGCTCTGCTTCGACCGTGACCCTGAAGCAGGGTATCGAGCTCCGCCTGCGCGAAATGGTGCCCGAGGTGAAGTCGGTGGAAGCGGTCTGAGGACCCCTGTGGCCGAATCGTTGGAAGCCCGCGTTATCTCCGCGCTCGCCCGTATCCGCAATCCCCGTCTCGAGGCCGATCTTTTCTCTGCCGGCATGGTCCGGGATCTCGCGGTCACGGACGACGGCAAGGTGTCGTTCACCTTCCTCCTCTCTCGTGAGGACCCGGCCACCCTGGTGCGCGAGGCCCGCGCCGCGGTGGCCGCGATCGAAGGCGTGCGCCGGGAGGACGTGAAGATCACCGTGGTGGACCCCGCGGGCCCCGCCGGTTCCACTCACGCGCCACCGGGAGCCTCGCCGGTCGCTCCGCCGCCCGCTGCCCCGGTGGAGCAGCCGAATCTTGGACGGATCATCGCGGTGTCGTCGGGAAAGGGCGGGGTCGGCAAGTCCACGGTATCGGCCAATCTGGCCGTCGCGCTGGCTACGGCGGGCCACGCGGTTGGACTGATGGACGGCGACATTTACGGTCCCAACATTCCCCGGATGTTCGGCGTGTCCGAGCGCCCGCAGGTGATCGCCGGCAAAATCCAGCCGCTCGCCGCCTACGGGGTCAAGCTGATGTCGCTCGGATTCCTGGTCGAGCGGGACGCCCCGGCCATCTGGCGCGGTCCGATCATCATGAAGGTGGTGCAGCAGTTTCTCCGCGACGTGGACTGGGGCCGGCTGGACTACTTCATCGTCGATCTGCCCCCCGGCACCGGGGATGCCCAGCTTTCTCTGGTGCAGGCGACGCACGTGGCCGGCGCCATCATCGTGACCACCCCGCAGGAGATGGCGGTCGGTGACGCCCTTCGCGGCGCCCGCATGTTCGAACGGGTCGGCGTCCCGGTGATCGGCGTGGTGGAAAACATGAGTGGGTTTACCGATCCCGACACCGGCAAGCGGATCGAGTTCTTTTCCGCCGGCGGCGGCAGCCGGCTGGCCGACGAGATCGGCGCCCCGCTGCTCGGCCAGATCCCGCTACAGCCCGGTCTTGCCCAGCTGGCCGACGAGGGTCACCCTATCGTGCTGGCCCAGCCGAAGACCCCTGCGGCCGTGGCGCTGCAGGCCATCTCCGAGGTGCTGCAGCAGAAGACCGCCGGTCGCCCGGTCGCGCTGCCCATTCTTCGGGGCTAGCGTTGCCGTTTATCGCCATGGCGATCGTAACACTTCTCACGGACTTCGGCCTGAGCGACTCCTATGTCGCCGAGCTGCGCGGGGTCGTGCTGTCCGCCGCGCCGGGCGTCGTGCTGGCGGACATCACGCATGCCGTCGCGCCGGGCGACGTCCGCGCCGCGGCCCATGTCCTCGGGCGGGCCTGGCATCGATTCCCTGCCGGGACCGTTCACCTCGCCGTGGTCGATCCGGGCGTCGGTACGCCGCGTGCCGCGCTCGCGCTGCGCGCGCGGGGCCATTATCTCGTGGGCCCGGACAACGGCATCTTCACCCACGTCCTTCGAGACACACCGGTCGAGATCGTAGTCCTGCGGGTGCCGGCCGATGCGGCCGCGACGTTTCATGGGCGGGATGTGTTCGCTCCCGCGGCGGCGGCCCTGGCCAACGGCGTGCGACTCGAGACCCTGGGCACCTGGTTCACCGGGCTACCCGAACGGCTGGCCACCGCCGAGCCGCGGTACGAGGGCAAGAGCGTGATCGGCGAGGTGGTGTACGTCGATCGGTTCGGGACGCTGGTCACCAACCTCACCGCTGAGCAGGTCCCCGCATACGCCACGCTCGAGGTCGAGGACCTCGGCCTCGGTCCGCTCCGGCGAACCTTCGCGGACGTCGCCGTGGGCGCGCTGGTCCCGTATCTCGGGTCGGATGGGGCGGTCGAAATCGCCGTGCGGAACGGGTCGGCCGCCCGCCGACTCGGCCTGGGCGTAGGGGGCGAAGTGAGGGTGCGCTTGGACGTGGTGAGAGGTAAGAAGTAAGAGGTGAGAGGTAAGAGGTGAGAGGGAAAGCGGGGCCCCTCTTACCTCTCACCTCTTACCGGTTACCTGTCACCTCTCTTGGCGTCCGCAGCGACACAAAGGCCTTTCTCGCAAATCCCCAAAGCTTCCAGATCACCAGCCCGCAGCCGATCACCAGCACCGCCACAATCGCGCCGGTGACGACCGGGTGGGTCGCGGCGAGCCAGGAAAGTCCGACTGCGGTCACGTCCTCGGTGACGCTGAGCGCCCAGTTGGTGAACGGCTCGGGGCTGGTGTTCGCCGCCACCCGGGTGGTCGCCTTGGCCCCGTGCGACGTGAGCGCCACGCTCCCCGCCAGGAGCGCGGCGCCGATCTTCCAGGGCTCGGGCACGTCGGCGAACGAGCCGTACGCGAGCAGAGCGGCTGCTGGAGGTCGAATGAACGTGTGCAGGGTATCCCAGACGCTGTCCACCAGCGGGATCTTGTCGGCCACGAACTCGACGGCGAAGATCGCGAGAGCGATGCCCCAGACCAGCGGCTGTCCGAGGACCGCGAGGTGCGGCGGGAGGTGGATGACACCGTAATGGTCGAGCAGACCCGCCGTCGCGACCGTGGCGTAGAGATTCAGG
Organism: Gemmatimonadales bacterium; assembly: GCA_035644115.1. Classification (GTDB taxonomy): domain Bacteria; phylum Gemmatimonadota; class Gemmatimonadetes; order Gemmatimonadales; family GWC2-71-9; genus DASQPE01. The sequence continues at coordinate 15,910 of DASQPE010000248.1, forward strand.
CCGGCCGCGAACGAGGTTCCCAGGGTGAAGCCCAGTGTCTCGAGCGGTGACATGCGAGCCTCCCGTGCGCTCCCGCTCAAGCATAGCAGCGACCGCCCGCGCCTGCCTCAGCGGGTCCAGTCCACCCGAACCGCCCCCACCGCCGTCTGCAGCGCAATATCGAGGTGCCGCTCCGCCTTATCGTAGCCGGGCGACACCCACGCCCCTCCCTGTCGCACCAGTCCGTCCGGCTCGAAGCTGGCGAGGAATCGATCCATCGTGACCCGCACGCCCACCTTGCGCGGCAGGCGCAGCCTGAGCTCGGTCACCGCGAGATTTAATTCGGCTTGCTGAGACCGGCTCCAGGCCCCGCTGAAATCGAGCGTCATCCTGCCGATGCCGCCCTCCACCCGGAGCCGGTCGCACCCGCTGTTGCCCAGCTCGAGCACGGACACCTCAGCGGCGCCGGCCGAGATGTCTGCCCTGCCGCAATGAATCGGGTTGGCCTCGGAGAACCGGAGCACGGTGCGGCTAGCGCCCGCTTTGAGCCGAAGGTCCGCGATTCGGAGGCCGCCGACGTCGAGGTCCGCTTCGACGGCGCCCAGCGACATGATGAGGGAGAGATCGGCTCGAGGAGACAGCTCGACGCTGGCTTCCTGGCGGAGCTGGTTGCGCGAGACGACCCGAAGCCCCGCGCCGCCCGCCGCGTCCACCCCCAGCGCGACGGCGTTCCCGGACGACTCGTAGTATGACAGGGGAATGAAGCGGTCGGCGTCGTACGAAAGGCTCATGCGGTACAGCTCGGTCGCGCGACCGGGTGCCAGGCGGAGGCGCCCCGCGGCGAAGTCGAGCCGGGCGGCCAGCCGGGTCTCTCCATGGAGTTGGCGGAAGGTGACGAAGGGGCGCATCGTCTGGGCCGGGAGGACCCCGACGCAGCCCACGGCGAGCGTCGCTGCGAGGCCCGCGGCGCGCATCAGGCTCAGCGACCCGAGTCGGGTCGCGACCCCGGGCGCGCACCCCGGCCGGTCTCGGGCCTCCGCACGGCCGGCACGCCGACCTGCGGCGTGGCCCAGAGATACTCGTCCGTCAACGCCTCGGCTGGAATGAGCCGACCGGCGAAGCTCTGCCGCGCTCCCGCCCGGCTCAGCAGCGCCGCACCGAACCCGGCGGTGCCGAGCAGCCAGGTCACCAGCACGGCGGCTGCGCGCACGAGTTCCCCCGCCACCGGCACCCAGCCGATCACCGACCATGCAGCCCAGAGCGCAAACAGGGCTACCAGGCCGGCCAGCAGGTAGCGATAGCTGTTGGGCGAGCCGACGACCATTCCGCGGGCCAGTCGCCGGCGGGTGTAGGTCTCTCCGATGGCATGGGCCACCGCGAGATACCCGCCCACTACTCCCAGGATCACGAGAAGGGCGTAGACCACCACGGCAAACGGCAGTAGCAGAATACCGGCGACGCTCAGCACTAGTCCTACCACGAGCATACCGAACGTCGGCAGCACCAGAATCTGGCCCACCAGGCCGGTGACGAACGACCGGCCGAATGAGTAGGACACGGTGTCGGAGACGATCTCGAGACTGGGGCGGGCGAACATCACCACGCCGACGCCCAGCGCGAGCAGCGTGAAGAACACTCCGAAGACGCCGGCGACGTTGCGGCCCACGGTCGCGAGCGTTGAACCGGCGGTTGCCGGTTGGGCGGGCGGTTGGGTTCCGGCGTTGAGGGTCCGGACTTCGCCTCCGATCTCGCCGCCCTGGCCCTTCACGTCGCCGTGCAGAGCCAGAATATCTCCCGAGACCGCGCCGCCCGGGTGCATCACGACGTTGCCGTCCATGGTGACGAGATTGCCCAGCAGCTTCCCGTAGACGTTCGCGTCGCCGCCCACGACCAGGAGGTGGCCGGTCACGGTCTCGGCCGACCCGATCGAGAAATCGCCGAGTCGCGCTTGTCCGTTGGGAATGGTGAGTTGGAGGTCGGGGCGGGGGGCGGGAACCGCGGCTCGAAGCCGTCGCTCGACCGTCTCGGGCTGGCTCAGGTCTCCCAGATCCACCGATGGTCCCCCGGCGGGAGCCGGCTGGATTGCCTGCGGCTTGGGCTTCTGGGCGTCGGGACCGATTTGCTGGACGACGAAAGCGCGGACCGTTTCAAAGACGCCACTCACCCGGCTGAGCGCGCAGGAGGTCTTGGCGTGGGCGCTGGGCGCACCACAGACCAGGAAGCCCAGGCCGAGAAGACAACGCCTAGCGGTTCGCATGGGCCACCGGCCGGGGAGGAACCGCGAGAAGCCGACGGAGGGCGAGGATACCGCTCAGGTACATGAGCGACAATGCGGCCGAGGCGATCGCCAAGCGGCCTGGCGTCTCCACCAGACTCCGGAACCCGGCAAACCAGGGCTGCTCGATCAGGTTGAGAACTGCGCTGCGGAGACCCAGCCAGGCCCAGCCCGCCGCTTGGCCGGCCAGCCAGTTGCCGGCCGCGACGAGCGTGTCCCGGTTCGCCAGGGTCCATGCGGCGCTCGCCGACATCGATCCCAGAAGCACCAGCGCGAGGCTGGCCGCGAGCGCGATGGCCTTGCGGGAGCCGAGGAGGCGGCGCCGGGCAGCCTGCAGCGAACGAATGGCGAAAGGATCGGGGATGTATACCGACGCCATCACCCGGTTGGCGAAGTCCACCTTCGGCGTGTACAAGGGCAGGGTCCCCAGCTGGGCCGCGAGCGCCTGCTCCGCCTGCACCAGCTCGAAACACGCGCTGCACTGGTCCACGTGACGCTGAAGCTCGGGCGCAGCGACGCCGGCGAGCCAGGCGTCGACGTCGTCCGAAGTCAGATGGAGCTGGGTGGAATCACCGGTCATACGTGGACCCCTTTACGTTCGGGATAACGCCAAGGTTTCACTCTCGCAGGTGGGCAAGTGCCTGCCTCAACTCGTTCCGTGCCCGGTGGATGTAGGTCTTCACCGTGCCCAGCGGCAGACTCAGGATTTCCGCGATCTCCTCATAGGCCCGCCCCTCGACGTGGCGCAGCAGAATGCAGGAGCGATACTCCGGCCTGAGGCGCGCGATCGCCGCTTCGATCTGGCCGCCCAGCTCGCGGGCCTCGACCGCGTCGAGCGGCGACTCCTGCCGGGCGCCGATCTGAAGCGCGGTTGCCTCGATCGCGTCGGGCGTCTCGGCATGAGGCGACCCCTCGAGCGAGAGAGTGTCGAGCTCGCGACGGCGCAGGTGATCGATTGCAGCGTTGTTCGCGATCTTGAAGATCCAGGAAGAAAACTTGAACTCGGGCCGGTAGGACTCGATCGCGTTGAGCGCCTTGACGAAGGTCTCCTGCGCGAGATCCTCGGCCAGCTCCCGGTCGCGAACCATGCGGTACAGCAGCGAAAAAATCGGCCTCTCGTACCGTCGGATCAGCTCCCGGTACGCGGGCTCCTCGCCCGCCCGGGCCAGGGCCACGATATCCTGATCGCTTTTGGCGGCGAGATCCGGCTTAGCCGCCACCGGCGGACCCCGCGCTTGCGGAGGAGTTTCCCCGCGAGCTACATTGAGCGGCTATGTTAGCCTCAGATCAGAAGTTACCAATCGCCGGCGGGGCCGAGAAGCGGGCCTACGTCCGCGCGATGTTTGCGGCCATCGCGCCCACCTATGACCGCCTGAACCGGATCCTGAGCCTGAGGATGGATCTGCGCTGGCGGCGCTATGCGGTCGACCGGCTTGGCTGGGAGCGCGTCCCGGACGGAATCTATCTGGACCTGTGCGCCGGCACGCTCGACTTCGCGGCGATTCTGGCGCGGCGGACCGACTTCAGAGGAAGGGTGATCGGCGCCGACTTCGTGCCGGCCATGCTCGAGCTCGGTCGCCGCAAGGCAGAGCGGCTCGAGCCGGTTGCGGCCGACGCGCTCGTCCTGCCGTTCCCCGACGCGACCTTCGACGGCGGCATGGTGGGATGGGGTCTCCGCAACCTGGTCGATCTCGACGCCGGTCTGGCCGAGATGGCGCGGGTGCTCAAGCCCGGCGCCCGGCTCGCGATCCTCGAAATGGCGTCCCCACCCCCGGGGCCGCTGCGGGGTCTCTACCTCTTCTATTTCGAGCGGGTGCTGCCTCAGGTCGGCCGGATCGTCTCACGGCATCGTTCGGCGTACGATTGGCTGCCCGAATCCACCCGCGTCTTCCCCCAACCTCCGGAGCTCGCGCGGCGTCTCAGCACGGCCGGGTTCAGCAGCGTCGGCTATCACCTGTTTCTCGGTGGCCTCACCGCGCTCCACGTCGGAACCCGCGCGGGCTGACGTGTTCGCCGATCTCCAGAGCTACATAGCAGAGCTCGAGCGCACCGGCCAGCTTCGCCGGGTGACGGCCGAGGTCGATCCCTACCTGGAGGTATCCGAGATCGTTCAGCGGGTCGTTCGCGAGGAAGGACCGGCGCTCCTGTTCGAGCGGGTCCGGGGGGCCTCATTTCCACTGGTGATGAATCTCTTCGGCTCGATGCGCCGGATCGAGCTCGCCCTCAGCCGGCATCCGCAAGAGATTGGTCGCGAGCTGATCGGCACCGTCCAGCAGCTCAATCCTCCCTCGCTCGGCGCCTTCTGGCGCGCTCGCGGGGTTCTGGCGCGAGCCCGGTTCATGCGGCCGCGGGTGGTGCGGTCGGCGCCGGTGCAGCAAGTGATCGAGCCACCGGCGCTCACCCGCTTTCCCAACCCGACCACCTGGCCCCGCGATGGTGGCCCCTTCATAACGTTCGGGCCGACCCTCACCCAGGCGCCCGGAACCGGGCGACGGAACTTCGGACTGTACCGGCTTCAGGTGTTCGACGACGCCACCACGGGCATGCATTGGCAGAGCATGAAAGGCGGCCGGGGCCACTACTTCGAGGCCGAGCGCCGGGGCGAGCCGCTCGAGGCGGCCGTGGTGCTGGGCGGCGACCCGATTCTCATGCTGTCCGCGATCCTTCCTCTGCCGGAGGACATGGACGAGTTGGCCTTTGCCGGGTTCCTTCGGGGCGCGCCGACCCGGTTGGTGCAAGCGACATCCATCGGCATGCAGGTACCGGCCAACGCCGAGTTCGTGCTGGAGGGCGAAGTGCCGCCGGGTGAGCGGCGGCCGGAAGGGCCATTCGGCGACCATTTCGGGCACTACTCCGAGGCCGCCGAGTTTCCGGTCTTCCATGTGAAGCGGGTGACCCGGCGCCGCAACGCGATTCTTCCGGCGAGCGTCGTCGGCAAACCGCCCCAGGAGGACAAGTACATGGGGATCGCGGCGGGTGAGATGATCGGGCCGCTCATCCGCGTCATCAATCCCAATGTGGTCGATCTCTCCGCCTACGACGACGCCGGCTTCCACAATCTCCTCGCGGTGGCGCTCAAGGAGCGACACCCAAAGGAGGTCCTCAAGACCGCGCTCGCGCTGCTCGGCACCGGGCAGCTCGCCCTCACCAAGGTGGTGGTGATGGTGCGGGAGGACGTGCCGGTGCGGAGCTTCACGGCCCTCCTTCGGGAGTTGTGGTATCGGTTCGAGCCCGAGCAGCGGATGATCCTGCTACCGATCGGCGCGCTGGACACGCTGGATTACACCTCGTACGTGATGCACGTCGGGAGCAAGCTGATTCTCGATGCCGCCGGCGAACCGGTCACCGACCAGTCGCCGCCCCGCGCGGTTCCCGATCCGGCAGGCTTTGACCGCCGGGTGGTCAGGCACCGGCTCCTGGAGGGCGGCTTCCTCGTCGTGGTTGCGCGCCAGGAACCCCGCGCGCTGCTCGAAGGCTTGCTCAGGTGGGAGGGCCTGGGGCCGGTGAAATTCGTCGTGGCCGTGAGCGATGACGTCGATCTGGCCAGCGAGAGCAGCCTGCTCTGGGGCATCTTCACCCGGTTCGATCCCGCCCGCGACATGCTGTTCGAGCGGCAGGCCTTCGTCGGCGCGCGGCCGGTGTACGGCGGGCGGATCGCGATCGATGCAACCTGGAAGACGGGCTACCCGTTGCCCCTCACGATGCCGGACGAGATCGTACGGCGAGTGGACCGGCGCTGGGGCGAGTACTTTCCGCGGAGCTAGGAGGTCGGATCGATGACCAGTTTGGGGCCCGGCGCGCCTGCGGCGTCACCCGAGGGGCAGCTCCTGAGAGGCCGCTCGCTCGCGGTCCGGTATCTCAACTTCGTCAAGCTGCCGCACACGCTGTTCGCGCTCCCCTTCGCGCTGGTCGGCGTGGTGGCGGCGTCCCTCGTCGCACCGGTGCGTTGGCGCACGGTCGCCTTGGTAGTGGTGGCCTTCACCTCTGCGCGCTGGGTGGCGATGGGGTTTAACCGGGTGGCCGACCGCCGGTACGATGCGCTCAACCCGCGCACTCGACTCCGGGAATTACCCCAGGGCGCGCTGTCGCTGGGGCAGGCGTGGATCTCGATCGTGGTCGCCGGTATCCTTTTCCTGACGAGTGCGGCGCTGATCAATCCACTCTGTGCTGCGCTCGGTCCGTTGGCGCTGGTCTGGGTGATGAGCTACAGCCTCTCCAAGCGATTCACCTACTGGCCCCACCTCTGGCTCGGGATGAGCCTCGCGATCGCTCCGGTCGGCGGGTACCTGGCCGTCACCGGCCGCTGGAGCCATCCATGGTGGGTGCTCGCCGCGATCACCGTCGCCGTTGCGACCTGGGTCGCCGGGTTCGACATCTTCTATGCTCTGCCCGACGAAGGGTTCGATCGCACCATGGGGCTCCGGAGCGCCGTGGTACGGCTCGGGCTCGAGCGCAGCATCCTTGTCGGGAAGATCCTCCATGGTCTCACCATTCCGATGCTGGTCCTGTTCGGCTGGGGCGCCGGCTTCGGCCCGTGGTACTTTGTCGGGGTCGCCGCGGCCGCGGGCATCCTCATCTACGAGCATCGGCTGGTCCGGCCTAACGATCTCTCGCGGCTCAATGCCGCGTTCTTCAACCTGAATGCCGTGATGTCGGCGACGGTGTTTGGGTTTGCGCTAATGGACCGGCTGTTCAGATGAAAGGCGGGAGCGGGCGGGAGCGGGTGGGAGCAGGCGGGAGCGGGAAGGAACGGGGAACGCCTGTGCAGCCCCGTAGTCAGCCGGGCCCTAGCCGTTCTCGACCGCTCCCGCCTGCTCCCGACCGCTCCCGCCCC
>DASQPE010000249.1:0-8325 GCA_035644115.1 Gemmatimonadales bacterium
GGCCTGGTCGGGGCCCCCCAGCCGGGTCGTGCGCCCCTTGCGGACCCGGCCGCTCCATGATACAGTCGTATCATCATATGATCAATAGCGTATCACCTGCCACCGCGCTGGGGCAAGGCGAGGCTCGATCGATCGGCTCGCTGGCCCGCCGGCTGGCCTCGTGGCTTCGCGCCGTCGGGCGCCGCCCCGGCCCTGTCAGCCCTCGGCCCATAGCCTTGCCCGGACCCGGCCTCCTCCCGGGGTACGTGGCGCTGGCGCATTGGGGGCCGGGCGGCACTCAGCTCGATCCCCGGCTCGAACTGCTCATTGCCCAGCTGTCCGCCGAGCTCAGCACCTGCCGCTGGTGCATCGACCAAGGCCGCCACCGCTGGCGTAAGGCGTTCCTGCCGGCTGGGCTGTTGCGCCACCTGCGGGGCTGCCGGACGAGCACGCTCTTCTCCGAGCGGGAGTGCGCCGCCCTCGTGTTGGCCGAAGCGGTTGCCTGCTACACCAAGCGCGACCCGGTCGCCGCCGACTCGGCCCTGGCACGAGCCCGTAGTCATTTCACCGAATCCGAGGTCGCCCGCATCGCCCAGCTCGCGGCTGGCGAGCACTTCTTTGACCCCGCGACCGGAGCAGTGGGCCAGGACGTTGCCGGCGGGCCGGGCGCAGCGAAGACCTGCCATGCAGGTCCAGGCATGCCGTGGGAGTCGATCGCCGTGGGGATCAGCATCCGGGGTTGGTGGTGAGCTCCAGCCCTGCCGCCGGGCGCCGCTGGCTCCTGCTCATCCACCAGCTTCCGCCCAAGCCCGACTACTTTCGCGTGAAGATCTGGCGCCGCTTGCAGCGAATCGGGGCAGTCGCGATCAAGAACTCGGTGTACGTGCTTCCTCGGACCGAGCAGGCGGCCGAGCACTTCCAATGGATCCTGCGGGAGATCGAGGATAGCGGGGGAGAGGCCTCGGTTTGTGAAGCGGCGTTCGTCACCGGGCTGTCCGACGGGCAGATCGAGGCGCTTTTCCGGGCGGCACGGGACGCCGACTACGCCGCCGTGTCGGAGGAATCCGACGGGCTCTTGCGCGGCACCGGAGCCGGCCGAGCCGTCGATGGTCCAACCCGCACGGAGCTCGAGGGGACAATTGCCCGCCTCCGTCGCCGTCTGGGGGAGATTGGGGCGATCGACTTCTTCGGCTCGCCGGCCCGGCAGGTCGCCGAGGCCGCGTTGGATCGACTGGAGACGCGGATCAGCACACCCAAGCGCCCCGGCCGGCGCCCGACCAGAAGTGGCGCGACCAACCCCAGGACCCGCCGGACCTGGGTTACGCGCCGAGGCGTGCATGTCGACCGGATCGCCAGCGCCTGGCTCATCCGCCGGTTCATCGATCCCCACGCACGGTTCAGGTTCGTCGATGACCGACCGTACCAGCCCAAACCGGGCCAAGTACGGTTCGACATGTTCGAAGCGGAATACACCCACGAAGCCGATCGCTGCACCTTCGAGACACTGGTCGCGCGCTTCGCGCTTGATGACCCGGGCCTCCGGCCGCTGGCCGAGATGGTGCACGATATCGACCTCAGGGACGGGAAGTTCGCACGCCCCGAAGCGGCGGGATTCGAGCGTCTCATCGACGGCATCACCCGCACCCACGCCGGTGACGAGGATCGGATCGCCCAGGGAGCCACACTCCTCGAGGCCTTCTACCAGTCGTTTCAGCTGGAGGCCGCACGCGAGAAGCGCCGGCCGGCCAGGTCGAGGTAGGCCGCCCGCCTTGCTCGCGCGCCTCCGCAACGCCCGCTCGGTGACCGTCCTCACCGGCGCCGGCATCTCGGCCGAGAGCGGCATCCCCACCTTTCGCGACGCGCTCACCGGTCTCTGGGCGCGCTACCGGCCGGAGGAGCTGGCGACCCCAGAGGCGTTCGCCCGCGACCCGGCGCTGGTCTGGAGCTGGTACCGGATGCGGCGCGAGATGGTGGCCCGCGCGGAACCGAACGCCGGGCATCGTGCGCTGGTCGCGCTCGAGCGGCGGGTCCCCTGGTTCACCCTGATCACCCAGAACGTGGACGGCTTGCACCGGCGCGCCGGCAGCGAGCGGGTCATCGAGCTCCACGGCAGCCTGGGCCGGGCGCGCTGCTCCCGCGAAGACACCCGGGTGGAAACCTGGGACGAGCCGGAGCAGGGACCGCCCCGCTGTCGAGCCTGTGGAGCACTGCTCCGGCCGGACGTGGTGTGGTTTGGTGAGGTCTTGCCGGCCGAGGCTTTACAGGCCGCCGAAGCCGCGGCGCGAGACTGCGAGGTCTTTCTCTCGGTTGGGACGTCGAATCTGGTGGAGCCCGCAGCATCGCTTCCGTGGCGTGCTGCCGCCGCGGGCGCCGAGGTCGTGGTGATCAACCCGACGATGGACGGGCAGCGGGCCGGAGCCCGCATCCATCACCTGGTCGGACCGGCCGGCCAGGTGCTGCCCCAGCTGGTCGAGTCGGCCTGGCCAGGCCCTTAGGCGGTTACCAGCGCTCGGCGATCGCCTGCACGACATCGGCCAGGTGCGCCACATCGCGCAGGTCGATGACCTCAGCCGGCGAGTGGCTGTAGCGCAGCGGCCAGCCGATCGCCACATCGGGCACACCCCATGGCGCGAACGTAGAACCGTCGTTCCCCCCGTTGGTCGTGCCGATCTGGAGCGGGATGTTACGGGCTCGAGCCAGGTGGGCGAGCGAGTCCACCAGGGGCGGCGGCGTCACCGCGCTGTTGTCCAGGGCGCGGACCACCGGTCCCCGCCCGATCGGCGCCACCGCGAATGCCTGGGGCTCGATCGGGGAGTCCGCCGAGACGAAGGTGTCGATCGCGTGAACCCGGGTCGGGCGGCCCTGGAGCGCCGCGGCCGCCACCGCCGCCCCCTCGAGTCCCACTTCCTCTCGAACGCTGAAGATGAAGATCACCTCGTGGCGCAGCCGCGCTGGGTCCAGGCCGCGCAACGCGAGAATCAGCGCCGTGCATCCGACGCGATCGTCGAACGACCGACCCGTCGCACGAGTCCCGGCCAGTCGCACGTACTGCTTCGGCATCGTGATCGTGCTCCCGACCTTGATGCCCAGCGCCTCGGTGGCGCCGCGCGACGCGGTCCCGACGTCCACCCGGAAGTGGCTTGGAGTCCGCCCGGGCGTCGGGCCGATAGAGTCCCGGGGCATGAAGACGCCCGGAACCGGCGTGGCAGCGCCGGTATGGATCAGAGCCGGCTCGGCCTCGAACAGGGAGGGGAAGAACCCGCCCCGCGCCATGATCTCGAGCGAGCCGTCATCGCGGATGGCGCTCACCGCGTACCCGATCTCGTCGAGGTGCGCCACGACGACGACCACCGGGTCGCCCTTCCCGGCCCGCACCCAGAGGTTGCCTGCCGTATCCGTTTCGGCTTTCGCCCGAGCCCACCGGGGCAGCAAGCGCTCCACCGTGGCCCGAACCGGCGCCTCCATGCCGGAAACGCCGTAGCTCTCGACCAACGGCGCCAGCACGGACTGCGCCTCGGCCACCGGCGCCGACTGCTGCGCCGGAAGCGCTCCAGCCGCGGTCATGAAGAAGGCGGCCAGGCCGAACGTCCTCACTGACCGGCTTCTCCCTGCAACCAGCCCGCGATTGCGGCGCTGGTATGCTCCACCTGCTCCAACGAAACGGTCTCCACAGCCGTCCCCGGATACGCGGTAGAGATCTGCCACGCGTGGATCTGGCCGAGCGCCGCGCGCGGTGGGGAGCCGACGGCGCCCAGTTCGGGGTTGGAGTCTGCCGCCTGGACCGCACGCGCACCGACCGAATCGTCCGCGATCCAGGACTCCGCGAACGGTCCCCGACTGGTGGCCAGCGTCAGTAGACCTCGCGCCGACAACTGCTGCTCGACCACGAACGCGACGACCGTGCTGCCGGATCGGGAATCCTTCCCTGGCTCGGCCACAGAGCGGCGAGCCGCGGCGAGCAGCGCGGCGCAGGCCGCGCGGCGACCGACCCAGGGAGCGGCGAGCTTATCGCTGCCGTACCGATGCGGCCGCTTGGCCAGCGCCACCGGATTGAGCACACCGACGCCGAGATCGGCGGCTCCGCTGGCCGAGGCAGCGCCCACGTCCACGTACGCGTCGTCGACCGTGAACGGCTCCTGCGAGAGTGATCCCCGACCCCGCGTCAGGTGGACCGACCGCACTGCAACCACCCCTGGCACCGGGCCGCGTGCGGCAAACACCGTGACCCGCTGACCTTCCAGCTGCTGGTCGAACAGCGGGCCCGGCAGGTGAGTCCGTGCCGGCGAGCGCCGAAGGGTGAGCCAGCCGTCGGGCCGCACCCGGCCGACAGCGAACCCGGTCTCGTCCAGCGGACACGCGGCGAGCCGGCGAGGAGGGCCGTTACCGAGCACCAGGACGGCGTTACCCGCACGGTCGCGCACGGCCCCGGGCAGCAGGGTGAGCAGCGTGTCCACCATCGCCTGCTCGTAGCCCGTGACGGCCGTCATGCCGGCCAGCCGGAGGGTCAGCTCGCCCGCCGTAACCGTTTGGGCGCACAGCGGTTCGGTGGGAGTGCCAGAGAGCAGCAGGAGGGACAGGGCGACGAATCCGGCGGGAGCCTTCATGGGCCTTTCCTCACCCGCGAGATCCACGCGGTGACTGAAATAGCGGACGACCTTCGGGAGCTGGTTCGGGAAGACGAGAGCGAGGGTCCGGCACACGCCGACTCGTCGGGCCCGGCAGTTGCCGAGCCGTCCACCCTCACCGGCGTCCCTTTGACGGTCAGCCGGTCATTTCATGCTCGACTGGAAGACCGGTATCCAGATCGTGAACGTAGACCGCACTGCCTCGTCCGCGAGGGGATTCGGTCACGACGTCGCGGAGAAGGCTCATCGCGTCGCCCAGCGTCGACGTGAAGGCGTATTCGACCGCGCGAGGTCCCGGCTCACCTTCCCGTGACTCGGGGAGGTAGGCTGCGAGGAAACGATCGACGATGGCGGGACTGAGCGGAAGCTGATGGGTGCGGGGCAAGCCGTGACGGCGTTGGATCTCAGCGAGGAGCCGCTCGGCGAGAAAGAGCCGCTCCGTCTCAAGGGCTGCAGGTAGCATCACATAGATCCTCAGCGTGTGGCGCCGGCCGAACCGGTGGCTCAGCCAGCCGAAGTGAGAAGTAGCGCGGACGAATCTACGAATGCCGAATTCCTGCCGCAGGGGCCAGAGAACAAATCCCGAAAAAGCGCTCAGGCGAGCCACTGCTTCGCGGCCGCCAGGTCCGCGCTGGTGAGGCCATGGCCACCATCGGCCCAATGTACCTCGACCTCTGCTCCGGCTCGCTCGAGCAGCCGGCGCAGTTGCTCGGTCTGCTCCGGAGCCACCATCGGATCCCGCCGTCCTGCCCCTACGAAAACCCGCACTCCCTGCACATCCGGCAGAGTTGCGGGCTCGAGCGCCACCATCGGCCGAAACAGGATTGCGCCGCCCAGCACCTCCGGCCGAAGCAACAGCAGCGCCGCGGCGATGTTGGCTCCGTTGGAGAGTCCGACCGCGATCGGCTTGCCGCCGAACGGGTACATCTCCCGGGCTGCGACCACGAAGTCGGCGAGCTCGTGGGCACGAGCCTCCACCTCCCGCGGGTCGAAGACACCCTCCCGCAGACGGCGGAAGAATCGCGGCATCCCGTTCTCCAGCACTTTGCCCCGGGGGCTCAGCAGCGCCGCGCCAGGCGCAAGCGCCGCCCCGAGCGACAGGAGGTCGTTCTCGTCGCCGCCCGTCCCATGAAGCAGCAGCAATGCGGGCCCGGTCGGTCCGCCGGCTGGGGCCGGAACGAACCGGTGGGTGAAATCGAGGTTAACCGATGGCATTGGCAACCTCCACCGGCACCGGCGGGAACGGCGGCAACGCCGCCTCGATGCTCGCCCGGTCCGGCTCGAGCCAGGGCGGGAGGGTAAGCCGCCGGCCCAGATCTGCTGGAGTCTCATCCGTCGTGAAGCCCGGCCCGTCGGTTGCCACCTCGAAGAGGACCCCGCCGGGCTCGCGGAAATAGATCGACCGGAAGTACTGTCGATCCTGCACCGGAGTCGTTGCGATGCCGGTCTCCCATAGCTGACGGCGAATCTCGGCCTGTGCCGCGTCGTCCGGAGCTCGGAACGCCACGTGGTGCACGGTGCCGGTGCCCCCGGCGGCCCGCGGGAAACCATCCACCTGCAGCAGATCGACCGCACTCCCCAGCAGCGCGGCGCCGGCAAGCCGCACCCGGCCCTTCTCCTCGCCACGAACCGCGAATCCCAGCGGACCAGCCAGCAAGGCCCGGGTTCCCGGGTCGCCGTTCACCCACAGGGTCACGCCGTGAAATCCGCGGATGGCATGTTCGGCAGTCACACCGCCGCGATCTTCATCGGACGGGGGAGGCGCATCGGCCCGGGCCACGAGCTCCACGGGCAAGCTGTCGGGATCGACCAGGCTCAGGACCTGTTCGTCAAACCTCGGCTCCGGCCCCTCATAGGCAACCCCGGCCGAGTGCAATCGCGTCCGCCAGAAGTCCAATGAAGACTGGGGGATCAGGAACGCGGTGGCCGCGGCCTGTCCGAGCCCCGCCCGCCCAGGGAAGCCGCCGGGCCAGGGGAAGAAGGTCAGGATCGTCCCCGGCCGGCCCACGTCGTCGCCGAAGTACAGATGGTAGGTGCCCGGGTCGTCGTAGTTCACGGTCCGCTTCACGAGGCGGAGGCCGAGCACGCGGACGTAGAAGTCCAGGGTCCGGTCGATCTCGCCCGAGATGGCCGTAATGTGGTGAATGCCGGCGTTCATGGTCTGGGTCCTCAACTGGGGTCCGGCCGAACCGGCCGGGCTGTTCCGCAGATCGCTCAACATTAAACTATTCCCATCCGAAAAAGTTCCCCCGCCCCGAGACCCAGCTTGCGGCACAACCGCCCCAACGTGCGCTGCTCGCCCTCGGTCAGCACCCCCATCAACCGGGTCAGCCGCTCGGCGTGGCCGGGGAACACCTTCCGGATGATTTGCTCCCCTTGCCGGGTCAGCTCGACCTCGATGAAACGCCGGTCGCCGGTCGACCGCTGCCGCCGCACCAGACCGCGCCGCTCCAGGTTCCCGATCACCATCGTCATGTTGCCGCTGCTCTTGAGGATCCGCTCCGCCAGGTCGCACTGGTGCAGCGGCCCGATGTGGAACAGCGCCTCCAGCACGCCGAACTGGCTCTCGGTGAGGCCAGCCTGGGCGAGGCCGGGCGCAAGCCGGTTGGCGAGCGAGCTGCTTGCTCGCGTGAGCTTGACGAAGGCATCGAGCGCGAGGGTCTCGCGCGCGGAGCCTTGGTACCGGGCAGGCATGGGCGACCCCGAATTGATTCAATATTAAGCTATTGCAGCCGGGCCTTGGTGCAAGCCGAGCCTCCCGGGAACGGGGTCGGATGGGGGGGACTATTGCCGGGGTGGCGGGCGGCCGCCTGGCCCGCGGTCCGGGGACACTTTGCGCCGGGTGCCGCTCGATTATGTTGGGGTTTTCCGGTCCCGGTTTGGCGAGCGGACTACATCAAGATCACACATACCCGGTGCGGCTTGCCGAGGAGGCTTGAGAATGAGCGTTCGCATGTCGGCGGCGTGCGGTGTCCTGCTCTGTTCGATGGCGTCAGGGGCAATGGCCCAATCGCCCGGCGCGTTCGAGATCGGCGGCTTCGGCCGCATGTCGTTTTTTGCCGATACCCTGAGCCTCGACGACCACCTGGGTGGCGGCGGTTGGTTGGGGTTCTACCCGGTCCGCAATCTCGCGATCGAGGGCGAGGCCGCGTACACCAAGACCAGGGTGTTGGCGGCATCGTTTAGTAACGTGTCGAATATCCCGCTGCGGGGGCGGCTCACCTACAACATCCCCCTGGGCGAAAATGCGACCGCCCTCCAGCTCGGCGCCGGTTACGTCCGCAACCTCTACCGAAAGGACCAGCACTTCAACGACAACGGGTTTACCGCGCTCGCGGGCCTTCGGCTGGGGCTGCTGCCGTTTCTCGGCCTGCGCATGAGCGTGACCATGGACTACGTCCCCTCCCCCGTAGCCTCCCGCGCGGACCACTACACCAACCTGGGCATCCAGATGGGCCTCGGCCTACTGCTCAACAACCGGGCCGATGCCGATCGGGATGGCGTCAAGGACAATCTGGACCGCTGCCCGAACACACCGCGCGGTGAGCAGGTCGACACCAGCGGCTGCTCGGCGAGTCAACGGGACACCGACAGCGACGGGGTCAAGGACAATCTCGACAAGTGCCCCAACACCCCGGCCGGCGAGCAGGTGGATGCGAACGGCTGCTCGCGAAGCCAGCTGGACGCCGACGGCGACGGCGTGACCGATGGGGTCGACAAG
>DASQPE010000250.1:0-13617 GCA_035644115.1 Gemmatimonadales bacterium
AGCCCCCTTTTCACTTTTTACTTTTCACTTTTCACGCTTTTACTCCCACTCCTCCGGTTGATTCTCGATCTCCTCCAGCAGCGTACGATAACTCTCGTAGCGGTCCGCGGCGATCCGCCCGCCTTCGACTGCGGCTCGCACGGCGCAGCCCGGCTCCGTGACATGCCGGCAATCGGCATAGCGGCACTGCCCAGCCAACGGCCGCATTTCTGGAAAGCACTCGGCGAGCTCCCTCGGCTCGATCCCCCACAGCCCGACTTCGCTGAAGCCGGGCGTATCCATGAGGTAGCCTCCGCCCTCGAGTGGAACCATCACCACCGCGACCGTGGTGTGCACGCCGCGGCGGGCCTTGGCGCTGAGCTCGCCGGTGCGGAGCCGGAGCCCGGGCTGAATCGCATTGAGCAGGCTCGATTTTCCCGCGCCGGAAGGCCCGGTGACGACGGACGCGGAGCCGGCGAGCGCCGCGCGGAACGCGGCAATGCCCTCACCGGTCTTCGCGCTGGTGCGAAACACCTCGTAGCCGGCGGAGCGGAATCGCCGCTCGAGCGCCGCGCCTGGATCCAGGTCGACCTTGTTCAGCACCACGCCGGCCGGAAGCGAGTTGGCTTCGGCCACCGCCAGCAAGCGATCGATCAGCTGCGGAATAGGAGCAGGGCTGGCGGTTGCGGTGACCACGAAAACGTGATCCAGGTTGGCGGCGACGGCGCGCGCGCCCCGGCTCTCCGGCCGCCGGCGGGACAAAACCGACCGCCGGGCCTCTACGCCGACGATGCCGACGACTTCGCCACCCGGCTCCGCTTCGAGTCGGACGACGTCACCCACCACGACCCGGAGATGGCCCCGCTTGGTCTTGCCGCGAAGGACGGCGCGGACGATGCCGTCCGGGGTGGACACGCGGTACATGGAGCCGTCGCGTTCGAGGATCGTGCCCAGCACTCCGCTCACCACTCGCCGGGCGCCCGGCCGATCGCCTCGTCGAGGGCCGCCTTCACGTCGTAGAGCGAAAGCGCCTTGAGCCGATCCGCCGCCTCTTCCGGAGTTTTGCCCCAGGCGAGGGCCTCGGTCTCGACGTGACCGACCGGCCGCTCGCCGCCGCCGGACCAGCGCACGAACAGGAGCGCGGCGCCGAACCGACCTCGCTGATCCGGTTCCTCGTCCACATAGATGGCCACGGAGTAGGCCTGACCGTCGCTCCCCCCGAAGGCGGCGGCGCGCTCGTGCTTCTCCATGTAACCACCCAGTGTAAACTCGCTCACTGCTTCGACACCGACTCCCGTGCCAGGTTTCCCAATATGAATGCGATGTTGGCAGGCCGCTCGGCCAGGCGGCGCATGAGGTAGGGGTACCACTGGGTCCCGAACGGGACGTACACCCGCATGCGGTAGCCATCGCGGCAGAGACGAACCTGGAGATCGCGCCGCACCCCGTACAGCATCTGAAATTCAAACCGGTCGGAGGGAGTGCCCCGCCGGGTCACGAATGATCGGGCCCGAGCGATGATGGTTTCGTCATGGGTGGCCAGGCCGGGATAGTTGCCCTCGGCAAGGAGGTGTTCCATCAGGGTGACGTAGTTCCGGTCCACTGCGGCCTTGTCCGGGAACGCCACGTCCGGCGGCTCGAGATAGGCGCCCTTGCAGAGCCGCACCCGGGCCTTGAGAGCGATGAGCTGGGCGATGTCGGCAGCGGAGCGGCGGAGCATGGCCTGGATGACGACGCCGCAATGCCGGCCAAAGCGCTCGAAGAGTCGCTCCCGGAAGAAGTCGAGAGTTCGCTGGGTGTATTCGGATCCCTCCATGTCGATCCGGACAAAGCCGCCGACCTGCTCCGCCTTCTCGAGGATCCGGACCAGGTTGGCGGCGCAGAGGTCCTCGCCGATGTCGAGACCCATCTGGGTCAGTTTGACGGACACGTTGACTTCGGCGCCCGCAGCGGACAGCGCCTCGAGCATGCGGAGATAGTGATCTCGCGCGGCTAACGCCTCGCGCTCCTCCGTGACACTCTCGCCCAGCAGGTCGAGTGACGCCGTGATTCCGCGCCGGGCCAATTCGCGGGCGGCCGACACGGCCGAATCCACCGTCTCTCCGGCAACAAACCGGGACGCGAACCTGCGGGCCAGGCCGTTTCGCCGAACGAAGCGAAAGATCGCGGGCCGCTCGGAGAGCCAAAGCAGGCCTTGTCGCATGATCACCAATGGGCTCGTATATTCTTGCGGTTACGTCGTTTACCACGCTATTGACCGGCGCCCCACGAAGCTATTCAGACCGTTTTCGATCAACCAGCGCGCGCCGGAGGCGAACCAGCAGCTCTTCGATGGCACCCTCGGAAACGCTACCCACCGAGAGCCGGAACCACCCCGGCTCACCTTCGAACCCGAACGCCTCGAATGGGACGGCGGCAAGGTCAGCTTCCTCGAGTAGATGGCACCTCATCGCCTCCGTCGAGGCCTCGGTCGAGCCTCGGGCCTCGGGTCCGCGATCGCGCCCGTCCACCGAGCCGAACCGAACGCTGAGATACATGGCGCCTGCCGGCGCGACTGCTTCGACCGGCAACCCGTCTCGGCGCAGGGCCAGCATGCCCGCATGCAGCCGGTCGAGCCGCCGCTCGAGCCCGGTCCGCATCGTGTGGCGGGCCGCGGCAACTGCCTGGGTGTCGGCCAGCATTTCCGCCGTAGCGACCTGAACCGGCCGCGGAGCCCAGGCGCCCACGTGACCCAGAAACGCGCCGAACTGGGCGGCCAGAGGGGCCGGGGGGCAGACCCAGCCCAGCCGCAATCCGGTCGCCGCGAAGACCTTCGAGATGCCGTCTACCAGAATCGTGTAGGGCGCCACCTCGGGGCGAAGGACCGACGGCACCACGTGGGAGAGGCCGCCGAACGTGAGCATCCAGTACACCTGATCGTAGAGCAAGTAGAGCGGCGGTTCTTCAGCCGAACGCCGCCCGTTCTCCTCCAGGACGGCGTCACAGATGGCTCCCAGGGTCGCGGCATCGAACGCGGTGCCGGTCGGATTGCCCGGCGAATTGAGCACCAGGAGTCGAGCGCCGCGGATAGCGCGGGCGACGGTGGCCGCCGTGGGGAGGAACGCCGTCTCGCTGCTGCACTCGATCGGAACGGCGGTGGCGCCGGCCAGCTCGCAGTAGTGGTCGTTGTTCCACGACGGCACCGGGAACACGACCCGGTCGCCCCGATCGACCGTGAGCTGATAGGTGGCGAACAGGCCCGGCCGGGCTCCGCCGGTGACTACGATCGACTCAGCCGGGACCGCAAGGCCGAATTCCCGGGCATAGAGCGCTGAGATCTGCGCGCGCAGTGCGGGCATCCCCGCAGATGGCGGGTAGTTCGTCTCCCCCCGCCGCAGCGCTCCCTCGATCCGCTCGAGCAGCGGCCGGGGAATGGGGAACTCACGCGGGTCGAAGTCGCCGATGCTGAGATTGCAGATCTGGCGCCCGCTCGCCTGCAACGCCCGAACCTCGTCGGCGATCGCCAGGATGCGCGACCCCACGAGGCCGGCGAAGCGACGCGGGACCGATGTCATTGCGCTGCGGACTTGCGTTTGACCAGCGTGAGGATCGTGTAGACCGCTACCGGCTCGGCGTCCTGGTTGGTCACCTCCACGTCCCACGCCACCACGCCCTGGGGCACCTGCCCGTCCGTCGTGTCCTTCGCCGTCTTCTGCTTGCAAGTGAGCCGTACCCGGATCGTGTCGCCCGGATACACCGGCTTCACGAACCGAAGGTTGTCCAGCCCGTAGTTCGCCAGCACCGGCCCCGGCGCGGGATCGACGAACAGCCCTGCCGCAGCCGACAAGACGAAGTACCCGTGGGCGACCCGCCGCTCGAAGAGTGAGGCTTTTGCCGCGCCATCGTCCATATGGGCGTAGAAGAAATCGCCGCTGACGCCGGCAAAGTTCACCACGTCCGCCTCGGTCACGGTCCGCCCGTGGGTGTTCCAGGTCTCGCCGATGCGCAGTTCCTCGAAGTGCTTGCGGAAGGGGTGGATTCCGTCGTTGAGCTCGGGGCCCCCCTTCACCCACTGTCGTCCAATCGCGGTCAGCGTGGCCGGCGTCCCCTGGATCGCGGACCGCTGCATGTAGTGAAGTACGCCGCGCACACCGCCCATCTCCTCACCACCCCCGGCGCGCCCGGGCCCACCGTGAATCAGATGGGGCAGCGGCGATCCGTGGCCGGTGGACTCCTTCGCGTTGTGGCGATTGAGGACCATGAGGCGGCCGTGGTATGCGGCGGTACCCAACACGACGTCGCGCGCCACCGACTCGTCGGCGGTGACCACCGATCCACAGAGGCTGCCGCGGCCGAGGCGCGCCAGGGCGATCGCCTCGTCCAGCGTTCGATACGGCATCAGCGTGTTTACCGGGCCGAACGCCTCGATATCGTGCGGCTCGGATTTGCGGAACGGTTCGTCGCAATAGTAGAGGAGCGAGGGGAAGAAGGCGCCCTTGGCCGGATCGGCGCCCACTACGTCGAAGCGATTGGGATCGCCGTACACCCGCTCGCACGAGGCGGCAATCCGACCGGCGCTATCGCCGACCTCGGTCACCTGGGCACGACCCGCCAGCGGTCCCATCCGGACGCCGTCGACCGACGGGTTGCCGAGCGTGGCGCCGCTGAGGCGCTTCGAGAGCGCCCCGACCACGTCCTCGGCGGCCCCCTCAGGCACGATGGTCCGTCGGATCGCGGTGCACTTCTGCCCCGCCTTTACCGTCATCTCTTTCGCCACCTCTTTGACGAAGAGATCGAACTCCTCCGAGCCCGGCGCGGCATCGGGACCGAGGATGCAGTAGTTGAGGGAGTCAGCCTCGAGGTTGAACCGGACCGACTCGCTGATGACCCGCGGGTGACTCTTGAGCTTGCGCCCGGTCCCGGCCGAGCCGGTGAAGGTGACCACGTCCTGGCAGGTCAGGTGATCGAGCAGATCGCCGACGCCGCCGCAGATGATCTGGAGGGCGCCCTCCGGGAGGATCCCGGCGCCCGCCATGACACGCGCCAATCGCTCGGCGAGGAACGCGGTCACCGTGGCCGGCTTTACGATGGCGGGCATTCCGGCGAGGAACGTGGGCGCGAGCTTCTCCAGCATCCCCCAACACGGGAAGTTGAACGCGTTGATGTGGACGGCCACGCCCTCGAGCGGCACGCAGACGTGGCGGCCAAGGAAGGTCCCCCCCTTCGAGATCCGTTCGACCGGTCCGTCGACGTAGAACGTCTCGTCGGGGAACTCCCGCCGGCCCAGGCTCGCGTAGGCGAAGAACGTGCCGATGCCGCCCTCGATGTCGATCCAGGAATCGGCCTTGGTCGCCCCGGTGGCGGCCGATACCTGATAGAGCTCCTCCTTGTGCGCCATCAGGTGCTGGGCCATCGCCTTGAGCATCCGGGCCCGCTGGTGGAACGTCATGGTCCGAAGCTTCGGACCACCCACGGTGCGGGCGTACTCCAGCATGCACTTGAAGTCGAGTCCCTGGCTGGTCGCCTCGGCGACCTTGTCGCCCGTCACCGCGTGGAAGAGCTCGGCCGGGCTCCCGGTGCCGGTGACCCATTGCCCCTGGGCGTAACTCTGCAACCGCATGGATCAGTCTCCCTCGACCGGCGGGGCCGGCCTGGTCTCGTGCCACGTTTGGTAGGAGACCGGCTGCTCCGGCCGATCGGATGGCCGCTCGCGCAGCGGCTCGCAGGGGCGCAGTGAGCCGTGCAGTCGCTGCGGCAGCGCCTGGTAGAGGCGAGTCCCCTCCGTCTTCCACTGGAGCATGGCGTCCGAGACCTCTTTCACCACTCGGGCCGGATTCCCGGCCACCACCGTACGCGGCGGGACGATCATCTCGGCCGGAACGAAGCAGAGCGCGCCGACAATCGATTCGGCACCCACCACCGCCCGATCCATCACCACCGCGTTCATGCCCACCAGCGCATTGCGGCCGATCCGGGCGCCGTGCACCACGGCCCCATGTCCGATGTGCGCGCTGGCCTCGAGCACGACGGTCACGCCGGGGAACATGTGGATGGTGCAGTTCTCCTGGACGTTGCAGCCGTCCTCGATCACCACGCCACCCCAGTCGCCCCGAATCGCCGCACCGGGGCCGACGTACACATCTTTCCCGATCACGACGTTGCCGGTGACGGTAGCATTGGGGTGGATGAACGCCGACTGATGGACTACCGGGACGAAACCTTCGAACGCAAAGACGTTGGTCACCGGGCGTTACACCCGGGCGATGATGGTCGCCATGCCCTGCCCCACTCCGACGCACATCGTGCACAGCGCGTATTGCTTGCCCGTCTCCTTCAGCTCGTGCGCCGCGGTGAGCAGGAGTCGGGCGCCCGACATGCCCAGCGGGTGACCGAGCGCGATGGCGCCGCCGTTGGGGTTGAGTCGCGGATCGTGGTCGTCGAGGCCCAGTCGCCTGGTGCAGCCGAGCACCTGGGCCGCGAAGGCTTCGTTGAGCTCGATGACGTCCATGTCGGGGAGCGACAGCTTGGTCTTCGCCAGAATCTTCTGGGTCGCAGGCACCGGTCCGAGTCCCATGATCCGGGGCTCGACACCAGCGACAGCGGTGGCAACGATACGCGCCAGCGGACTGAAGCCGAACTCGTGCACGGCCTGCTCCGAAGCGAGCAGTAGCGCGCAGGCGCCGTCGTTGATACCCGACGAGTTGCCGGCGGTCACGCTCCCCTTGCCATCGGTGCGGAAGGCCGGCTTGAGCTTGCCCAACCCCTCCAGGGTCGACTCCGGGCGGGGGAACTCGTCTTGCGCGAAGAGCCGCGCGGGCTCGGCCCGGGCGGCGCCAGGGATGGTGACGGGAACGATCTCGCGCTGGAAGCGGCAGCGATTCTGGCTCGCCGCGGTCTTCTGCTGCGACCACAGCGCGAACTCGTCCTGGTCCTGGCGGCTGATTCTGGCCTCCGCCGCCACGTTCTCGGCGGTCTGCCCCATGGAGTCGACGCCGTAGAGCTCGCGCATCCTGGGATTCACGAACCGCCAACCCAGGCTGGTGTCGAACAGCTCCGCGTTGCGGGCGAAGGCCTGACTCGACTTGGAAAGCACGTAGGGCGCGCGGGTCATCTGCTCGACGCCGCCGGCGACATAGATATCGCCATCGCCCTCGCGCACTGCCCGGCTCGCGTTCGCCACCGCGCTCATGCCGCTGGCGCAAAGGCGGTTGACCGTCTCGCCGGGAACCGAGGCCGGCAGGCCGGCGAGCAGCAGCGCCATCCGGGCGACGTTGCGATTGTCCTCGCCGGCCTGGTTGGCGCAGCCGAGCATGACATCGGCGATGCGCTCCCGATCCAGATCCGGATGGCGCTCGAGCAGCTTCGCGATTACGTGCGCCGCGAGGTCGTCGGCCCGCACGTGGGCCAGGCTCCCACCGAAGCTTCCAATCGGCGTGCGCACACCGTCAACGATGTAAACGGGCTTCATTGCCATGCCGAATTATAGACGGATCAGCCACTCGGCGCGGCAGCGACCCTCCGCAACCGGGGTTTGCACCACAGAGGACGCAGAGAACAGCAATTTGAACCACAGAGGCACAGAGGACACAGAGAACAGCCTGTTGCTGTGGTGATCCGTGCCGGCGTCGCGATGCCAACGGGAAAGCCACCCACAAACTGGCTTTCCTCCGTGTCCTCTGTGCCTCTGTGGTTCAAAATTGCTGTGGTTCAGATTGCTGTCCTCTGTGCCTCTGTGGTTTGCAGTTGTATTTTGTTACCCGCGCCGGGCCTTCAAAGAGGATCTTCGATGACCTATCGGTTCATTCTGTTCGAGATTGATCAAGGCGTCGCGCGCATCACGTTGAACCGACCCGACGTGCTCAACAGCATCCACACCGCCATGTCGGGCGAGATTCGGGACGGGCTGGCGCGGGCCGAGCGCGAGCGGGACATTCGGGCCGTGCTCCTCACCGGCAATGGACGCGGCTTCTGCGCGGGGCAGGACCTCGACGAGGTGCGACCCGGCGCGACGGTTGATGATTTCGCCGCTCACGCGCGGAAGGTTTACACCCCGCTGGTCCGGGGGATTCGAGCGCTCGAGAAGCCAGTGGTTTGCGCCGTGAACGGCGTCGCCGCGGGGGCGGGCGCGAACCTCGCCCTGGCATGCGACCTGGTCCTGGCGGCGGAGGAGGCTTCGTTCGTCCAGGCCTTTGCGAAGATCGGCCTGGTCCCCGACACCGGCGGGAGCTTTTTTCTCCCGCGACTGGTAGGATTGGCCCGAGCCACCGCGCTCACGATGTTGGGCGAGAAGGTTACCGCGCGGCAAGCGGTGGAAATCGGGCTGATCTACCGGGCGTGTCCCGGCCCGGCACTGCATGACGAAGCGTCCAAGCTGGCCCTTCACCTCGCGACGCAGCCGACCCTCGGCCTGGGGCTCACCAAGCGATTGCTGAATGCCTCGCTGGCCAACGACCTCGACGCGCAGCTCGAGATCGAGGCCGAGCTGCAGGGGGTGGCAGGGCGGAGCGCCGACTACGCCGAGGGCGTGGCGGCCTTCCTTGCGAAGCGAAAGCCGCTCTTCACCGGGCAGTAATCGGTGCCGGCCCCCGACTCAGAGAGTGCGATGGTAGGAGTGCTCGGCGCCGGCGCCATGGGCAGCGGCATCGCGCAGGTTGCGGCCGTGGCCGGACACCGGGTCATACTGCAGGACGTCGACGAGGCGGCCGTTGGGCGCGCGCGAGGCGCAATCGAAAAGGCGCTCGCGCGGGAGATCGAGAAGGGCCGCCTGACCGCGTCGGCCGTGGAGGCGGCGCGTGGGCGTCTCAGCTACGTCGCGAACAACGACCCCGGCGCGTTCGCGCCCTGCGAGCTCGTCATCGAGGCAATCGTGGAGCGGCTCGAGCCCAAGCGCGAGGCCCTCGCCGCCGTCGAACGGGTCGTGGCCCGGGAGGCGATCCTCGCGACCAACACCTCGGCCCTGTCCATCACCGCCATCGCCGGCGGCTGCCAACGCCCTGAGCGGGTGCTCGGCCTTCACTTCTTCAACCCGGCGCCGGTCATGCCGCTGGTGGAGGTGGTGCGTGGGCATGCGACGTCGAAAGCCGTCGTCGAGGCTGCGGGCAGCATCGTCCGGCGTTGGGGCAAGATCACCGTCATCGCCCGGGATACTCCGGGCTTCGTCGTCAATCGGATCGCCCGCCCCTTCTACGGCGAGGCGCTTCGGATCCTGGACGAAGGCATCGCCGACTGCGCCACCATCGACTGGGCCATGCGAACCCTGGGCGGCTTTCGGATGGGGCCCTTCGAGCTCATGGACCTGGTCGGCAACGACGTGAACTTTGCCGTGACCTCGGCCGTTTACGAAGGGTTCTTCTTCGATCCGCGCTACAAGCCGTCACTGACCCAACGACGCCTCGTCGAGGCCAACCTGCTGGGACGTAAGACGGGCCGCGGTTATTACGATTATCGCGAGGGCGCGGTCCGACCGGCCCCCAAGGACGACCCCTTGCTGGGACAATCGATCCTCGACCGGATCCTGACGATGCTGATCAACGAGGCGATTGACGCGGTCTTCTGGGGTGTGGCGACGCCGGCGGACATCGACCTGGCGATGGTGAAGGGGGTCAACTACCCCCGAGGCCTCATCGCCTGGGGGGAGGAGCTCGGCTATCGGGCTGTCCTCGATCAGTTGGAAGCCCTGCGGGAGGAGTACCATGAGGACCGCTATCGGCCGAGTCCGCTGCTGAGGCGCCTGGTCGCCTCCGGTGGGACGCTTTGCCGGTGAGCCCGCTGCCGCTCGACCCGGAGCGCCGCGCGGCCAGCATCGTCCGCCACATGCTGGCTCGCGACGCGTTCAGCCAGTGGTTGGGCGTGGAGATTCTCGATGTGGGGCCGGCCCGTGCGACCGTCGGCATGGCGGTGCGCCAGGACATGACCAACGGATTTGGAGTCTGCCACGGCGGCGTGACCTTTGCCCTCGCCGACAGCGCGCTGGCTTTCGCCAGCAACACCGGTGGGCAAATTACGGTCAGCATCGAGAATAGCATGACCTACCCCGCCGCCGTGCGGGTGGGCGACGTCCTCCGGGCACAGGCGGAGCAGGAGGCGAGCAGCCAGCGCCTGGCGTACTATCGGGTACGGGTCACCAAGGAGAACGGCGTCGTGGTCGCACTGTTTCGCGGCACGGTCTTCCAGACCGAGCGAGAGCACGCGGTGGAGACAGATGGGAGTGAGTGAGGCACGGGCGCCCGGGCCCGCGGCGGTCGGCCGCCCGATCGACTGGAGGCGGGTGCTCTATTTCAGTCTCGCCTCGCGGGCGCTCGACGACATCGAGGAGACTCGCCTCGTCCCCGAGCAGAAGGTGCTGTACCAGTTCTCGGCCCGCGGCCACGAGGTGGCTCAGGTCATCCTGGCCGGCCTGCTGGACCGCCCGCACGATGCGGTCGGTGCCTACTATCGGTCGCGACCGATGCTCCTGACCCTCGGCCTCTCGCTGGAGGATGCGTTCGCCGCGCCGATGGGGAAGTCGGGCGGCTTCAGCAACGGCCGGGACATCGGAGTCGTGTGCAACCTGCCGAAGTCGGACGGCGCCATCGTGCTCCCGATGTCCGGCGACGTCGGGTCCCAGTACACGCCGGCAGCCGGATGGGCGCAGGGTCTTCTCTATCACCGCGACGCGCTGGCCGACCGCCGCTATGACGGCTCCATCGCCGTGGTGTCCGGCGGCGAGGCCTCGGTTGCGACCAATGGCTTCTGGTCAGCGCTCACGATGGCCACGACGCTCACCCTGCCGCTGCTCTTCTACGTCGAGGACAACGGGTATGGCATCTCGGTCCCATCGAGCTTCCAGACTCCGGGCGGCGACATCGCGGTCAACCTCGCCTCGTTCCGGAATCTCCTGGTGCGGGACGGCGACGGCTCCGAGCCCCTCGAGGCCGCGGGCCTCCTCCAGGAGACGGTGGCGCACGTCAGGGCCGGCAAGGGCCCGGCGTTGCTCAGGCTCGCCGTACCCCGGTTGAGCGGGCACTCGGGGCAGGACACCCAGGTGTACAAGACCAAAGAGCGCCTGGCGCAGGAGCAGGCCAGCGATCCGCTGCCCAAGCTCTATGCGTTTCTTCGGGGGGGCGTGCTCTCGGACTCGGAGATCGGGACCATCGAGACGCAGGCAAAGGCCGACGTCGATTCGGCCCTGGCCGCCGCTCTGGCCCGGCCGGCTCCCGCACCCTCCGACGTGAGACGGTACGTCTACACGGAGACTCGGCCCGATGGAGCGGCCGAGTTGCAGATGATCGGTGGGCTCGCGCCGGCGGGGTATCGTTTCCCGCCGGGCACCGACGCGGTGCGGCCGGAGCCGACCCGCATCAACCTGCTCACCGCGATCCGGCGAACCCTGGAGCACGAGCTCACCATCAACCCCAAGATGGTGGTCTTCGGGGAGGATGTCGGCCCCAAGGGCGGCGTGCACGCCGCTACGATGGGCCTGCAAGCCACCTTCGGTGAGCGACGGGTGTTCGACACCAGTCTCTCGGAGGAGGGCATCATCGGCCGCGCCGTGGGCCTGGCCCTCTGTGGACTG
Source organism: Gemmatimonadales bacterium (assembly GCA_035644115.1). Lineage (GTDB taxonomy): Bacteria > Gemmatimonadota > Gemmatimonadetes > Gemmatimonadales > GWC2-71-9 > DASQPE01. The sequence goes on from DASQPE010000250.1 coordinate 11,513, forward strand.
CTTCCGGTCGCGGAGATTCAGTTTCGGAAGTACGCCGACCCCGCGACGGAACAGCTCAACAACTGCGGCAGCATGCGCTGGCGGACCCACAACCGCTTCGCCGCCCCCATAGTCGTGCGGATGCCCGGTGGATACGCCCCGAAGTGCGGCGATCCGTGGCACAGCGTCTGTGGGGAAGTGCTCTGGGCGCACGCGGTCGGATGGCAGGTCTGCTTCCCGTCGAACGCGGAGGACGCCGTGGGGCTGCTTCGGGCGGCCCTCAGGAGCAACAACCCGACGATCTTTTTCGAGCACCGAGCGCTGCTCGACGGAGCCTCGGCCCGGCGGCCGTATCCGGGAGACGACTATCTGCTACCGCTGGGCAAGGCCAAGATCGTCCTCCCGGGCGAGCAGCTCACCGTAGTGACCTGGGGCGCGATGCTGGAGCGCTGCGAGCGCGCCGCGCGCGAGGTCGACGGCTCGGTCGAGGTGCTCGACCTCCGCACCGTGGCGCCGTGGGACCGAGCAGCCGTACTCGCCTCGGTCCGGAAGACCCGACGCTGCCTCATCGTCCACGAGGACACACTCACGGCGGGTTTCGGCGCCGAGATCGCCGCGGTGATCGCCGAGGAGGCGTTCCTGAGCCTCGATGCACCGATCTCCCGCCTCGCAATTCCGGACGTACCCACCCCCTACAACATCGGGCTGATGAACGCCGTGCTCCCCAGCGTCGAGGGGATTAGGGTGAAGATCCAGGAACTGCTCGAGTTCTGATCGAGGAATCGGGAATGGCGGAGCTCATCGCGATCGCGGCACCGGCGGACCAGGCTGAAGGGACCGAGATGGTCGTCGGCACCTGGTTCAAGAACGTGGGCGACGCCGTGACTCAGAACGAGCCGCTGCTCGAGATCAGCACTGACAAGGTGACGGTGGAGATCGCGGCGCCAGCGACCGGCGTCCTGCGGGAGATCCTCAAGTCGCCCGACCAGGCGATCGAGCCGGGGGAGGTGCTCGGCCGCATCGAGACGGGAGCAGCGGCCGAGTCCGCTGCTCCGCCGGCGCAGCCCACCTCGACTGGCGAGCCGCCGTCTCCGCCCGCGGCCGCCGAGCTGACTCCGGCCGTTCGCCGCTTGCTGGCTGAGCATGGGTTGAGTGCCACCCAGATCGGCGGCAGCGGGCGAGGGGGACGGATCACGGTGCAGGACGTCGAGGCGTATCTTGCCTCACGCGCAAGCGCACCTGCCAAGGCCGAGCCGACCGGCCTTCCGAGCCGGCGGGTGCCCCACAGCGCGATGCGCCGAAGCATTGCGCAGCACATGACTCAAAGCGTCGCGGTGGCGCCGCACGTGACCACCGTTTTCGAAGCCGACCTCTCCACCATGGTTGCTCACCGGGAAGCCCACCGCGCCGCCCTCGAGGCGGACGGCGTCAAGCTTACGTACACCGCCTATTTCGTTCGCGCGAGCGTTGCCGCCCTTCGGGCCGTGCCGGAGGTGAACAGCCGGTGGCACGACGATGCGCTCGAGCTCTTCGAGGACTGCAACATCGGGATCGCCGCGGCGCTGCCCGATGGCGGCCTCATCGTGCCCGTCATCCATCGCGCCCAGACACTGGATCTGCGGGCTACGGCGGAGCGACTGCAGGATCTGACTCAGCGGGCCCGCGCTGACGGGCTCAACCCGAAGGACGTGCAGGGCGGCACCTTCTCGATCTCGAATCACGGGGTGAGCGGCAGTCTGATCGCGGCGCCGATCATCATCCCGCAGCCGCAGTCGGCGATCCTGGGCGTGGGCAAGCTGGAGCGACGCCCGGTGGCCCGGGAGCGAGCAGGGAAGGAGTTGGTAGACGTGCGGCCGATGTGTTACGTGACGCTCACCATCGACCATCGAGTGCTCGATGGCTTCCAGGCGAATGCGTTCCTGACCCGATGGGTGGAGGAGATCGAGCGCTGGACCTAACTGCAAACCACACTGCGAACCACAGAGGCACGGAGGGTTCCTCAGTCCGCCAAAGCTCCGCTTCCGCACCCACGAAAACTTCTTTGTGGGTTGTGGAATCGGGGCCCGCCTGCTGGAGGAACCCTCTGTGGCCTCTCTGGTTCGCAGTGTGGTTTGCAGTCGCCTACA
>DASQPE010000251.1:0-3910 GCA_035644115.1 Gemmatimonadales bacterium
CCAGCTCGTCCGCGCCCCAGTGGCGCCAGGTCCGGCCGCCGTCGGTCGAGAGACCCCATCCGTTGCCCACTGTCCCGTACCAGATCTCGCCCCGCGGCCCGAACGCCACGGCGTGCACGTAGTCCCAAGAAAGCGACGTCGCCGCCGTGTCGTGGCGAATGACCTGCCAAGCCTCAGAGCCGGGCGCGAGCCGGAGCAGCCCATGGCCGTAGGTGCCGAGCCAGAGCGCGCCGCCCGCGTCGCGCACCGCGGTGAGGACGTGGATGCCCCAACCCGCAGAGTCGGGGAGCGGCGGGAGCGCGGGGGCGGCGGCGGGCTTGCCGTCCTGCTGCGCGGCCAGCGGCGCCGGCATTGCGAGCGGCAGCCAAACTGCAACTGCAACTGCGAACCGCAGAGGCGCAGAGGCGCAGAGGGTTCCTTGGCTAATCGGAGCTCCAGGTCCTCGACCACAACAAATGCTTTTGTGGGCGCTGGGGGCGGAGGTCAAAGAACCAGAGGAGTCCTCTGCGCCTCTGCGCCTCTGCGGTTCGCAGTTGCAGTTGCAGTTGCAGTCGCAGTTGTGGGTCATGCCACCGGAAGCATCCGCAGCCACTCGACGTGCACCCGCGCGGGACGAGTCGCGATGAAGAGCACCGCCTCCGCCACGTCCTCTGGCTTGAGCATCGAGCGCCGCGGCACGGTCCCACGCCGGTTCTCCGGATCCACCGCGTCCCAGATCGGGGTGTCGGTCGGACCGGGCGAGACCAGCGTGCAGCGGACGCCGGTGCCGCGGTATTCCAGGGCGAGCATCTCGTGGAGGCCGCGGACGCCGAACTTGGTGGTCGAGTAAATGGTGTTCTCGGGGAACGCGCGGTGGTCGGCCACGCTGCCGATGGTGATGAGCAGGCCGCCGCCGCGCTGGCGCATCGGCGGCAGAAAACTCCGCGCAATCGCGAAGGGCCCGACCAGGTTCACCGCCAGCTGCCGCTGGAGCTCAGCGACGGTGGTCTGCTCGAACGGGATGCGGTCGAACACGCCCGCATTGTTCACCACGATGTCCGGCGTACCCACCTGGGTCAGCACGTTCCCGGCGAGCTGCTCGACAGCGGCAGGATCGCTGAGGTCGCAGGGGGCGTCGTGGAACCCGTCGTGTTCCCCCGCCGCCAGACTCCGGGCTACCCGGATGACCTGGGCGCCGGCTTCACGAAACCCGACCGCAATGGCCGCCCCAATGCCCCGGGAAGCGCCGGTGACCAGCGCGAGCCGGCCCGCGAGCGCGGTCACTCGGGCAGGTGGTTATGCGCGAGCCGGAGGAATTCGTCCCGCGTCTTGGAATCGTCGCGGAAGATGCCGCGGAGCGCGCTGGTCACCGCGCGGGAATTCTGCTTCTCGACGCCCCGCATCATCATGCAGAAATGGGCGGCCTGGATGACCACACCGACCCCATGCGGCTGGATGGTATCCATGACAGCGTCGGCGATCTGGTCCGTCATCCGCTCCTGCACCTGGAGGCGGCGGGCGAACACATCTACGATCCGCGCGACTTTGGACAGCCCCAGAATCTTGCCGTTGGGGATGTAGGCGACGTGGGCCCGACCGAAGAACGGCAACAGGTGGTGCTCGCAGAGAGAGTAGAGCTCGATGTCCCGCACCATGATCATGCTCTGGTGGGTTTCCTCGAACACCGCGTCGCCGACGACCTCGGCAACCGACTGACGATATCCCTGAGTGAGCCAGCGCAGCGAGCTCTCGACCCGGTCCGGCGTCTTGACCAGCCCCTCGCGAGCCGGGTCTTCGCCCAGCGCCACCAGGATCCGCCGGACCAGGTCGGCGAACGGCTCGCTCGGGCGGGGCGGGCCGGGCCGAACCGCGGCGGGGTCAGCCGCCTTCATACTCGACATAGTTACGCGGGGTCTCCCAGAGCCGGAGCCGGAGCCGCAGGCCGGCGGGGATCGCCGGACACAGTTGCCGCCAGGCCACCACGGCGATGTTCTCCGCGGTGGGAATGAGGTCCTTGAACCAGGGGACGTCCACGTTCAGGTTCTTGTGATCCAGATGGCGCACCAGCCGGTCCTCCACCACCTTGTGGAGCAGCGTCAGGTCCATCACGTAGCCGGTGTCAGGCTCGACGTCACCTTCCACAGTGACGTCCAGCTCGTAGTTGTGCCCGTGAAAATTGGCATTGGCGCACTTTCCGAACGTCTCCCGGTTCCACTCTTCCGAGTACTTCGGATTATAGAGACGGTGCGCGGCATTAAAGTGCACGCGCCGCGTCACGCTGCATCGCGGCATCGCCGGCCTCGAGGATGGCCCACCGGAAAAGAGCCCGGCCCGCTGCCCCAGTCAAGCCGACCGGCTGCGCCAGAAAGCGAAATCGCCGGCCTGTAGGGACCGGCGACTCGATCGCAAAACGGCAACGGAGAGTGTTGATTGAAGCCCAATGAGAAAGCTTGGCGCCCTCACCGTAACCTCTGCCTTCCCCCGGGGGGCGTGACATCAGCCACAGCATGTGGGCCCATCACTGGACCTGTTGGCTCAATAACGTTGTCCCCCGCTGCCGCACGGCTCAAGATAGGAACCGGTAGCGGAGCCGTCAACGGCCTTTGGGAGGAAGAGACGCAATGAAGGCCACACTGCTCGTCGCCATCGCCGCGCTGGTATTGTGGGTGGTGCTCCTCCTCGAGCTGCCGCCGTCCGGCTGGATTCACGTGCCGCTCGCCGTCGGGGTGACGCTCCTGGTGAGGTGGATCGCGCTGCGCGAAACAGCGTGAAAGGTGAAAAGTGAAAAGTAAAAAGGCGTTCGGCTCACAAACCGAGCCCCCTTTTCACTGTTCACTTTTCACTTTTCACGCAGTTAAGGCCAGCACCACCACTCCCCACACCAGGGTTACTACAGTCACCGGGATCCCCACCTTGGCATATTCCCAATAGCCGATCTTCACACCCCGCGCTTCGGCCCGCTCGGCCACGATCAGGTTGGCCATCGAGCCCACCAGCAGCAGGTTCCCGGCAAACGTCGCGCTCATGGCCATCACTTGCCAGACCAGATGCGGATCGGGCAGCGTCGGGACGACACTCCGCCAGAGCAGCACGGCGGGCACGTTGCTGATCAGATTCGAGAGGACCAGCATCACCCCGCTCACGGCGGCCGCCGTCGTCCAGGCCCCACCTAGCTGGATGACGTGGGCCCCCTCGGCATTGATGAACCCGATCGCGCCTGACTGCTCCACGCCCCGCATGACGACGAAGAGCGCCCCGAAGAACAAGAGCAGCTCCCACTCCACCTTCTCGAGCGCCGGCCGTGGATCGCGGCGCGCCACCGCCAGCATCAGCGCCCCAGCGGCGATCGCCACCTTGGGCAGGCTCGCCCCGGCAAGCCAGCCGGCAAAGGCGACGGCGAAGATGCCGAGCGCGGTGAAAACCAGCGGCCGATCGAGCGGCGCCTGTTCTGGGACGACCCGCACCGGAAATGCCGGCGGGAGCCGGCCGCGGAACAGGCGGAGGAGCAGCAGACAGGTGAGCGCGAGGGCACCGGCCACGACCGGCAGCATCCGCCACGCGAACGCCGCGAAGCCGATGCCGCTCCACAGCCCGATGAGCATGTTCTGCGGATTCCCTACAATCGTCAGCGCCGATCCGACGTTCGAGCCCAACGCCAGCGCAATCAGGTACGGAGTCGGGCGGACGCCCAGCGGCCCGAGCGCCGCCAGCAGCACCGGCGTGAACACCAGGCACACGGTGTCGTTGACGAACAGCGCCGAGAGGATGCCGCTGCCCAGCACCACGGCGACCAGCAGCCCACGGGGGGTCGTGGATCGGACGAGCAGCCAGTCGGCAGCCCACTCGAAGAAGCCCCCCAGCTCCAGGTGCCCCACCAGCAGCATGAGCCCGAGCAGGAACACCAGCACGTCGAGGTCGATGGCCCGGTAGG
>DASQPE010000252.1:0-18425 GCA_035644115.1 Gemmatimonadales bacterium
GGGCCGGATTCTCGAACCCGAACCAGCGGGTGACCGAGTCGAGCCCGCAGGAGCGCAGTCCCGGCAGCAGGCGCCGGGCCAACCGGACGGTGCACAGGCGAGGGCCGCCCAGCGAGAGGTCGCGGGCTCGCCGGAGCTCACTGCCCAGAAACCCCCAATCGAACCGCGCATTGTGGGCGACAAACACCCGGCCTGCCAGCGCCGCCAGCACGGCGTCCGCCAGCTGGTCGAACTCGGGGGCGTGACAGACCATCGCGTCGGTTATCCCGGTGACCATGCTGGCCGGCATGGGGATCGGTCGTCCGGGGTTCACCAGCGACTCGAACACCACTTCGCAGCGCACGCCCTGAACCACCACGACCGCGACCTCGGTCACTCGATCCCCGCCCCCGGCGCTCGAGCCGGTGGTCTCGACGTCGACCACCGCGAAGGCGCACTCCTCGAGCAGCGGTGAGCCACGGGCTTCGGCCACCAGCGACCACCGGCCATCGGCCAGCTGCCGCACCCGCGGATCCGGTCCGAGGAGCGCCACGGCGAGCCGCTCGGCCACCGTCGCCGGCGCACCAGCCAGACCGAGGATCTGGTCGCACAGCGTACCCGCGGTCTCCGGACCCAGCGCCAGCCGCTCGAGCGCCCGGTCGGACAGCGTCCGGCTGGGGTGCGCGGCAACGCCGATCACAGCGGCGCCCGGCGGAGCGGGAGCGTCATGCAGCGAGGGCCGCCGCCGCCGCGGGCCAGCTCGCTCCCATCCACCGTGATCACCATCCGCTGGCGCGCTTCGGCCCAGTCGTCGAATGCGAGGAAGTCGCTCGACGGCACGGCCCGGAACCCCGCCTCCCGCAGCGCCTCGAGCGTCGCGTAGTTCCGGCGGTAGCTCACGATCGTGCCCGGCCGGAGCGCCACGAAATTGCAGGCCGAGCTCCACTGCTCGCGGTCCTGGGTGGTGCGGTGACCGCCGCCAGCGAAGATCGGCTCGAGCGGCAAGTCCACCGCCCGGAGCGCCGCGAAGAAGTTGGGCATCTCGCGGACGCCCGCTTCGCCCTTCCGCCGATGCAGCACCGGGACCCGCTCGGGCCCCACGAAGTACGGGGGATAGACCACGCAGAGATCCCGGTCCACCTGGGTGAAGACCATGTCGAGGTGGATCGCGGTCGGGGACTTGGGCATCACCACGACCACGACGTCGCTGATCTGTCCTCGCGCGAAGACCACTTCGCAGACCTTATCCAGCGCGGCCGGAGAGGTGCGCTCGCTGAAGCCCAGGACCAGGAGGTCCGGCCGCAGCTGGTGGACGTCGCCACCCTCCAGGGTGTAGTTCACCCGCTTTTCGTCGGAGCCGTCGTAGATCAGTCCGGCGTTGGCCAGCTCGGGGTGGAAGCAGAAGAGCGCCTTGATCAGCAGCTCCTCCGTCCAGCGGACCCCGTACCGCATGGCACCGACCACGGCGTGGTCGCCGATGACGATGCCGATGTCCCGGGGGAAGAACAGGTTCGGCAGCGGCGGCAGGGCGAAGCCGACCTCGTTCAGGGTCCGGGCGATCGGGCCGCTCGGCTCCTCGGTGCCCTCGACCAGCATCCGTACGATCTCGTCGGTCGGCAACGCGCTCAGCTGCTGCGCAAGGGCGTCCGACGGAACGACATCCATCGTCTTGGTGATGAGGAAGTTGCGCGCCTCCGGATTGTCCAGCACTTCGCCCAGGAGCTTGCGCACCTGATAGACCCGCGCAAAGCGCGACAGCACCGCGACGAACTGCCGGTGTTCCCGCTGCGCCGATTCCAGATCGATGATGTCGTCGTAGAGGTAGGTTTCGCGCGTTCCCGGCGTCACCGCGTGCAGCTCGGCGCCCGGCGTGTGAACCAGGACGGACTGCAGGGCGCCGATTTCGGATGACACGTGCAGGCAGGACATGCCAACAACGTAAGCAGTGAAAAGTGAAAAGTGAAAAGGGGCTCCGTGAGGACGCGGCGCCCCTTTTCACTTTTTGCTTTTCACTTTTCACGCGGTCATCGGTTATTCAGGGCATAACTCAACGTTTCCAGCTCCAGCGCCAGGTTGACGCTCTTCACCACCACATCGTCCGGCACGGTCAGCTGAAGCGGGGCAAAGTTGAGAATCGCCTTGACGCCGAGCCGGACCAGCCGGTCGACCACCGGCTGGGCGGCCTCGGCCGGCGTGACCAGGACCGCCATGTCGATCGGGTGCCGGCCCAGCTCGGCCTCGAGGCCGGCGATGTCCTGCACGGCGAGGCCGTTCCACTGGTGACCGACCTTGCCGGGATCGACGTCGAAGATCGCCACGATGTCGAATCCCCGCTGGCGGAACCCGCGGTACTGCACCAGGGCACTGCCGATCTTTCCCGCCCCGATCATCGCCACCCGATAGCGCCGCTCCAGCCCGAGAATCTCCCGCAGGCGGCCGGCCAGCTCCGGCACCGCGTAGCCCAGACCACGCTTTCCAAACGAGCCGAAGAACGACAGATCCTTCCGCACTTGCGCCGAGGTCGTCCCCCCGCGGGACGCCAGCGCCTCGGAGCTGATCGTATCGATCCCCTGCTCTTCGAACTCCTCCAGGAACCGCAGATAGAGCGAGAGGCGGCGAACCGTGCTGTCGGCTACTTTCCGCATGCGCCGCTTTTGTGAAATGTTTCACAAAGCTAGTCCCCGACCCATCCGGCGTCAACGAGGGCGGCGAGCAAGGCAGCGAACTGGGCCACCGTCAACCGCTCGGGCCGCTCCGCCCCGTCGAGCGCGGCCCGCGCCAGCACGGCGGCGGCCAGATCGGACCCCCAACCGGTCAGCTCGCGAATCCCGCGCAGCAGTTGTTTGCGGCGGAATCCGAATATCCCCACGACCAGACGGCGGAATCCGCGGCGGGAGTCGTCGGAAATTGCGGGAGTGGCGAGGGGCTCCAACTGGAGGACTGCCGAGTCCACCTTGGGACGCGGCACGAACGCGCCCGCGGGCACACGGAACAGGAGCTGGGCTCGGGCCTGCGCCTGGACGCCGACCGTCAGGGCGCCGTACTCGCTGGTGCCGGGTTCCGCGCTGACCCGCTCAGCCACCTCCCGCTGGACCAGGAACACAATCCGCCGAGGCCGGGGTGGCTCGAGCGCCTTCTCCAGGAGCGGCGACGTGATGTTGTAGGGAATGTTGCCGGCGACGAGGTAGTCCGGCCCGCCAACGACCTCATGCCAGTCAACCGCAAGGGCGTCCGCCTCGACCACGCTCACCGCCGGCAGCCGCTCCCGCAGCGCCGGGATCAGGCTGCGGTCTTTCTCGATCGCGACCACCCGCCCCGCGCGAGCCGCCAGCGCGGCGGTGAGCCCGCCGAGGCCGGGGCCGATCTCGAGCACCGTATCGGCCGGGGTCGCCCCGAGCGCGTCGGCGATGCGGGCGAGAATCCGGGGATCGGTGAGGAAGTGCTGGCCCAGGCGCTTCTTTGCGCGCGGCATCAGACCAGCAGAACCTGAAAACCACGGAAACACGGAACCACAGAGATGAACATTGTTTGTGTTTCTCCGTGCTTCCGTGCTTCCGTGGTTTGCCGTTGCCGTTAGCGGTTGTTGTTGAGTCGGAGCACCAACAACGTCCGGTCGTCGATCGGCGGCGAGCTGAAGCAGTCCGCCTCGGCGTATACCGCCTCCAGGATCGCCTCCGGCGTTTCGGCCCGATGGGCCGTGACCAGGTCCAGCAGCCTGCGCTCGCCGAATCGCTCCCCTCTGGAATTGCGCGCGTCCATCAGCCCGTCGGTACAGAGACAGAGCAGATCCTCGGGCGACCATGCGACCTGGCTCCGCTCGATGCTGCCCTGGGTCGCGAGGCCGATCGGCGGCCCCGTGGCGGGGAGCCGCTCCGGGTCGCCCACCGGCGGAATACGGAACGCGTAGGGATGACCCGCGTTCGCGTAGGACAGCCGGGCACCCGCCGGATCGAGGACCCCGTAGAACACGGTGAAGTACATCTCGGTCGTGCTGAGCTCGGTGCCCAGGCTCTCGAGCAGCGCGGAGAGGGTCTCATCCGGCGTCACTGCGGCGGCGGCGTGGATTCCGGCGGCCGACATGACCAGCGCCATGATCAGTGCCGCCGAGAAGCCGTGGGAGGACACGTCGCCCAACATGACGCCGATGCGTCCCCGACCAAGACGGGTGAAGGAATAGAAGTCGCCGCCCACCGACTCCGCCTGCACGCAGCGCGCCGCGACCCGGGCCTCGCCCTGGAGCACCCCCGGGTGGGGGAGCAGCTTGAGCTGGAGGTCGTGAGCCAGCTCGAGCTCGCGGCGGAGCCGCTGCTGCCGGAGGTCGCGCACCACCAGGCGCGCGTTCTCCACCGCGGCGCCGATCTGGTTCGCGATCGCGGCCACCAGCTTCCGGTCGCCCGGGGTGAATCGGTCGCCCCCGATGCGCTCGGTCAGATTGATGACGCCGAGGCAGCGGGTGCTCCCGCCGGGAGCAGCGTAGGAGATGGGGACGCTCAGATAGGCGCGACCCTTGTAGCCGCGCTCGCTTTCGCCTGCGCCCTCCGGTTCCGGCGGGTCGGAGGCTTCGTCGGGATCGTGCACCAGGACGCGGCGCTCCCGGAATACCCGCGCGGCGACGGAGTGTTCGTCCTCGGGTGAGACCGGCGCCACGGCTTCGGTGCTGAATCCCCGCGCGGCCACCGTGCGCAGCATGCCGGTGGCCTCGTCGTACACCATGATAGAGGCGCGGCGCGCGCCGACTACCGTGCTGACCTCGCGCACGATCGTCTGGGCGGCCTGGTCGAGGCGGGTGGTGCGGCCCAGGATCTCGCTGATCGCATAGAGGAGATCGATCTCCTCGTAGCGGGTGGCCAGCTCCTCCGCCAGGACCGCCCGCTGGCGCTCGGCGTCGAGCAGCGCCCCCACGACCGGCTTGACCCGCTCCGCCGCGTCCGCGCTCACACCGTCACCCGGCATCGGGGTCTCGATCCAGTAGCCCTCGATGCCGGGGACCGGATCCAGCCGAACCGACCCGGTGGGCGTAGGCACCAGCCCCGCGGCCCGCGGAACCGGCGGGGTCCATCCGGGGTCGCCTCCGGCGGCCGGGCGCAAGCCACGGCCGTCGAAACGCCAGAGCCGCACCGGTCCGCCGACCAGTGCGCCCAGAGCTTCGAGGATGTCGTCGAGCCGCGCTACCGGCGGCGCAGCGTCATGCAGATGGAGTTTCCCTGCTCGTTGAATTGGACGTCGTCCACGAGCTTCCGGATGAGGAAGAGACCGCGGCCACAAGCCTCGGCGATTTGTTCCGGGTGCACCGGCTCCGGAATTTGGGCGGGGTCGAATCCGATTCCCTCGTCGGTGACCTGCACCCGGAAGTGATCGGCAAAGAGCTCGGCATCGACCTGGACGAACTTGGCGGGGTCTTCCTCGTTGCCCCGCATCACGGCGTTGGCGAGCGCCTCCGCGAGGGCCACCTGCAGCCGGAACCGCAGATGGTCGCTGGCCGCCGAACCCGACAGGCAGTGCCGGGTGACCAGACTGACCGCCTGCTCGATGCAGGCGATCTCGCTCGGCATCTTCAGCTGGACCCGGGTGCCGAGGGCCGTCGTGCCGGGTGACGGGGTTCGGCGAATGCAGAGTTGGAGCGGGGAGGTCATCGGCGGGTCAGAAGTTCGCGAGCGCTTGCTCGGGGGTGTCGGCAATGGCGAAGAGGGTATCCAGCTTCGTCAGCTCGAACAGCGATCGAAGATCCTCGTTCAGCCCCGAGAGCCTGAGCTCCCCTCCCAGCTCGCGGACCCGTTTGGACAGCGACACCAGCGCGCCGAGCCCGGACGAGTCGATATAGCCGGTGCGGGCAAAGTCGATCAGGAACTTGCGCTCGCCCTGGTCCAGGCCGCCATTGATCAAGTCCTTGAGCTCCTGGCGGTTGCCCACGATGAGCTGACCATCCACGCGAACTACGACTGCGCCACCTGCGTCCTTCGTCTGGTGAAACCCCATGCACCGTCTCCGTCAGAGGGTCGCCGGGTCCTGCTGCAGGGCCAACACCGCCGCCACATCGACAATATCATCGGCAGTCGCCCCGCGGGATAGGTCGGCCATGGGCCGGCGGAGCCCCTGCAGGATCGGACCGAGGGCCACGGCGCCCGCGAGGCGCTGGACCAGCTTGTACGCGATGTTGCCCGCGTCGAGATCGGGAAACACCAAGATGTTGGCCCGCCCCCCCACCGGCGAGCCCGGTGCCTTCCGCTCGCTCACCTCGGGCAGCAGCGCTGCGTCGGCCTGAAGCTCCCCGTCCGACGCGATGCCCGGCGCCAGATCCCGGAAGCGGATCGCCGCGTCCCGTACCCGGTCTATCGGGGAGCCCCGCGCACTGCCTTTGGTACTGTACGAAAGGAACGCGACCCGGGGCACGTCGCCGACCAGCCGGGTCCGGTCGCGCGCGGCGGCGAGGGCGATCTCTGCGAGTTGTTCCGAGCTCGGCTCCGGGACCACGGCGCAGTCGGTGAAGGTCAGGACCCGGTCGTCCGTCAGTATCATGTAGAACGACGAGCTCACCAGATTGACCCCCGGCGCCGTGCCGATGCCCCACAGCGCGGCCCGAATCACGTCGGCGGTGGCGTGGGCCGCCCCGCCGACACAGCCGTCCGCCTCGCCCAGCGCCACCAGCGCCGCCCCGAAGTTGAGCGGCTCGCTGGCGAGCTCGATCGCGTGAACCCCGTCCCGAATCTTGTCGGGTCGCCGGCTGCGCAGGTGATTGGCGACCCGCTGGAGCCGGGAATCCTTCTCCGGCACCACCCCGCCGGGGCCCAGCACGATCGGCTCGGCGATTCGCTCGGCGCGGAGCCGTTCCGCCGCGGCTTGGACCCGCTCGTCCTGCCCTTCGGCCAGCACGATACGGCTGGCGCGCGCCGCCGCGCGTCGCAGGAGATCGGTGCGGAAGCTCATCGCCCGAAGCGGCGCGCCAGCGCCGCGGCTACCGCGGGGTGGACCAGACTCCCTACCTCACCGCCGAAGCGGGCGACCTCGCGCACCAGGCTCGAGCTCAGGTAGGTCAGATCCAGCGCCGGCACCAGGAAGACGGTCTCCAGCGCGGGATACAGCTGGCGGTTCATCAGGGCCATCTGGAACTCGTACTCGAAGTCGCTGACCGCGCGAAGCCCCCGCACCACCAGCGTCGCCCCCAGCCGCTTGGCGTAGGCCGCCAGCAGGCCCTCGAACGCCTCGAAGACGACGCGCGGGTCGTCGCCGCAGGCCGCCCGCAGCATGTCGAGCCGCTCCTCCGCCGTGAACAGCGGCTGCTTGGCCACGTTGATGGCGACCGCCACCACCAGCCGGTCACACAAGGCGAGGCTTCGTCGAATGAGATCTTCGTGGCCCCGCGTTGGCGGGTCGAACGAGCCCGGGTAGATGGCGATCCGCGTCATGGACCGTGACAGAAGGTGAGAGCGGTGTCGCCGTACCGGCGGGTATGGTCCCCGGGCAGGGCGAGGTCGGCTCGGTGCTCGACCGAAAGAATGCGCGCGAACGGCCGCCGGCGGAAGAGCGCCACCAGCCGCTCGGCTGCGTCGCCGGTGTACGGCGGGTCGGCGAAGGCCAGATCGTAAGCGCCAGGCTCGAGGCGCTGCGCGAAGCGGAGCGCGTCCGCCCGATGGACCCGGACCGTGTCGGTTACGCCGAGGGTCTCGATGTTGGCTCGGAGAGCGGCGAGCGAGGCCGGCGCCAGCTCGACGAAGTGGACCGACTCGGCACCGCGGGACAAGGCCTCCAGGCCGAGCGCGCCGCTGCCGGCGTAAAGATCGGCGACCCGGGCGCCGGCGAGCGAGCCGGCGACGATGCTCATCCAGGCTTCCCGCACCCGGTCGGCGGTGGGGCGCACCCGCGCGTCCTTCGGCACCACCAGCCGCCGGCCGCCGAACCGTCCGGCAACGATGCGCACAAAGACTAGACGGGAGCGGGCGGGAGTGGACGGGAGCGGACGGGAAGATGAAACTCCCGCCTGCTCCCGCCTGCTCCCGCCTGCTCCCGCCTATACACGGAGCCTTGCCTTCTAGCCGCGAGCTGGTGCCAACGCGCAGAGCCGCGCCTGCAGCGTGCTGAATCCCTGCCAGTCGTTGAGCTCGAGCCGGAACGCGGCGTCGACCGGCCCGTCGCCGAGCCCGGCGGCGCGGTCGGCCCACTGGAAGCCGATCGCGTTGAGGCGGGTGTCGCCATCCTCCAGCACGCCTTTCAGGTGACCGGTGCCGACGATGGCGCGGCGGGAAAGCCGCACGCCCCGAACCCCGAGCACCGGCGAGGGATTCCCCGCTCCGCAGGGCTCGAGGTAGCGCGCCAGCCGCTCGAAGTCGGCCGTCGCCTGCCCCAACGGAATCTCCAGATCCACCCGCTGTTCGGGACCGAGGTCGTCCGGTCCGAGCAACTCGCGGGCCACCCCGGCGAAGCGGGTGCGGAAGGCGCCGAGATTGTCCCGCCGCAGCGTGAGCCCGGCGGCCATGTGGTGGCCTCCGAAGCGTTCCAGCAGATCCCCGCAGGCGGTCAGCGCCGCGTGCAGGTTGAAGCGGGAGATGCTCCGGCCCGAGCCCTTGCCGATGTCGCCGTCGAAGGCGATGAGAAAGGTCGGCCGGCCGTAGCGCTCGACCACCCGCGACGCCACGATCCCGACCACGCCCGGATGCCAGTCCTCGCCGTCGAGCACGATCCCGGCGTCGAGGGCGCCGGCGCGGGCCAGCTGGTCCAGCACCTGGTCGAGAATGCGCTGGTCGATGAGCTGCCGCTCCGCGTTGAGCGCGTCGAGCCGCCGTGCCAGGGTCATCGCCTCCACCGGATCGTCGGTCAGGAGCAGCCTCAACCCTTCCGCCGCGTCGCCGATGCGGCCGGCCGCGTTGAGCCGAGGGCCGAGAATGAATCCGACGTGCCCGGCCCGGATCGCTCGGCCGGCCAGCCCGGCCGTCTCCACCAGCGCGCGGATGCCGGGCCAGCGGCTGTCGGCCAGAAGCTTGAGCCCATGCTTGACCAGGATCCGATTCTCGCCCACCAGCGGCACCACGTCCGCCACGGTAGCGAGCGCCACCAGGTCGAGCAGATGGAGTGGCAGGTTGGGCGAGAGACCGAGGGCGGGCACCAGCGCCTGCACCAGCTTGAAGGCCACCCCCGTGCCGCACAAGTTGGTGGCGCCCGAACGATCGTCGGTCCGCTGGGGATCGAGCACGGCATCAGCCGGCGGCAGCGCGGGGCCGGGCAGGTGGTGGTCGGTGACGATCACCTCGAGTCCGGCGCGTTTCGCGGCGGCCACCGTCTCGACCGCGGTGATGCCGCAGTCGCAGGTGATGACGAGTCCGGCCCCGACCGCCTGGGCCTGCGCCAGGCCCGCAGGCCCGAAGTCGTAGCCGTCGCGCAGCCGGTGGGGCACGAATGCGATCGCGTTCCCGCCCGCGAGCCGGATCGCGCGGGTGAGGAGTGCCGAGGCGCACTGGCCATCCACGTCGAAATCGCCGTGCACCAGAATCGGGGCGCCGCGCCGCACGGCGGCTACGATGAGCTCCACCGCCCGCGCCATGTCCGCCAGCGCGAGCGGGTCAGACAGCTCGGCCAGGCCGGGCCGAAGGAACCGGCGGGCACTCTCCGGGTCCGTGTAGCCCCGCTGCACCAGAATTCCCGACAACGGGAGGGGAAGGTTGAGGCTGGCGGCCAATTGGCGCACCGTGGCGTCGTCGGGGACCGGCGCGACGACCCATCGGAGTGGAGCCACCGAGATCGTGGTCATGACCCGACCGCGTACAAAATGACGCCACAGGCTTCGCACCCCTCGAGCACCGCGCCGGCCCGGATCTGGCTGCGGCGATTCCGGGGGATCGCGGTAAAACAGGCGCCGCAGGCATCGCCGTTGAGCGGCACTACGACCGGCGTCGCGCGCGCGCGCCGCAACCGGTCGTAGCGGATCCGGAGCGCGCGATCCAGCTGACTGGCCGCGGCCTCCCGCTCCGCCACCAGGTCCTCGCGCTCGCTGACCAGCAGGGCGCGCTGCGCGGCGAGGCCGTCCCGCCGCGGTGTCTGCTGGGCTTCCACCCCTTCCATCTTTCCCTGCTCTTCACTCACCCGGGCTTGCAGCGTCTCGACCGTGTCGGCCGATCGCACCCAGTCGCTCTCCTCCTTGGCCAGCACCGATCGCGCGAGGTCCATCTCCGCCATCATCGTGGAGGCCTCTTTCGGGTTGCGGACGAACTCGAGTCGCTGCCGGCGGCGTTCCTGGAGCTGCCGGTAGCTCTCGATCTTGGTCTCGAGCTCGTCGCGCCGGCGGGCGCCGTCGGCGGCGGCCCGCTGAGCTGCGTCGCGGGCGCTACGCGCCCGTTCGAGCTCCTGGTCCAGACCCGAAGCCTCCCCGTCGACCGCCGCGACCCGCGCATCCACTTCCGCGATCGCGGCATCCTTGGCCTGAAGGTCGAGCAGCTTGATGAGATCAGGGTGCATCGAGATTCCTTGCGTGAGGGGACATGGGATTATGAGCGCCGCTGGCGTTGCCGCGCCTGCTCGCCGAATCGCGCGTACCAGCTGGTTTGCACGATCACCGGATACCGCGCGCGCAGGTCCTTGAGGCGGCGCTGCCGTTCGCTGGGGTCCTTGATGCGGCCGATCTCCAGGACCTCCGGCCGCGCCGCGAGCATCTGCTGCGCGCGGAGGTACTCCTCCGCCAGCTGTTCGGCGGTCAACTCGGCCGCGCTTGCCCGCAGCTCGCTCCATACCGCCGCGGCGTCCGGCGAAAGACCGTCCGGGAGCTGGCTGCCGCCGTCCGAGGCCACCAGCTGCGCGAGCGCGCCATAGACCTCCCGGAAGGCGGCCGCTTCGAACAGGTCGGGCTTGAGCTCCTTGCACCCAATCTCCCGCCAGTCGGGGGAGCCGATCATCGCGCGGAGCAGCTGGCGCTCGGCCCGCGCGCCGAAGCGGCTGCGGGGGCGCGGGGCGGCAGCCGCCGGCCCCGGCGGACGGACGTCGGTCGGCGCACGAGCGGCGCCTTGCGCCGGCCTCGCGGAGTCGGCGGCCGAGCCCCGTCCCCCGCTTCGCGCTGCCTCCACTGCAACCACCTCTCGCGGCACGCCGACCCGCTCGGCGGCCCGGCTGGTGTAGAGCTCGCGCATGACCGGATCCGCGGCGGCGCGGATGGTGGGCAGCAGCTTGTCGAGCGCCTCGCGGCGGCGCTCCACTTTCTCGAACCAGCCCCGCTGCTCCAACAGCTGGATCTTCCGCTCGAGCACGTCCGCGGCGTCGTGGAGAATCGGCGCGAGCGCGGCGACGCCGCCGGTGCGGACCAGGGTATCGGGGTCGTCTCCCGGCGGCATCGTCGCGACTCGAACCCGCACGCCGTGTCGCAGCAGCTCGTCGCCCGCGCGGAACGTCGCCTTGAGCCCGGCTTCGTCGCTGTCGTACAGAAGGACGGCCGCCGGCGCGAACCGGCGCAGCAGCGCGCCCTGATCGGCCGTGAGGCCGGTGCCCATCGGCGCCACCACGTGATCGATGCCGGCGAGCAGCAGGCGCAGCACGTCGAAGTACCCCTCGACCAGGACGACCGTCTGCTCCTGCCGAATGGTGTTCTTCGCCTGATGCAGGTTGTACAGCAGCCGGCCCTTGTGAAAGAGCGGTGTCTCGGGGGAATTGAGATACTTGGGCTCGCCGGCACCGAGCAGGCGGCCGCCGAACCCGACGACCCGTCCGCGCAGGTCGTGGATAGGAAAGAGCAGCCGGTTACGGAAGCGGGACCCGACCGAGCTATCCTCGCGCTGGATGAGCAACCCGCTCTCCAGCAGAACCCGCTGCTCGATCCCGAGCTCCGCCATCGCCGCGGCGAAGGCGCCGCCATGCGGCGCCCAGCCCAAGCCGTGCTCCCCCGCCTGTTCCAGCGTGATGGCGCGGCCCGCAAGGTAGTCGCGCACCTCACCGGCATCGGGCCGCTCGAGCAGCTGGCGGCTGAACCAGTCGTGCGCCGCCGCCACCGCGCCGAACAAGGGCTCCAGCGGATCGGGCCCGGCCCGGCTGGTAGTCTCGGGAATGAGGATGCCGCTCCGGCGCGCCACGTCCCGCACCGCGGTCGGATAGTCCATCCCGAATCGCTTCATCAGCCAGCGGAAGATGTCGCCCGACTCGTGGCAGACGAAGCAGTAGTACATCCCCCGTTTGGGAATGACGGCGAAGTTCCGGCTCTTGCCCCCGTGAAAGGGGCACGGGCCCCGGTAGTCGGAGCCCGTGCGCTTGAGATTCACTGATTCCCCGATCAGCCCGACCAGGTCCGCACTGTCCCGGACCTGCTCGATCACCTCCTCGGGGATCATGCTCACGCCGAAAACTCCACGATGGTGACTCCCGTGCCCCCTTGATTCCTCGGTGCAAACCCGAAGCGCGCGACGCGCCGATCGTCCCGGACCACCCGATGCACCCGCTCCCGCACCACGCCGGTCCCCATTCCGTGAATGATGCGGAGATACAGGTGTTCCGCCAACACCGCCGCATCCACCGCGGCGACCGTCGCGGCTTCCGCTTCGTCGCCGGTCATGCCGCGGAAGTCGACCTCGAGAGGGGCGGGCAGGCCGGCCGGCGGGCCGGCGGGCAGAGAGTCCCGGGTCTCGCGGCCTTTCTGCCCGTCTGCTGGCCCGCCTGCGAGGACCGTGAGGCCCTCGGGATCCACTACCATCCGCATCGCGCCCACCACCACGACCACCTTGTCGTCGGAGCGAATCTCGGCCACCCGCCCCACCGCGCCCGAGCCGATCCGTACCCGGCTTCCGACGCCGATCGCGGTTGCCGCGGGCTCGGTCGGCTCTTCAGCTTCCACCGCCTCAATGGCCCGCCCTTCGGCCGTGATCCCCTCCTCGACCAGCCGCCGCGCCTCTCGCGCAGCCGCGGCGTCCGCCGCCGAGCGAGCCGCACCCAGAGCTTCCTCCACTCGTCCCCGCGCGTCCAGCAGAAACGCGCGCGCCTGCTCTCGTCCCCGTCGCTCGGCGTCCTTCTCGCGCTTCCGCAGCTCGGCCTCGCGCACCGCCTGCCCCTCTGCCTGCGCCGCGAGTTGCGCCGCCAGCCCTTCGGTCTCGAGTCGCCTGGCGTCGAGGTCGGCCTGATCGGCGGCGAGCTCCCGCGCCCGCTCTTCGACTGTGGCCAGCAGCTGATCCAGCGTCTTCTCCGTGTCGGGGATCCGGGCCTCGGCATCGGCCAGCACGTCGGGCGAGACCCCGAGACGCCGCGCGATCGCGAGCCCATAGGAGCGGCCGGGAACCCCCTTGGCGAGCCGGTAGGTCGGCGTCAGGGTCGCGGCGTCGAACTGGAGCGATGCGTTGACCACGCCCGGCGTGTGGGTAGCCAGATCCTTGAGCGTGCCGAGATGGGTCGTCGCAAATGTCAGCGCACCCCGCCGAGTGAGCGCGGCGAGCGTCGCCGCCGCGAGGGCGCCGCCTTCGGCGGGATCGGTGCCGCCACCAACTTCATCGAGCAGCACCAGGGAGGCCGCGTCGGCATCGTCGAGGATCCGGCGCAGCGTGGCGACATGGGCGCTGAAGGTGGAAAGACTCGCCGCGATCGACTGGCGATCGCCGATGTCGGCAAAGAACCGCCCGAACACCGGGAGACTGCTCTCGGGACCCACCGGCGGCACGACGCCACTCTGCGCCATCGCCGCGAACAGCGCGACCGCCTTGAGCAGCACCGTCTTGCCGCCCGTGTTCGGCCCGCTGACGAGCAGGGTCCGCTCGGTCGGGTCCAGCTCGAGATCGAACGGCACTACGGAGACCGGGCTCGAGAGCAGCAGGGGGTGGCGGCCGTTCCGGACCACCAGCGGCGCCGGCGCTGGGGCCACGCTCGGCACCTCGGCCCCCGCGGCGACCGCATAGCGGGCCCGGGCGACCAGATCGTCCACCGCAACCGCCATCTCGATCGCGTCCCGAATCACCGGCAGCGCCGGCCGGAGCAGGTCGGTCAGCTCGCGCAGCACGCGCAGCGTCTCCCGCTGCTCGTCCGTCTGCGCCTCGCGCAGCGCGTTCCCCAGATCGATCGCGTCGGTCGGCTCGACAAAGAGCGTGCCCGCACTGCCCGACTCGCCGTGCACGATTCCGGAGGGCCGCGCGCGCGAGTCGCGCCGGACCGGAATGACATAACGCCCCTCGCGAACGGTGACCGTCGCACCGCTGGGCACCGCATTGCCGTCCAGCCCCCGGAGCAACCCCTCGAGTTTCCGGAGAAGCCGGTTCCGCGCGTCCTGGACTTCCCGCCGTGCGGCCGCGAGCCGCGGGCTCGCGGTGTCGAGCAGCGTTCCATCGGCGTCCACCGACTGCTCCAGGCGTCGCTCGAGCTTCCGGTCGGGCAGCGGGCGCAGCAGCTCGGCCGCCTGCGGCGCGAGCGGCGCCACCCGGGTCAAGTCGGCATGGACGCTGCGACTCGCGAGCAGCGCGCGATAGATCCCGGCGAGCTCCGGCCCCTCGAGCACGCTGCCCGCAATCCGGAGCCGCGCGAGCGCCGCCGAGACATCGGGCACCGGCTCGGCGAGGAGCCCGTCGCCCCGGCGAAAGAGCCCGGCGACCTCTCCAGCGCGGGCGAGCTCGCCTCGGACCCAGTCCACCTCGTCGGTGGGGCGCCGCGCCCGCACCCGCGCCGCGCCCAGCGGGCCGGCCGCGTGGGCCGCTACCCGGGCGAGGACCGGTTCGAGCTCGATCGTCTCCAGCGCGTCGGCCGTGCCGGCGTCCGCCAAAGGCGACGGGGTGCCGGTGGTCGAGTACACCGGCACCCCGCCTGAAGAGGACTGAACCTCCACCTGCCCTCTCGTCATCCCGCCTGCAGCTCCTCGCGTACGATCTGATTGATCAGCTTGCCGTCGGCCCGGCCCTTGAACTTCGGCATCACGACGCCCATCACCTTGCCCACGTCCTTGGCGCCCGCTGCGATCGCCTGGCGGGCTGCCTCCCGGATCTCGCCGGGATCTACCGCCGGGGGCAGGAATTCCTCCAGGATCTTCATCTGGCCCATCTCCACCTCGGCCAGATCGACCCGCTTCGCCGCAGCGAACTGCTCATGAGCCTCGCGGCGAATTTTGATGCCCTTCCGGATCACATCCACGACCTCTTCGTTGGTAGGATCGCGGCCCAGCTCGAGCTCTCGATTCTTCAGGTTGGCGAGAATGGTGCCGAGAACGAGCGTGCGGTCCTTTTGCTGCGCCTTGCGGGCCGCATTGAGCGCGGCCCGCAAGGCGTCGGAGAGGTCAGACACGCGAGATCCGCGGACCGCGACGCGTCTTCCGAACGGCGGCGTTCATCTTCCGCTTCTTTTTCTCGCTCGGCTTCTCATAGTGCCGATGCTTTCGGAGATCGGACAGAATGCCGGCCTTCTCGCACTTCTTCTTGAATCGCTTGAGCGCGCGCTCGAAGCTTTCGTCGTCGTGAATGATCACTTCGGACATGCTGGTGAATTCACCCCTCTCGCGCCCCGCTCGGCGGACGTTGCTGTAAGCTCGTCAATCTAGTGAGCTTAGGGGTCCGGGGAAAGGGAGGTTGCGGCCCCTAGCCCGGCGGCCAGGTCATCCTCCGGCCGCCGAGGAGATGGAGATGGAGATGGTCTACGGTCTGGCCCCCGTCCCGCCCCGTGTTGGTCACGATCCGATAGCCGCCGGGGTCGAGCCCGAGCTCGCCGGCCACCTCGGCCGCGAATGCCATGAGCCTCCCCAGCAACAGTCGTCCGGGCTCGCCGACCGCGTCTCGCACAGCGCTCAGGTGCTCGACCGGGATGACCAGCACATGCGTCGGAGCCACCGGTTTGATGTCGCGGAACGCCATCAGCTCCGGCGTCCGCTTGACCACGCTGGCGTTGATCTCGCCGCTCGCGACTTTGCAGAAGATGCAGTCAGCCATGCAACCCTCCCGACTGTGCTACGCGCGCGGCCGCCGCGCACGCGGCGGCCGCCACTGCCGCAGTCTCGAACCGCAGCACGTGCTCGGCAAGCCGAAGCGGTCGAAACCCGGCTGCCCTCGCCGATTGGGTTTCCTGGTCGCTCAGACCGCCTTCGGGACCGACGAGGACGGTCACCGGTCCGACGCCGAACCCGGGCTGTGGAGCTTGTCCCGACCGGTCCGCCAGCCAGCGGTCGCCGTGCAGCGCCTCGGCCAGGAACTCCGCGAGCGGGCGAGCGGGATGCACCACCGGCGCCCACGGGGCGCCGCACTGCTTGATTGCTTCGAGCGCCCGGCGCCGCAATCGGCCGAGCTGACCTTCCCGAATGCGCGATGCGACCGCGGCCGTTCGATCGGTCTCGACCGGCACGAGGTCCGTAACGCCAAGCTCGGTGGCTTTCTCTACCAGCCAGGCAAACCGGTCTCGATCACCGGCAGCTACCGCGAGCCGGAGCGGGAGCGGCCGCGCCACCTGCTCGGCCCGCTCGACCACGACTTGCACGGCTCCTCGCTCGCTTCGCACCACGCCGGCCCCGAGCAATCCCTGACCGTCACGAAGTTGAACCGGGACGACTTCGCCGGCCCGGCGCACCCGCAGGTGATGGATCTCGGCAGGATCGAGGGACACGACGTCGCCTGCCGCCAGGCGGCCGGGCGGCAGGAGCACCGTGATCATGTGTGGCGCGCAGCGACCGCCCACCAATCCGCGTCGAGGGCTTCATCCAGAACGGTGAAGCCAGCTCCGGCCAGCACGGGCCGGAACATCGCGGCCTCCGCCGCCTCCATCCCGGCAAAGACGGCGATCCCGCGGGGCGCGAGCGCCGCGACGATAGCCGGCAGCAGCCGGATGTTCACGCTGCGAAGGATGTTCGATGCGACCAGCTCGCAGGGGCCGAGGAGCGGCGCGAGGTCGGCCGCGTCGCCCTCGAGAAATCCCACTCGATCGGTCACGCCGTTCCGCTCGGCATTGAGAGCGGCGACCCGGTTCGACTCGGGATCCAGCTCTACTCCGGTTGCGCGGCTCGCGCCGAGCACGACCGCCGCGATCGCGAGGATGCCGCTGCCGCTGCCCAGGTCGAGCATCCGATCGCCCGGTTGGAGATGCCGCTCGACCAGCGCGAGGGCGCTCCGAGTGGATCCATGCTCACCACTGCCGAACGCAGTCTCCGGATCCACCACGACGAGCGCTCCCGCACCGTCCGCCGTCGTCCATGACGGCGCCACTGTCAGCCGCCCGACCCGCCGAGCGGCAAGCCCGTCGCGCCACCGGGTGCTCCAGTCCACTGGGTCGAGCGCGCGTCGGGTGACGTCAACCGGCGGCCCGGCCTCGCGCGCCACCGCGGCGGTGAGCCGCTCCGCCGCGGCTTCGTCCTCGGCGAACCCGACGAGCGTGCCGTCATCGCGCTCCTCGACCGCGTGCCCGGTGCGCGCAACCAGCCACGCGCCGATCGACTCCCGTCGCTCGGGACCGATCCGCACGTCGATCGCCCACCAGGTCATGCGCCGAGGGCTTCCTTGAGCTTGGACCAGAAACCGGGTGCCCGGCGGGGTGGGTCGCCTTCGTGCTTGGCGAGCTCGCGGAACAACCGCTCCTGCTCTTCCGTGAGCCCCTCGGGCGTCCAGACGTGCACCCGGATCATGAGATCGCCGGTGCCGGTCTGCCCCAGCGCCGGGAGCCCCTTGCCCTTGAGCCGGAGCACCGTGCTGGTCTGGGTACCGGCCGGCACCCGCACTCGTTCGTCGCCATACGGCGTCGGTACCTCAAATTCTCCGCCGAGCGCCGCCTGGGAGAACGAGAGTGCGAGATCGAAGGCGAGGTCGTTGCCATGACGCTCGAACCGGTCGTCTTCCTTGATCTCCAGCATGACCAGCAAGTCGCCATTGGGTCCGTTGCGGGGCCCGGCGGCCCCCTGCCCCCGAAGCGTCAGATAGTTATTGCTCGACACTCCCGCCGGGATCTCGACGGTGACCGTGCGCTCGCCGCGGACCCGCCCCTCGCCCCGGCACACCTCGCAGGGCTCGAGCACCACCATGCCGTCGCCGCCGCAGGTGGGGCAGGGCGACACCGAGACGAACTGGCCGAACATGCTGCGGGCGGATCGCCGCACCTCGCCGGTACCGGCGCAGGTGCTGCACACCGACGGCTTGGTGCCAGCCTTTGCGCCGCTCCCGCCACAGGTGTTGCACCGCTCGAGCGTCTTGAGCTTGACGTTCTTCTTCACGCCGGCCGCGACGTCCGCCAAGGTGAGCTTCACGGTGACGCGAATGTCCTGGCCCCGGCGGGACTCCGCCTGCGCCCGGGCGCCCCCGAAGATCGATTCGAGGCCGCCCAGCCCACCGAAGTCCCGCATGAAGATCTCCAGCGCCTCGGACAAGTCCACATGATGGAACCCGAAGCCGCCCGCCGCCGCCCCGCTCACCCCGGCTCGGCCGTAGCGGTCGTACGCGGCGCGCTTCTGGCCATCCCGCAGGACCTCGTAGGCCTCCGTGATCTGCTTGAACCTCGCCTCCGCGTCGGGCGAGCTGTTCTTGTCGGGGTGGTACTCCATCGCGAGC
>DASQPE010000253.1:0-2576 GCA_035644115.1 Gemmatimonadales bacterium
TTGCCGGTTGACTCATAGTGAAGGGCGCGGCCAGCTCGGTGACGGATGCCTCACCCGAGGCGAGCCGAGCCAGGATCGCCCGGCGGGTAGGATCGGCCAGCGCCGCGAAGGTCGCGTCCAGCCGATCAGGGGTCATCTTCCCATAACCTGCAGGTTGCATAACTGACAGGTTATACTAGGATCGGTCGGCCGTCAACCCCCTCGAGGTCCCAAGCGTCGCATGATCGTCCACCTGATCGACGGCACCTACGAGCTGTTCCGCCATTTCTACGGAATCCGCCGGGCCAAGAAGGGCGATCCACCCTTCGGCGCGGTGGCCGGCGTGCTCCATACCGTGGCGCAGATGCTCCAGGACGGGGCGACCCACCTCGGCGTCGCGACCGACCACGTCATCGAGTCATTCCGCAATGATCTGTGGCCGGGCTACAAGACGGGCGAAGGCATCGAACCGGCATTGTACGCCCAATTCCATCCCCTCGAGGAGGCGCTTGCCGCGATGGGCGTCACGATCTGGCCGATGATCGAGCTCGAGGCCGATGATGCCCTCGCGTCGGCGGCTCACCTGGCGGCCCGGGACGAACGGGTGGAGAAGGTGTGCATCTGGACTCCGGACAAGGATCTCGCGCAGTGCGTAGTGGGGGATCGGGTGGTGCAGATGGATCGGAGAAGCGGGCAGATTCGTGATGCGACCGGCGTCCAGGCGAAATTCGGCGTCGCCCCTGGGTACATCCCGGACTACCTCGCCCTGGTGGGGGACGCCGCGGACGGCTACCCCGGCATCCTGGGTTGCGGACCCAAGACCGCTGCGAAGCTCATCAACCGGCACGGCCCCCTCGAGCGGTTTCCGATCCACGTTCTCGAGCCGGAGAACCGCGACCGCGCCCTCTTGTTCAAGCGGCTCGCCACTCTGCGGATCGACGCCCCGCTTTTCAGCGACGTCGAGCAGCTGCGGTGGAGCGGGGCGACGGCGTCTTTTGCGCCGGTGGCTCAGAGGATCGGCGATCCGCGCATCGCAGCGCGCGTCCGCGACCTGACGACGCGCCTCCAGTGGAACGGCGCACCCTAGTTTCGCAGCGGAAGCAGTGCGCGCAGCCGGCCCTCGCGCAGGTAGAGCCCTCCCCAGATCAGCGCACCGACGTAGGTCGGGAAGAGCACGTGGCTGAACAGTGGATTGCCCACCCGCACTTGGGTGGCGACCGCACCACCCAGGTAGGCTGTCAGCAGGATGGCGCCGAGAACGGACGACTGCGGAATCGCGTAGAGGATGACGCAGACCAGCAGGAGCGTCCCGATGCCGACCGCGATGTCCGGGGAGTAGCCCAGCTCACGGAACCCCTTCACGACGGCATCGATCTTCATCAGTTTGATGACGCTGTCGAAGAGCAGAAATAGTATCGGCACGGCGCTCATGATGCGCCCGGCCCAGAGCTGCTTGCTCGACGCTGGCGCCGTTGGCGTAGCTGCTTGCATGGTGTTTCCTCCGCGTTTGCCGAGCGTTCGCGACCCGGGTGAGTCCCGGGTCTACCCTTACGTCGAACGAGAGCTCGCGGAATCGACAGGCTACTGGTACTGGATGTAAGCCGGCTGGGGCGAGAGGGAAAGCACTTCGTCGAAGGTCATCATGGGCTTGTCGTTCTGGTAGAACAGCTTGAACCCGGTGAACTGCACCGGCTCCTTCACGATGAAGTCGCGGTACACGCTCCGCTTGAGCGGCCGGTCGCCGAAACCGTCCATGTCGATCACCAGCTGGACCCGCGGGTCGAGCGCGATCCGGTCGTAGTGGGTCAGCATCCGCTGGGTGAACCGGTGCACGACCAGTACCTTGGGCGGCAGCTTGAGGCTGTCCACCAGCCCTCCCAGCGTCCGCATCGCGAAGTTCACGTCTTCCGCGTCCATCGTACCGATCCGCCGGCCGGGCGCGGTCTCGTCTTTCATCGAGAACTCGGGATCGAGCGCCAGGTGTACGTAGGGGCGTGCGAGATACGGCATCAGCCGGGGCAGCTCCTTCTGGACCGTGCTGTGGCCCACCTGCACGTCCAGGAACAAGAGCCAGCCGTTCGACTCCGCCCAGCCCGCCACCTGATCGATCAGCGTGCTCGGCATCCGCAACCGGTGCATCCCGTCGCGCCCGGGCTGGCCCTGCGCAACCGTGGCGATGAGATGGAGCGCGGGCTTCACCTTCAGGGTCGAATCCGCCGCGGCCCACGCGGCGGCGGTCGCACGGAGCTGCGCCATCATCGAGTCGGGCGGCAACGCTCCCAGCACGCCCATCCGCTTGGAGTAGGGATTCCCATAGAAGGCGATGATCCGGTACTCAGGCAGAATCGATCCGGGCAGCGGTGCCGGGCCGGCCGGCCAGCTGGGCGGTGTGTGCCCTCGGGAGAGTGCCCCGCTTGATGTCATCGCGGCCCGGGTCGTCCGGTCCGGCGGCATCGGCGTAGCCGGGTTGGCCGGAGCGGGCGCGCTCGTCCGAATCGGAGCGGGAGCCACGGGTAGGGGCGCGTCGCCGGCGACGGCCGGCTCCCGGAGCAGGGAGACGAGCCCGGCCACGGCCAGCGCGAGAATGCCCAGCCGGG
>DASQPE010000254.1:0-6723 GCA_035644115.1 Gemmatimonadales bacterium
GGGCATGAGGCGGTGAAGACCGACACCGTGCGGCTCGAGGCGTTCTCGGCGCCGCACGGCGTCCCGGTGGGGAGGGTTCGCGACGGACAATTGGTATACAGCCTGCCCGCCTGCCCGCCTGCCCGCCTGTCCGCCCCTGACCTCTCCCCCAGGGTGGCGCTGGTCCCGATGGTGATCGGAGATCGGGGCGAGCTGCTCGACCTGGCCCGCCCCGGGCATGACGGAGTGGTGATCGTCGCCTTCGGCAGCGGCAACCTTCCTCCCGGAGCGATCCCGGCGATCCGTCGCTGGCTCGACGAGGGGAAGCCGGTCGTGCTGGCGAGCCGCTGTCCCACCGGAGTGGTGACGCCGGTTTACGCCTTCGAGGGCGGCGGTGCGGGACTCGTCGCTCTGGGCGTGGTGCCGGCAGGGCCTCGCACGCCGTCGCAAGCCCGCCTCGAGCTGGTGCTCGCACTGTCCGCCGGCGTTCCCTACGGCGAGTGAGCCCTCGGCGATGACGTTTCCCGAAAAGCTGGACATTCCGGAGGACGTGCTCGACATCGCGCGGGCGCTGGACCAGGCCGGGTACGAGGTCTGGTGTGTCGGGGGGGCTATTCGGGACGCACTGGTTGGCGCCGGTACCGGAGGTCAGCCGCTCCGGCCGGCCGACATCGATTTCACCACCTCCGCCCGACCCGAGCAGGTGCAGGCTCTCTTCGGCCCCAAGCGCAGCGTGCTGGTCGGGGTCAGGCACGGCACGGTCGGAGTGCTGGACCGGCGGAGGGAGCTCCACGAAGTCACCACCTTCCGGCGCGACGTCGCGACCGACGGCCGTCATGCGGTAGTGGTCCACGAGGGAGTCACCCTCGAAGAAGACCTCGCCCGCCGCGACTTCACCATCAACGCCATCGCCTACCACCCGTTTCGCCACGAGTGGCGCGACCCATTTGGCGGCGCAGCCGACCTCGAGCACGGAATTGTCCGCGCCGTCGGCGTGCCGGCAGCCCGGTTCCGGGAGGATTACCTCCGGATTCTTCGCGCGCTCCGTTTCGCCGCGCGCTTCGAGTTCACCATCGACCCGGCGACCTGGGAGGCCGCGCGGGACGCAGCGCCGGGGCTGGCCCAGCTGTCGGCTGAGCGGGTGCGCGAAGAGTGGTTCAAGGGCCTCAGAGCGGCGCGCTCGGTCCCGAAGCTGGTCCAGCTGTGGCGCGACGTAGGCGCAGCCGCGATCTGGATACCCGAGTTGGAGCACGCACCGGCGCCCGGTACCGGTTACGTACCCGAGGAGGCGAACCGCGAGCCGCGGGATCCGGTCCTCCTGACCGCGCTTTTGTGTGTGAACCCTGGCCCCGTGCTCGAGCGGCTGCGCGGATCCAACGCCGAGATCGGCCGGGCCCAAGCCATTGCGCAAGCGCCGGGCGAACCGGTCGACGGCACCCCGGCCGCGGTCCGCCGCTGGCTCGCCGCCGCCGGCGCGGCGGCCGATGACCTGCTCCATTTGTGGCGGCTCCGCCGCGGAGCGGACGCGCCCTGGAGCGGCACCGTATTCGAGATTCGCCGGCGAGGCGATCCTCTCGGCCGCGGTGACCTCGCGATCGACGGCAATGATCTGATCGCGCTGGGCGTGCCGCGGGGTCCCCGGGTGGGCCAGGTGCTCGATCAGCTGCTGGAGCGGGTGCTGGACGATCCGTCACTCAACACCCGGGAGCGGCTCAGCGCAGTGGCAAAGGAGCTGGCGTGACACTGATCTGGTTTGCGGCCGCTGCCGGGTTAGGCAACGTGGTGGGGGCGCTGGCAGTGGTCCGCCACCTCACCCGGAGCCTGCACGCGATCGATGCCGGCATCGCGTTCGGGGCGGGGTTCATGCTGGCGGTGGCTGTGGTGGACGTATTTCCGGTGGCCCTGCGGGACGGCGCCGGCGCTGCCTGGTTCGTGCTGGCCGGTTATCTGGCGGTACACATCACCCAGCACGTGCTGGTCCCGCACTTCCACTATGGCGAGGAGACCCACCGGGTCAGCGCGGTGACCGGGTTTACCGCGCTCGCGGGGCTCTCGCTGCATACGTTCTTCGACGGAGTGGCGATCGCCAGCGGGTTTCTCGCCTCGGGGCGGCTCGGCCTGCTGCTGTTCCTCGCGGTCCTGGTGCACAAGCTGCCGGAGGGCGTGACCATCGCGAGCATGATGCTCGCTAGCGGGCAGAGCAAAGGACGGGCGGTCGCTTCGGCCGGGGGCCTAGGCCTGGCGACCCTGCTGGGCGCCGCTCTGACCGAAGTCGTGGGCCCGCTCGCGCGGCACGGGCTCGCGTTGTCCGCCGGCGTCACGCTGTACGTCGCCGCGTCGAACCTGGTACCCGAGTTCCAGAACCGGCATCGGTGGGTCTCCGCGATCGCCTTCTTCGGCGGGCTGGCGGCCTTCCTGGTCAGCGACTGGCTGATAAGCGCGTGGCTCGGTTGATTGGCCCGCCTGCCCGCCTGCCCGCCCGCCTGCCCGCCTGCCCGGCCGCCCCCCTATCTTCACTGGTATGGTCCCTAAACGCGCCGCCCTTGCCGAGGAGCCTTCGTTGTTCCCCGGTGCCCGGCGAGCCGAACCCTTGCCCAGCCGGATGCGCCCGCGGACGCTGGACGAGTTCGTCGGCCAGGTGCACCTGCTCGGACCGGGCAAGCCGCTGCGGGTTCTGATCGAGCAGGGGGCGCCGGGCTCGCTGATCTTCTGGGGGCCGCCCGGCTCGGGCAAGACGACGCTGGCCCAGCTGGTGGCCCGCGCGACCGGGCGGACCTTCGTTCCCTTCAGCGCGGTGAGCGAGGGGGTGCCCCGGATCCGCGAGATCGTGGGGCAGGCGAGGGAACAGCTCGCGGCCGGCGGGACCGAGACGGTCCTGTTCGTGGACGAGATCCACCGGTTGAACAAGGCTCAGCAGGACAGCCTGCTCCCGCCGGCCGAAGACGGGACCATCAGCCTGATCGGCGCGACCACCGAAAATCCCAGCTTCGAGGTGATCGGAGCGCTCTTGTCGCGCACCCGGGTATTCGTGCTGGCGGCGCTCTCCGCGGCCGACCTGGTGGTGCTGCTCCAGCGGGCGCTCGCCGATCGCGAGCGGGGCCTGGCCGGTTTCGAGCTCGAAGCGGATCCGGAGGCGGTGGCGTTCATCGCCGACGAGGCCGACGGCGATGCCCGCCGGGCGCTGAGCGTGCTCGAGGCGTCGGCCGCCCACGCCGGGGCGGGCGGCAAGATCACGGTGGAGCTCGCCCGGGAGGCGATGCAGAAGCGGTTCGCGCGCTACGACAAGGCCGGCGAGGAGCACTTCAACCTGCTGTCGGCGTATCACAAGTCGCTGCGCGGGAGCGACCCCCAGGGGGCGCTCTACTGGATGGCGCGGATGATCGAAGGCGGCGAGGACCCCATGACTCTGTTCCGGCGCGGCATCGCGATGGCCGCCGAAGACATCGGTCTGGCCGACCCGAACGCGCTGGTGATGGCGGTGGCGGCCCGGGATGCCTTTCACATGTTGGGCCCGCCCGAGGGCTATCTCCCGCTCGCCGAGATGACGATCTATCTCGCGACCGCGCCCAAGTCGAACAGCGCAAAGGTGGCGCTGGGCGATGCGCTGGAGGCGGCCCGGAACTCGCCGGCGGCGCCGGTGCCGCTCCACATCCGGAATGCACCGACCCCGCTGATGAAGGAGCTGGGTTACGGTGCCGGTTACCGCTACGCGCACGACTCGCCGAGCGGCTACTTGCCTCAGGAGTATCTGCCCGACGAGCTGCGGGGCACGAGCTTCTACGTGCCGGGGAGCGTGGGCTACGAAAAGAAGGTCGCCGAACGGCTGGCCTGGTGGGCTCAACAGAAGGAGGAGCAAGGGTGATAGACGTCCGGGACCCGACCGAGCGCGCGGTGCTCGTGGCGGCGCCGCGCAAAGGCTCGGCGGACGCCCGCGCAATGACCGAGCACCTCAACGAGTTGGCCCAGCTGGTGGATACCGCCGGAGCCGACGTGGTCGCGAGGGTATCGCAGCAGGTAGTCTCCCCCAATCCGGCCACCCTGATCGGAGAGGGCAAAGTCGAAGAGCTGAAGGCGACGGTCGGCGACACCGGCGCGACGCTCATCGTGTTCGACGAAGAGCTGGCACCGGTGCAGGGCGCCAACCTGGAGCGGGAGCTCCAGGTCCGGGTCATGGACCGGGCCGAGGTCATTCTGGACATCTTCGCGACCCGGGCCCGCAGTCGCGAGGCCAGGCTCCAGGTCGAGCTGGCTCAGTTGGAGTACCTGCTGCCGCGGCTCACCCGCATGTGGACCCACCTTTCCCGCATCCGGGGCGGTATCGGTCTCAGAGGCCCGGGCGAGACCCAGCTGGAAACCGACCGCCGGCTCATCCGCCGGCGGATCCAGGCGCTCAAGCCGAAGCTCAAGGACGTGGAGCGGCACCGGGAGAACGTCCGCGCCGGCCGGGACCCGATGCTGAGCGTGGCGCTGGTGGGCTACACCAACGCCGGGAAGTCGAGCGTGCTCCGAGCCCTTTCGGGGGAGCATGACATCGTGGTCGAGAACCGGCTGTTCGCGACGCTGGACACGCTGACCCGCGAGGTCGACCTGGGCGAGGGCATTCGGGCCCGGGTGAGCGACACGGTCGGGTTCATCCGAAAGCTGCCCCACCACCTGGTCGCGAGCTTCCGGGCTACGCTGGAGGAGGCGCGGGCGGCAGACGCGCTCCTCCATGTGGTAGACGCGAGCCATCCGGAGTGGGAGGAGCAGATGTGGGTGGTCGAAGAGGTGCTGGGTGAGCTCGATCTCTCCGATCGGCCGCTGGTCGCCATCTTCAACAAGATCGATCTGCTGCCCGACCCGAGTCAGTTTGCGGTCCGGGTGCGGGAGCTGCATCCTGGCGCGCTCATGGCGACGACCATGCGCACCGACGGGCTATCGGCACTCAAGGCGCGTCTACGCGAGCTCGATCGCGCCGGGCGAGTCACCGTCGTGGTCCGGGTCCCGGTATCGGATGGAGCCGCGCTTGCGGCCCTCTATCGAGAAGGCGAGGTGATCGGCGTGAGGGAGATGGGCGTCGAGCAGGAGATCACCGTCAGGCTCGATCCGTGGAGAGCGGGGAAACTGCGGGCGGACGGACGGTTGGTGGAGCGGACATCCCGGAAGGAAACGGCGTGAAAAGTGAAAAGGGACAACGGCAACTGAGGGTTCAACTGCGAACCACGGAAGCACGGAATACGCGGAAGGGGCACGGAACAACAGCTCGGAGGAGGATTCTCAACACCAGTGTGAGTGCCCCCGTGCGGCTTCCGTGTAGTTCCGTGTTTCCGTGGTGAGTCAGGGCCGGCGCAACAAGAACTTCACCACGGGACAACGGAAAAGGGGTTCCGCGATGACCGGAGCCCCTTTTCACTTTTCACTTTTCACGCTTTTGTCTCGCTTTACTCGTCCCCCGAAAGGACCTGCTCGAGGATCAGCCACCGATTCATCCCCGCAAACTTCTGGTGCATCTTGGTGGTGGGGGAGGGGGTCAGCTCGTCCTCCTCGTTCTGCAGATCGGCCAGCGCGTCCAGCCCGCTCGTCAGGAACTTCCGCAACCCCTTCTCCATCGCCATCCCCGCCGTGCGGAAGTTGAACAGGGTCGAGAACTGAAGGGTGTAGCCCAGGTCGGCGAGCTGCTGGTTGGTGATCAGCGTGCCGGCGTTCTTGGCGCGTCCGAAATACAGCGACGGCGAGAGGTTGAAGCCGAGCATCTGGTTGGGGTAGTGCTTGAGCACGCCCTCCCCGAACTCCTGGGGCTGGGCCAGCTCCGTGTTGTTGAATTCGGGCCAGATCACGTCCACCCCCAGCTCGGCCGCCTCCCAGGCGTCCTCGATCGCCATCTTGACCCCGCCAGACGACTTACCGGGCAAGGCCCCGTCTATGGAATCGGTCCGGGCGATGATCACGACATCGATGCCGGTGGCCTGAGCGGCCGCCTTGATCGCCTTAAGCTTCGCCAGCCACTCTTTCCGGGGGACCAGGACCTTATCCCGCTTGGTCTTGCCTACGTTGACGATGTGACCGCAGGTCCGGTTGGTCGGGTCTTGGTTTTCAAGGTGCACCCCGGCAGCCCCGACCCGAATCAGCTCGGTCGCGAGTGTGAAGGTCTGAGTGGGGCCGCCAAACCCGGCTTCCATGTCCACGAACGCCGGCGGAGCATCCAGAAGCTCTTTGCCGTCGCTGTCGAACCAATGGGTGTTACGCGCGCCCTCGATCCCTTTTCGGATCTCCAGGACCAGGTCGACCATCTGATGCGAGTGATAGATCCCGATATCGGGGTACATGCTCTTAGTGGCGGCGAGCTGCCACCCGCTGCCGTAGAGCGACTTGAAGCCGAGTCGGGTCATGATCGCGGCGGAGAAGGCGTCGTAGGCGCCCGCGGTATGCAGGTACGACCCCTTTGCCTTGGCCTGCTGAAGCAGCCGGCGGAGCTTGAGCGCCGGGTGCTCCTGCTCAGGCGGCGCAAACAACTTGGCGATGGCGTCGGCCGGATAGCTGGCGTGAGGGGATACCGGAGCAGCAGTCGTCGCCATGAGCGGTTCTCCACGGGGGCGGGGAGACAAAAAGATACCCCAGCGCACCGCGTGCAGCGCGCTGGAGATTGTGAATTATTTCACATCATACCAAATGAGGCGTCGCGGCGCTAGAGGCAAATGCCGATTGCTCGCGTGACGGCGACCGCAGTCGGAATGTGCCCGGCGGTGAAGTTTAGCGGCCGCGGTT
>DASQPE010000255.1:0-15705 GCA_035644115.1 Gemmatimonadales bacterium
ATGAATCGGAGCCCCTCGTCGTACATTCGGCCGGCGCGGGCCAGGTAATCCTGCAATCGGGGGCCACAACCCGGCTCGATGGCGTCGCAGGCCGCAGCCAGGTGGTCGAGGTTACTGCTGCGCTCGTGCGACGTGCCGTCCGGAAAGTGGATTCGGTAGCAGGGATCAATCCGCACCAGGCTCAGATAGTCCTCCAGCCGCCGACCCACGTCCTGGAAGAGCCGCTGCCACTGGTCGGTCATCATCACGAGCGACGCGCCGGTGTCGAAGGTGAACCCGGCCGAGCGCCACACCCCCACCCGTCCACCGGGCGTCTCGTGCCGCTCCACTACGCTGACATCGAAGCCGTGCCGAGCCAGACGCACCGCGGAAGCGAGGCCGCCGATTCCGGCGCCAACTACGACGGCGCTGGTATGACGCAGGCTGGGACGGCGGGGAACAGCCGCAGCCCGATCGGCGGGCGGCGGCTCCCGGATTGCGGAACCAGGGTGGCGGACGGCGCTCTGAGACATGGGCGGCGCCAAACTTACGTCTTCGGTGCCCGCTCCCGCCACGCGATCCCGGCCTCTGCCCATCGACCCCCGCGCCACCTATCTTTCCGCCTCCCGGACGCCAACTTCGCAGGAGCGTCGCCCTGACCGTCCAGACTCCGCGCGCCCGCTCGGTGCGCCCCCACCTGACCGTGCCAGAATCCGACTCCGCCTGGATCGCCATCAACGCCGTGCGCGCGCTCGCGATGGATGCGGTCGAGCGGGCCCAGTCGGGCCATCCCGGCACCCCGATGGCGCTCGCTCCCGCCGGGTTCGTTCTCTGGAGCCGGTTCCTGAAACACAACCCGAAGGATCCCTCCTGGCCCGACCGCGATCGGTTCGTGCTGTCCTGCGGCCACGCGTCGATGCTCCAGTACGCTCTGCTGCACCTCTCAGGTTATGACCTGCCGCTGGATGAGCTCAGGAACTTCCGCCAGTGGGGCTCGCGAACACCGGGGCATCCCGAGCGCGGCCATACCGTCGGTGTCGAGACCACGACCGGTCCGCTGGGCCAGGGCGTCGGCAACGCGGTAGGCATGGCGATCGCCGAGCGGATCCTGGCCGACCGGTTCAACCGCCCGGGGCTCGACGTCGTGGACCATCGGGTGTGGGCCTTCGTGAGCGACGGCGATGTGATGGAGGGCGTCGGGAGCGAGGCGGCCTCGCTCGCCGGGCACCTGCGCCTGGGAAAGCTCACGCTGATCTACGACGACAACCACATAACGATCGATGGCCAGACGTCGCTCACGTTCTCCGAGGACGTGGGCCGGCGGTTCGAGGCATACGGATGGCAGGTGCAGCACGTCGCGGACGGCAACGACCTCGAGGCCATCGGCACCGCGCTCGAGGCGGCGCGGGACGAGGCGGGCCGGCCGTCGCTCGTGATCCTCCGCACCCACATCGCCGACCCCGCACCGACCAAGCGCGACAGTCCCGACGCCCACGGCGCACCGCTCGGCGCCGAGGAGGTCAGGCGGACCAAGGAGATCATGGGCTGGCCGACCGAGCCGGCGTTCTACGTGCCGGACGAGGCGTACGCGCCCTGGGAAGCCGCCTCCGAGACCGGCGCCCGCGCCCAGACCGACTGGAAGGAGCGGCTGGTCCGCTACCAGGCGGAGCACCCGGCCGAAGCATCCGAGCTGCGCCGCCGGTTGGCCGGTGACCTGCCCGCCGGATGGGAGCGAGTGTTGCCGGCGATCACACCGGACAAGGGCCAGCTCGCGACCCGACAGGCGTCCGCCCAGGCCCTCGCCGCGCTCGTCGGAGCAATGCCGGAGCTGGCCGGCGGCTCGGGCGACCTCGCCGGAAGTACCGGGACGCTGGTCAAGCAGCTGGGGACGCTCGGCCCGGCCAGCACCGGCCGCCAGATCCACTGGGGCGTGCGGGAGCACGCGATGGGCGCGGCGCTCAACGGCATTGCCGCGCATGGCGGGATTCGGCCGTTCGGCAGCACGTTTCTCGTTTTCACCGACTACATGAAGCCGGCCATCCGCCTCGCCGCGATCATGCGGCTGCCGGTGATCTATGTCGGCACCCACGACTCGATCGGCCTGGGCGAAGACGGCCCGACCCACCAGCCGATCGAGCAGCTCGCGATGCTGCGCGCGATCCCCGGGCTGCTCGTGCTGCGACCGGCAGACGCGACCGAGACGGTCGAGGCATGGCGGGTGGCGATCGAGCACCGTACCGGGCCGGTGGTCCTCGCCCTGACCCGACAAAAGCTGCCGGTGCTCGATCGCACGGCACTGTCGCCCGCGGCCGGAGTGGCTCGGGGCGGCTACGTGCTCTGGGATCCGCCCGGTGGGCCGCAGGCAATCCTGATCGCGACCGGATCCGAAGTGCACGTGGCGCTCGCGGCGGCCAACCGCCTGCTGGGTGAAGGGGTCCGCGCCCGGGTCGTGTCGCTGCCGTCGTGGGAGCTGTTCGAGGCGCAGCCGGACGAGTACCGGGAGTCGGTCCTGCCGAGAGGTATCCGCGCCCGGGTCGGAATCGAGGCGGCCTCCGCGTTTGGCTGGGTTCGCTATGTGACCGATGACGGCGTGATGCTCGCGATGAGCGGCTTCGGAGCCTCCGCCCCGGCGGAGCGGCTGTTCGCCGAATTCCACTTCACCCCGGAGCACGCGATGAATGCCGTGCGACGGGTGCTCGGGAGATCCATCTCATGAGCCTGAACCCGCTGGTCGGCCTGGGACAGCTTGGCCAAAGCCCGTGGTACGACTTCATCACTCGCGACCTGGTGACCTCGGGTGAGCTGGCCCGCCTGATCGCGGACGACGGCCTCCTGGGCATGACGACGAACCCGACGATCTTCGAGAGAGCGGTCGCGGGGAGCGAGCTGTACGACGACGACATCCGGCGCCTGGCTGCCGCGGGGCGCACGTCGCCGGAAATCTTCGAGGCGCTCGCCGTGGCCGACGTCCAGGCGGCGTGCGATCTCTTCCTCCCGGTATACCAGCGGACCGCCGGTCAGGACGGCCTGGTGTCGATCGAGGTCTCGCCCGCCCTGGCCCGCGACACGGCTGCGACCACGGTCGAGGCCGAGCGGCTGTGGCGCACGGTTGCGCGCCCTAACGCGATGATCAAGATCCCGGGCACGGCGGAGGGTCTGCCGGCCGTGACCCGCTGCATCAGCGAGGGCATCAACGTCAACATCACCCTCCTGTTCGCGGTTTCGCGCTACGAAGAAGTGGTGGACGCGTACGAAGCGGGCCTCGAGGCTCGACTGGGGCGCGGCCTGGCGGTCGACCGAGTGGCCTCGGTGGCGAGCTTCTTCGTGAGCCGGGTCGACAGCAAGGTGGACCCGCTGCTCGACCAGCTGGGCGACCCGGCCCAGATCCGGGGTCGGATCGCCATCGCGAACGCCGCCGTCGCATACCAAACCTTCGAGCGGCGAACCTCGAGCGACCGGTGGGACGGGTTGGCGACTCGGGGGGCCCGGCCGCAGCGGCCGCTCTGGGCGTCCACCAGCACCAAGGACCCGCGCTATCCCGACGTGCACTACGCCGAAGCGCTGATCGCGCCGGACACCGTGAACACCCTGCCACCCGAGACCTTTGCCGCCTATCGCGATCACGGCAAGCCGGCAGTGCGCATCCACGCCACCCTTGCGGCAGCCGAAGGCCAGTTGGACGCGCTGGAGACCGCCGGCATCGATCTCCTGGGTGTGACCCGAGAGCTGGAGGACGAGGGCGTGACCAAATTCGCTGCATCCTATAGCGCAGCGCTCGCCGCCATCGAACACAAAGCCGCCGCCCTTGCTGGCGCTGCGCGGTAAGAGGTAAGAGGGCTCTCACCTCTCACCTCTCACCTCTCACCTGACACCGCATGCTAACCGCTCTACGAAGGGTCTCCCTCACCGGCTGGATCTTCCTCGGCATGGCCGCGGGGATCCTGATCGGATGGCTCGCGCCCGGGTTTGCGGTCGAGCTCAAGCCGCTCTCGACCACCTTCCTGCGGATGATCAAGTCGGTCGTGGTGCCGATCATCTTCGGGACTCTGGTGATCGGGATCGCGGGTCACGGCGACGATCTCAAGCGCATCGGGCGGCTGGCCTTCAAGTCGATCGGCTACTTCTGGATCATGACCACGGTCGCGCTCGCGATCGGCCTCCTCGCGGGCAACCTGGTCAAGCCCGGGGTGGGGGTGAGCTTGCCGCCCCCGGATCCGCACGCCCCCATCCCACAGCCGGCACCCACCAGCTTCGGCGGATTCCTGGAGCACGTCGTCCCCCGGAGCTTTGTAGAGGCGGCCGCCAACGGCGAGGTGCTGCAGGTGGTCTTCTGGGCCACGCTCTTCGCGCTGGCCCTCACCCAGGTGAAGGGTCGCCCCAAGGAAGCGATCCTGGGTGTCTCCGAAGGCCTCATGGAAGTGATGTTCAAGTTCGTCGCGATCGTCATGAAGTTCGCCCCCATCGGCATCGGGGCGGCCATGGCGGTGACCGTGAGCCACAGCGGGCTCGGCGTGCTGGTGAATCTGGGCAAGCTGGTGCTCACGCTGTACGGGGCGCTGGCCGGCTTCGCGCTCGCGGCACTGCTTCCCGCCGCACTCATCGCGCGGATCCCTATCGGCCGTTTCCTCCGGACGGTGAAGGATCCCGCGATCATCGCCTTCACCACCACGTCCTCCGACGCCGCGTTGCCGCTGGCCATGCAGCGGATGGTCGAGTTCGGTGTGCCCAAACGCATCGTCGCGTTCGTGATGCCCACCGGCTACTCCTTCAACCTGGACGGCTCGACGCTCTACCTCGGCGTGGCGTCGCTGTTCGTCGCCCAGGCGGCGGGAGTCCACCTCAGCCTCGGCCAGCAGCTCTTCATGATGCTGACGCTGCTGATCACCAGCAAAGGCATCGCGGCCGTGCCGCGCGCCTCGCTGGTGGTGCTGTCGGGCACGCTCACCGCCTTCGGGCTGCCGCTCGAGGGCATCGCGGTGATCCTCGGGGTGGACGAGGTCATGGACATGGCCCGCACCACGGTCAACCTGGTGGGGAACTGCCTGGCGACGGCCGTGGTGGGACGCTGGGAAGGCGAGCTGACGGTGGCCGGGGAAAGCCGACCGGCAGCTGAGCCGCCGACCAAGGGGCCAGTCGCGGTAAAGCCCGCGGAGGAAACCGTCGCGTAGTTGCTGTCCCTCCCGCTAAGGGAGCGCGGCAGCGCCCCCTGGCGGCTTGATGTATCATCTGCGCTGTGCCGGCTGCAATCTCGTGCGCCTTCTGACACCTGGAACCGCCATGATTCCTTACCGCGTCGTGCTGGTCGCCTCGGCCGCCATGCTTCGCCTGCTGGGGCCGCTTCAAGCCCAGCGCACCCGTTCGGCGGCCACGACAGCGCCCCCTGCCCGCTCCGCCCCGATCACCGGCATCCGATACGACGTCAGGTTCGATTCCGCGAGCGCGCAGCGCAGGACCATCCAGGTCGCCATGTCGTTCGACGTCGGCGGGGGAAAGGACCCGGTGCTCCTGTCGGTGCCCGAATGGACCCCTGGCGCGTACGAGATCAGCGGGTTCGCGCGCTGGGTCTCCCGCTTCTCGGCCAGCGCCGGCGACCGTCCTTTGAGCTGGGACAAGGCGGATCCCGACACCTGGCGCGTCCGTACGGCCGGCCCCGGACGCGTCACCGTACAGTTTGAATACCTGGCCGACACTTTGGACAACGCGATGGCCTGGTCCCGTCCCGATTTCCTGCTGTTCAACGGGACCAACCTGTTTCCTTACGCCGAGGGCCGCGGCTTCGACTTTCCCGCGACGGTGAGCGTCAAGACCCAGCCGGACTGGCTCGTCGCCACCGGGATGAAACCGGCGCGCGAGCCGCTCACCTGGACCGAGACCAACTATCACGACCTGGTCGACATGCCCTTCTTCATCGGGCGGTTCGACTACGACAGCATGACGGTGGACGGCAAGGTCACCCGTCTCGCCAGCTACCCGACGGGCATCCTCAAAGGCGACACGCGGACGACGTTCTGGGATCAGATCGCCAAGGCCATCCCGACCATGGCCGCCGTATTCCAGGAGACGCCGTGGAGCACGTACACGGTGATGACGATCTTCGACTCCTCATACACCGGGGGCAGCGCGCTCGAGCATCAGAGCTCCCACGTCGGCATCTATGCACCCATGATGATCGGCACGCCCCTGCTCGCCTCGATCACGGCTCACGAGATCTTCCATGCCTGGAACGTGAAGCGCCTCAGGCCGGCGGACATGGTGCCGTACGAGTACGCGCGCCCCGAGCCCACTCCCTGGCTGTGGGTCAGCGAGGGTATCACCGATTACTACGCCGATCTCGCGCTGGTTCGCGGCAAGATCGTGGACTCGACGATTTTCATGGGGCTCACTGCGGAGAAGATTCAGACGGTTGCGGAGGCGCCGCCGACGGCACTGCAGGACGCCTCCATCTCGACCTGGATTCATCCCACCGACGGCACCGGCTATCTCTACTACCCCAAAGGCTCCCTCGCCGGTCTGTTGCTCGATATCGCGATCCGCGACGCGAGCGACAACCGGCACTCGCTGGACGACGTCATGCGTGATCTGTACCGCACCACCTACAAGCGGGGCCGCGGGTTCACGGCCACCGACTGGTGGGGGGCCGTCAGCCGAGCGGCCGGCGGCAGGTCGTTCGCCGAGTTCGATGCGAGGTACGTCGATGGGCGGGAGCCGTACCCCTATGATGCAACCCTCAAGCTGGCCGGCCTTCGGCTCGCCGCCGACACCATGCGGGAGCCCCGTCTCGGGCTCGCAGGCGCGCCCGATTCGGCCGGCGTG
The DNA here is from genome assembly GCA_035644115.1 of Gemmatimonadales bacterium. GTDB lineage: Bacteria > Gemmatimonadota > Gemmatimonadetes > Gemmatimonadales > GWC2-71-9 > DASQPE01. The sequence goes on from DASQPE010000255.1 coordinate 6,793, forward strand.
CGGGTTACCGCGGTCCAGCCCGGCGGCGCCGCGGAGACGGCAGGGGTTCGGATGGGCGACATCCTGGTGGCCCTCGGCGACGTGGCGATCACTGACCCGAATTTCGGTCCGGCGTACCGCGCCCGGTTCAAGGACGCCGAAGGGCAGGACTTCTCGATCAAGGTGCGCCGGGGCGCCGACACGCTGAGCCTGACGGCCAAAGTCCGGCTGATCGAGCAGGTGAACGCCCACGTCGAGCTCGATGCCGGCGCGTCTCCGAAGGCGATCAAGGTACGAAGCGGAATTCTGACGGGAACGCAGACAGGTGAGAGGTGAGGGGTAAGAGGTGAGAGGGGGGAAGCAGAAGGGGCCCGGTGGTCGGAGCCCCCTCTTACTTCTTACCTCTTACTTCTTACCGCTTACGAGCCGGCCTCCAACCCACATCCCCGCGCCGGCTGGGGATTCCGCGCCAGGCATTCGTTGGTCGGGAACGGGAACCGGGTGAAGAAATGCCGCGTGCCGGATCCCGTGACCTCTCTCTGTTGCGTGGTGAGCAGACCGTAGTGCCGTAGGTCGATCCAGCTGTGCCCGCCTTCCAGCAGCAGCGAATACTTCTTGTTGTACAGCAGCTCGGCGAGCGCTTGATCATGGGTGCCTAGCGTCAGGAGCGCCGGCAATTTCCCGGCGTTCACGCGGACGGTATTGATGTCCGTGAGCGCGGCGGCCAGGTTGTTGAGCCCGATGTTGGCCTCGGCCCGCAGCAGAATCAGCTCCTCGTTCCGGATGATCGGAACCGAGGCAGAAGGCCCCGAGTACACGTTGAGCGCCCGGTTTGACGCCAGGCCCGAGCTGGTGTGCGTCGTCGCGAGCAGCGTCGTCTTGCTGAGGAACCGCTGGTCGGGGATCGTATTAGTCGGCGGATCCTGGAACTGGGCGTTAGTCTCGAGCGACGGGTGCGCCACCAATGCGCGGGCGTTGGGATCGAACAGGTTGTTGGTCGAGTCGCCCGGCGCTGTGGTGAAGGTGTGGTACACGCCGAGGGTGAGCGGCTGGGCCGCATCGACAAACGATGCGCCGAGCGCGGTGAGGGCGCCGGCCCAGTCGTTCCGATAGACCGCGACCCGCGCCCGGAGCGCCCGGTTGAACTTGAGGAACGTGAGCGTCCGGTCGAATCCGGCATAGCCGGTGCTCATCTGGAACGGGAAGGCCGCATCGCCCACGGTCGTCAGATGGGCCGCCGCCGAATCCAGCAGGTTGATGATGTGCTGGAACGCCACTCCGCTGTCCACCACCGCCGCCGGCGGACCGGTCGGGTCGATGTCCACGTCGATGGGGATGCCGTTGTCGTACCGGGTGTTCAGCGCCCGCAGCAGGTCGTACGCTACGAGGGTCTGGGCGTACCCGAGGGTGGCCTCCTTCTCCGCCGGCGACATACCCAGCGGCGGCGTGTCCGACAGATTGCCCATCGCGCGGAGCATGATGTTGGCGGTACGGACGTCAGCGTATACCTGCCCGAACAAATTGCCGCCGAACGCCGGGCTGCCTCCGTCCAGTGGGCCGAAGATCATCTCGGTGATGAACCGTGGGTCGGCCGGGTCGAAGTTATAGATCTCCTCACCAAGTACTCCCAGTTGCGCTACGTAGCCGTTCTGCTGGCCGATCCCGAACCGGCTCCCGATCTGGAGGCCGGTCGCGAGGTTGAGCACGCCCACCCGGCTGGGGCTGTTTTGGGTCTGGTCCACGCCGGGGGCATTCAGGTCGCCGACGTCCAGGTCGTGACACGCTCCGAGAACGAGCACGCCCATCATCGCCGGCAGCACGATCGAGAATCGCATCAGTCGAGACCTCGTTGGCTGTCGCATGGTCTAGAGCCCCAGGTCGATGGAGAGCCAGAAGCTGCGGCTCGGGGGGAACGGGGCGACGTCGATATTCCGGAAGACGGCCTGGTTGCCGAAGTTGCTGACCTCGGGATCGAGGCCGGTGTAGTCCGATACCGTGAACAGGTTCCGCGCGCTCAGGCTGATGCGTGCCGACCGTGCGCCGAACAGCCGGCGCCCGGACGAAACCGGGAGCTCATAGCTCAGCGTGACCTCACGCAGCTTGAGGAAGCTCGCGGTCTCGACGTAGTTCCCGGTCACCACGCCGAAACCCGCTAGTCGGCGCTGCCCCACCGTCTGGGTGGAGCCGGCGATCGGGTCGGCAAAGTCGGGCGCCACTGACCCGAGATCGTAGAGCAGCTTGGTCAGGTTGAGGATGTCGCTGCCCTTCTGCCAATCGAAGAGGAAGTGCAGCCCGACACGGTGCGCCGTGACATCGCCGCTGAATCCCATCCGAAAGTCAGGGTTCGTCTCGCCAACCTTCCGCACCACGGACGACCCCACCGGCAGGACGGTCCCATCCGGCAGCGTGAGGGGCGCGGTCAGGGTGTCATTGCCCACGATTCGGGTGGGCGAGGAATCGGGCTCGAACTTGAACGTGCCGATGGATGTACCGAACCCGCCCTGTGTGAACGACGGAATGTCCAGCTGGGTGATCTTGGACCGGCTCAGGGCGAAGGTCGTCCGGAAAAGAACCGAAAAATTCTTCCGGTCGATCGGCTGGATGCCCAACGCGGCCTCCAGCCCCCGGGTGCGAAGGCTGCCACCGTTCAGGATCTCCTGATTGAATCCCGACGATTGCGGCAGATTCCGCTGCAGCAGAAGGTCACTGACCTTCTTCTGGTAGCCGGTGAGCTCGAAGTTGAGCTTCCCGTTGGCGAGCGAGCCGTCGAAGCCGGCCTCGAACTCCCGCATGTGCTCCGGCCGAAGGTCCGCGGCGCCGGTGGTGGCTCCGGTAGAAACCACCAGCCCAGGGAAACCGCCCACGTTCAGCGTCGGGGCCAGCTCGGTAAAGATCTGGCCGTACTCGGGCTCGTTGCCCGACTCGCCGTAGGCCGCCCGCAGCTTGAAGTCGCTGCCGCTGCCGAGCAGGCCCGGAAGGCGATAGGACATGGCACCCTTGGGGTACCAGAAGAGCTCGGTGGCATCGTGGTTCGCGCTGCTCTGGTCCGCCCGGACGCCGGCAGTGAGGAGCAGGCGGTCCTTGATGAGCACTTCTTCCTGGGCGAAGTACCCCAGGTTCTTGATCAACTGGCGCTTCTGGTCGACCGCAATGTTTACCGCAGCGTTGACGTTCGACTGGCCGCCGACCAGGTTGCGCGACGTGACCCGCGAGATGTCGAGATCGCGGCGGGAATGCTGCACGCCCGCCGAGGTCGTGGCGTTGAACCCGCCCCCGGTGAAGGTGTGCACCAGGGTCCCGAACAGGTTCAGGTTCGTGTTGTTGGCGTGAGTGAGCAGTGAGGTGCCCGGCAGTCCGTCATTCGGCTCGAACTGGAGCTCCGGCGGAAAGAACAACGCATTCTTCTGGTTGAAGAAATCGAGGCCGCCGTTGGCGATCAGCCGGAGCGAGTGGCGCTGGCTCTGTATCAGCTGGAAGTCCGCGTTCGCGCCCGAGATGTAGCGCCAGACGTCCTCGTCGTTGGTCGAGAGCGCCGCCGTTTGCAGCGGATTGCTGGGGACGAACGGGTTGTTCTTGAACGAGCCGTCGGCGTTCTGGGTCAGATCCGCAATCGACGGCGTAAAGGCGTAGACCACGTAATAGCTGGTCGTGGTGTTGTCGTTGTTGGTCAGGCCGCGGCTCGCCTTGGTGTGCAGCACGTTGGTGTTGAGCGAGAACTTGACCCGGGACCCGAGCTTCTGGTCTACGTTGATCCGGACGCCCTGGCGGTCGAACCCGGTGTTCTGGATGATGCCGCCGTCCCGTTTGACGGTGCCCGAGGCGTAGTAATGGGTGTTGTCGTCACCGCCGCTGACGCTGCCCAGGGTCTCGAAGGAGAGCGGCTTGCTACCGGCCAGCTCCTGCTCGTGATCGAAGAAGGGACACTGGGTCGCGTCGCAGCCGTTCGCCGCCCCGGTACCCGGGGAATAGGTGGCGTCCACCTCGGCCGCGTTGGCGAAGCGCCGCTCCCCGATCTTATTGCTCTCGCTGAAGAAACCGAACCGCTGGGTCAGGTTCACCTGCGGCCGGCCCGACTTCCCCGTCTTGGTAGTGATGATCACGACGCCGTTGGACGCGCGCACGCCGTAGATCGACGAGGCCGCGGCGCCCTTCAGAACCTCGACCCGCTCGATGTCGGCCGGATTGAGGTCGGCGATCCGGTTCACTTGCGCGTCCTGGTTCACCGTGGGGTTGGAGCCCTGGCTGGCGCCCGTCACGGCGTTCTGGTTCGACGGAATCGCCACATCGCTCATGATCACACCGTCGACCACATAGAGCGGCTCGGCGGGCGCGTTGATCGAGGTGATGCCGCGCAACCGCACCTGCACCCCGCCTCCGGGGGCGCCGGAGTTGGTTTGGATGTCGGCGCCGGCCACCTTACCCTGGAGCTGGTGCTCGATGCTCGGGGTCGGCGTCTGGTCCAGGTCCTCGGAGTTCACCGTCGCGACCGCGTTCGCCAGCTGCCGCCGCTCCTGACCGGTGAACTGCCCGGTGACCACCACTTCTTCCAGCTTGAATGGGTCACGCGCCAGCGCGATCGTGACCGGCCCCGCTTCGCCGGCCGCCACCTGCGCCTGTCCCCGGCGATACCCGATCAGCCGAAACACCAGCGTGACGTCCTGATCCGGAACGTGCGCCAGGACGAAGCCACCATTGTCCCGGGTTTCCGCGGACTGGATCGTGCCCTGCACCGAGACCGTCACACCGCGGATCGGCGATCCGCTGGACGAATCCGTCACGGTCCCGGTCACGGTTCGGCCCTGTGCGCGCGCAGTGCCGGCCAGCACCGCCAGCAGCAGCGGCACCATCAAACACCTTCTGGATTTCATGCGACCCCCTTGGCAGGCGAGGACGAGGGTTGAGGGAAGGATTGGCCCACGCGAGGCGTGGGTTCGAGCCCCCGCCGGGGGGCCGGTGGACGGTGAGCCTGGATGTGGCATGGTGTGGACGCCAGAATATGTCGGCCGAGCCTGGAAGCCCGACCGGCAACACAAGTTTCCCGCCGCCAACGGGTTTGTCAAGCGGACGTTGGTTCGCCCCGGGGCCGCGCTAATATTGGAACAGCCACCCCCAGCGACGAGAGGCCCCCATGTCCGAGCCGTCCACCGCCAGATTCCACCGTTGGGACGACCTCCCCCGGGAGAAGGTGACCGAGCTCCTCGATCGCCGCCTGATCTGTGGCGAGCGCATGATGCTCGCCCACGTCTATCTCAAGAAGGGATGCGTCGTGCCGGCCCACTCGCACCATAACGAGCAGCTCACCTACGTCCTCGACGGAGCCCTCCGCTTCTGGCTGGGCGAGGACGGGCGCGACGAAGTCGTGGTGCACGGCGGCGAGGTCCTGGTGATCCCACCCAACCTCCGCCACAAGGCGGAGGCGCTGGAAGACACCTTGGACGTGGATGTGTTCTCCCCCCCGCGGCAGGACTGGCTGGACAAGACCGACGCGTACCTCCGGGCGGGAGTGGACGACCTGTTCCGGGGCTGACCGGCCGCTCAACGTCCCTGGGACGAACCCGGCACCGATACATCCGCGAGATTCAGGTCGCGCGCCATCCGGTTGAGCGCCGCCAGGTCGCTCGTCACCAGGTTGCGGAGCTCCCCGTCGAGCGCATCCAGCTCCTTCTTCTGGGTGGCGTAGACCTCGCGCATGCCCTGGGTCGGGGCGCCGTCCGCCTCCACCACCGAGGTGTAGAGAGGCACCAGACGGGAGTAGAGCTTGGCACCACCCCGCTGGGCCAGAATGTCGTAGACCACCTCGGCGCGGGGGTTATGGAGCCGTGCCTCCAGGCTGTCGAGCTTGAGCGTCAGCCCCTGGGCGTTGGTCACCAGCCCGGTGGCCTTCGGCTCGGCCTTCCATAGCTGGGACCGCACCGCGAGCTGAGTCCGCAACGACCGTATGGCGTCGACTACCCCGGTGAGCCGGGTGATCTGGTCTCGGAGCTCGAGCCCGAAACGCAACTGGTCTGTCAGCGCCTGCGGAGGCAATTTGACTCTCGGATCGGGCAGCACCGAGAGCGGCGCCGTGTAGCTCTTGTCCTCGACCACCAACCGCAGCGTGTACCCGCCCGGCAGCGCCGTGGGACCCTGCTCGGGGCTCCCACCGTCGACCTTGCCCGGTTTGATCTTCTTCGCGCCCTCGTATCGGAGGTCCCACACCGCCCGGTGCACACCGGGAGTAGTGCCCAAGGCCGGCTTGGGCGGATCCTTCGGCTCGTCGGGATCGTCGGGGGCATAGTCGGCCGCTTCGGGCGTGCTGCGAAGCGTCCGGACGACGGCACCCTGCGCGTCGAGCACCTCGAGGCGGATCTCGCTCTTGGGCTTCTGCTTCAGGTAGTAGTACACCAGCGCGCCGCGGGGCGGATTGTCCGCCGTTCCCGGCTCCTTGACGTCTTCGTCCACGTGCCACTCGCTCCGGACCCGCCAGCGGGTCGCAGGCTGGGGCGAAAACAGCCGCACTTCCTCCTCCCGCACCTTGGGCGACATCTCCCGGATCGGGGTCAGGTCGTCGAAGATCCAGAGCGAGCGCCCCATCGTGGCCAGCACCAGGTCGTCGTCTTTGACCACGAGATCGTGCACTGCGACCGTGGGAAGCCCCAGCTTGAGCGGCTGCCACGATGCGCCGTCGTCAGGCGAGACCATGACCCCACGCTCGGTGCCCAGGTAGAGCATACCCCGCCGCTTGGGATCCTCCCGCACGGCGTGCAGATACACGTCCTGCGGGAGACCGGCGGTAAGCCGCTTCCAGCTCTTGCCGTAGTCGCCGGTCTTCCAGAGATACGGGCGCATGTCGTCCAGCCGGTGCGCGTCCACCACCAGGTAGGCAGTCGCAGCATCGTATGGCGAGGGCTCGATGATGCTCACCGTGCTCCACTCGGGAAGCCCCGGCACGTTCTTGGTGACATTGGTCCAGCTCTTCCCCGCATCCCGGGTGACCTGCACCAGGCCGTCATCGCTCCCCGTCCAGATGAGGCCCGCTTCCTTCGGCGACTCCGCCACGGCGAAAATAGTCCCGTAGATCTCGACCCCGGTATTGTCGCCGGTGATGGGGCCGCCGGACCAGTGCTGCTTGCTCTTGTCGTTCCGCGTGAGATCGGGACTGATGGCGGTCCAGGTCTGGCCGGCGTCGGTGGACTTGAAGAGCACGTTGGCGCCGTGGTAGACCACCGTAGAGTCGTTCGGCGAGGTGGCGATCGGCGCGGTCCACTGGAAGCGATACTGCAGATCCTCGCCCCCGTGGCCCGAGCCGTTCTCCGGGTAGGCTGAGACATTGCGCGGTTGCCGGGTCCGCAGGTCGTAATGCGAGATGTAGCCGCTGTACTCGCCGGCAAATACCACGTTCGTATCGTTGGGTTGCGCGACCACATGCCCCGCCTCGCCGCCGCCAACGTCGCGCCAGTGCGCGAGGCGAATGCCTTCTCGCACCAGGCTGTTGCTCGGCCCCCACGCGGTCCCCAGGTCCTGCATGGCACCCATGACGTGATAGGGGACCGCGTTGTCCACCGACACGTGGTAGAACTGGGCGATCGGGAGCGGCGGCGCAAACCAGTGCTCGCCGCCATCGGACGTGAGGTCCACGCCGCCGTCGTTGCCATCGATGACCCGGGCGGAATTTCGGGGATCGAGCCAGACGTCGTGATGGTCGCCGTGGTGGGGACCCTTCACCGAGACGATGGTCCGGCCACCGTCGATCGTCTTGAGCAGGTTCACCTGGGGAAACCACACGACGTCGGGGTCGCCCGGGTCGATCGCGAGCGTGCTGTAGTACCAGGCCCGCTGCCGGAGCGTGTGATGGCCGCTCGCGAGCTTCCAGGTCTCACCACCGTCATCCGAGCGGAAGAGCCCGCCCTGCTCCGCCTCGATGAGCGCATACACTCGCCGCCCATCCGAAGCGGCCACCGCCACCCCGACCTTTCCCCAGGCGCCGGCCGGGAGTCCATGGCCGGTCAGCTGCTTCCAGCTGTCGCCGCCATCCCGGGACAGATACAGACCGCTGCCCGGCCCGCCGCTCACCAGCTCCCAGGGCCGGCGACGCGCCTGCCACAGGCCCGCAAACACGATGCTCGGATTGGACGGATCGAGGGCGACGTCGGAGGCACCGGTGTCGGGATCCTTGCGCAGCACGAATTGCCACGACTTGCCCCCGTCTCGGGTGCGCAGCACGCCGCGCTCGCGATTGGGCCCGAACGCGTGACCCAGCACGGCGGCGAAGGCGACCTCGGGATTGCTCGGGTCGACCACGATGGTCCCGATCTGGCCCTCCTGCTTCCAGACTTGGGTCCAGGTCTTCCCGGCATCGGTCGACTTGTAGATTCCGTTCCCCGCCGCAACGTTGCCGCGGATGTTCGCCTCGCCCGATCCCACGTAGACCACGTTGGCGTTCGACGGAGCCACGGCGATCGAGCCGATCGAAGAGATCGGCTGGTCATCGAAGACGGACTTCCAGGAGAGGCCGCCGTCGGCCGATTTCCAGACACCGCCGGCGGCGGTCGCAGCGTAATAGGTCAGCGGGTCTCCCGGCACGCCCGCCACCCGCGACACCCTCCCGCCGGCAGCCGGGCCTATCGAGCGGAACTTGAGCGAGTCGAACGGTGCCGGCTGCTTGGAGGCGTCTTGAGCAATGATGTTGTGGGAAGGGGCAAGGCCGGCGAGCAGGATGGCGCGAGGCGCAATTGACCGCAGTCGCATTAGTAGACGGTCCATGAGGAGGATCCCGCTGAGGTGGCGGTGAATCTAATCACCCAGCGAGCGGCAGCGTGCGGCTTAGTAGTCGATGCCCCGCACCGCGTGTGGCCGGTAGGGACCCTCCAGCACAGCATACTCCTCGGCGGTGAGCTGTATCTCCAGCGCGCGCACCGCGGCCTCCAGATGCTCAGGCTTGGTTGCTCCGACGAT
>DASQPE010000256.1:0-7172 GCA_035644115.1 Gemmatimonadales bacterium
GACGGCGGACTTCATGCGGTTCCTGTTTGCCTGGCAGCGGGTCGATTCCGAGCATCATGTCGCCGGACTCGAGGGGGTCGCCGCGGTGGTGGACCAGCTGGACGGCTTCGAGCTGCCGGCCGGCGCGTGGGGGGGCGACGTGCTCGCGTCGCGGTGCGAGGAGTACGATCCCGCGCTGCTCGATACCTTGTGCCTGACCGGGCGGGTCGCGTGGGGACGGCTCGGCGGGCGGGCAGGCGGATGGGCGGACAGGCGGGCAGGCGGACAGGCGGACGGCACCACCGTGGCACGGGCCGCTGCAGGACCGGTTCGGACCACTCCCATCGCGCTCTTCATGCGGGAGCATGCAGAGCAGTGGTTGCCCGATCGAACATTGGCCGAAGACGCCGCGCTGTCCGAGTACGCCCGCCGGGTGCGCGAAGTGCTGACCCGGCGCGGGGCCTCCTTCTTCCACGAGCTCGTGGGCGAGTCGGGATTGCTGCCGACCCAGGTCGAGCAGGCCCTGGGCGAGCTCGCCGCGTTGGGCGCGGTCACCTCAGACGGCTTCGCCGGGCTCCGTGCCTTGATCACGCCGTCCGCCAAGCGAAAGCCGCTGAACGGAGCGGCTCGGCGGCACCGCACTGTGCCGTTCGGCATCGAGAGCGCCGGGCGATGGGCGCTGTTGCGGGGGACGGCCGAGCCGACGTCCGACGCGGCGCGCCGGCTCGACATCGAGGCCCACGCCCGTACCCTGCTGCGCCGCTACGGCGTCGTCTTTCGCCGTCTCCTCGAGCGAGAGGGCAACGCGCCGCTGTGGCGAGACCTGCTGCTGGCCTATCGCCGCCTCGAGGCGCGGGGCGAGATTCGCGGTGGCCGATTCGTAGCCGGTATGGCCGGCGAGCAGTTCGCGCTGCCCGAAGCGGTCGGTCAGCTTCGCGCCACTCGCCGCAAGCCGGCGGCGGGGCAGCTCGTCGCAGTCAGCGCCGCGGACCCGCTCAACCTCGCCGGGATCATCACGCCGGGCGAGCGAGTTCCAGCGCTGAGCGGAAACCGGGTTCTCTACCAGGACGGCGTCCCCGCGCTCGCGTTCATCGGCGGCCAGGCTCGGCCGCTCATCCCCTCGGCAGTCGATCGCCTCGATGAGCTGACCACGGCACTGGTCCGGAAGCGCCTCGGCCCCGCACTGCGGGCCCGGCTTGCCCTGGCGGGTCTGCCGGCCACCGGGACCCTGCCCACTCGGGGCCCGCGACGCCGGCGACATGCAACCCTTCCGCCTCCCACGGCTGTCTCAAGCGGTAACCAGAACTAAAGGCCGGAGCCCCCAATGACAAACGCGCCGAGTCGTGCCGCCGGCCGCCTACTCACTGCCCTGCTTGCTTTGTTCCCCATCGTTCCAGCCGCCGCCCAGCTTCCACCGCTCATCCCGGTCGAGCACTTCTTCGACAGCCCGGAGATCGCGGCGGGCCAGATCTCGCCTGATGGGCGGTGGCTGGCGTATCTCAAGCCCTATCGCGGCAAGCTGAACGTCTTCGTGCGCCCGGTGGGAACCGGCGAGGAGCGGCGCGTCACGGCCGACACGCTGCGACCGATCCGGGAATACCACTGGTCGGCCGACGGCGCCAGGATCCTCTACCTGCAGGACCGTGGGGGCAACGAAAACTTCCACATCTTCGCCACGGCGGTGGACGCCGCCCCGGAACAAGCGCGCGACCTCACCCCATACGAAGGGGCCAGGGCAATCGTGGCGGACGTGCCCCGCGAAACGCCCAAGCGCATCTTCATCGCGCTCAACAAGCGCGACCCGAGCGCGTTCGACGCCTATTGGCTCGATCTCGATACCGGGAAGCTCGAGCTGGCGGCACAGAACCCTGGCCGCTTCTCGGCGTTCCTGGCGGACCGAGCGCAACAGGTGCGGGTGGGCCTGGCGCAGGGTAAGGCCGGCGAAACCGAAGTTTACGTGCGGGCCGACTCGACTCAGCAGTGGCGGCTGCTGACGAGCTATCCGGCCACCGAGAACATCCAGCCGCTGCGGATGCACCCGGATGGCCGCCATCTGTACCTCTTCTCGAATCACGGAGAGACCGACCTGAGCCGGCTGGTCTCACTCGACCTGGAGACCGGCCAGGAGCAGGTGGTGCACGAGGATCCCGAGCACGCGGCCGAGCCGGCGGAGACCGGCGGCGTGTTGTTCAGTGAAGCCAATGACTCGGTGCTCTGGGTTGCCTACGACGCCAACACAGTCCGGATCTATCCGCACGCGCCGGCGATCGCGACCGACCTGGCCAACATCCGGCGCCTGCACGGCGGCACGCCGGTGGTGACCTCGATGACCCGGGACGAGCAGCAGTGGATGGTGGCGTTCGACGCACCCACCGATCCGGGCGCCACCTATCTCTATGACCGGAGGACGGGCAAGGGATCGTTTCTCTTTCGCCCGCGGCCCTGGCTCAAGCCGACCGAGCTGGCCGACGTGAAACCCATCGCGTTTCCAGCGCGCGACCAGCTCACGATTCACGGCTATCTGACTGCGCCGAGGGGCGTGCCGGCACGGACACTGCCGCTGATCCTGCTGGTACACGGCGGCCCCTGGGCGCGCGACGACTGGGGCTACGAGCCGGAAGCGCAGCTCTTCGCCAACCGCGGCTACGCGGTGCTGCAGATCAACTATCGGGGCTCCACCGGCTACGGCAAGCGGTTCTACAACGCCGCCGTGAAGCAGTTCGCCGGCGCGATGCACACCGATCTGATCGACGGCGTGGACTGGGCCGTCAAGCAGGGAATCGTGAACCGGCGGAAGATGTGCGTCTACGGCGGCTCGTATGGCGGCTACGCGACGCTGGTCAGCGTGACGTTCACGCCCAAGGTCTTCACCTGCGCCGTGGACTACGTCGGGCCGTCGTCGCTGATCACGCTGGTGGAATCGTTTCCGCCGTACTGGCGGCCGTTCCTCGAGGGAAGCTGGTACCGCTTCGTGGGTGACCCGGGCAAGCCCGACGACCGTAAGGACATGTGGGCCCGCTCCCCGCTCTCACGAGTCGACAGCATCAAGACCCCGCTCCTGATCGTACAAGGGTCGAACGATCCGCGGGTGACCAAGCGGGAGTCGGATCAGCTCGCGATCGCGCTCCGCAAGCGCGGCATCGGCGTGCAGTACCTGGTCGCGGCCAACGAAGGCCATGGGTTTCTCAACCCGGACAACCGGCTGGTGCTGTATCACACCATGGATCGGTTCTTCGCCCACTATCTCGGCGGGCGCTCCCAGGCACAGGTGTCGAGCGAGGTCGAGGCCCGGGTTCGCGCCATGACGGTGAAGCTGGATACCCTCAAGCTCGCGCCCCAAACCGAGCGGAAGACGACCGCCCCGTAGCTCTGGCCCGCGCCGAAGGCGGGTCGTATTCTTCGGCTGTGGGCGACCTCAGTACCGACCTCGAGCGCGGGCTGAACGGACGTTACCGGCTCGAGCGCGAGCTCGGGCGCGGCGGTATGGCTACCGTCTGGCTGGCGCACGATCTCCGACACGAGCGGCCGGTCGCCCTCAAGGTGCTCGACCCGGGACTGGCCCACTCACTTGGCCCTGAGCGCTTTCAGCGCGAGATCCGGCTCGCCGCACGACTTCAGCATCCCCACATCCTGACGGTCTACGACTCGGGCGAGAGCGCGGGGCAGCTCTGGTTCACCATGCCCTACGTCGAGGGCGAGTCGCTCCGGGACCGGCTTCGGCGAGAGCGGACGCTGCCGCTGGAGCAGGCAGTTCGCATCGCCCGCGAGGCCGCCCAGGCGCTGCACTACGCTCACGAGCACGGCGTGGTGCACCGCGACGTGAAGCCCGAAAACATCATGCTGACCCGGGACGGCACGACGCTGGTGGCCGACTTCGGCATTGCGCGCCCGCTCGAGTCCGACGGTACTCAGCAGCTTACGGCGATCGGCCTGGTGGTCGGCACACCCAGCTACATGAGCCCGGAGCAGGCGACCGGCGCCGCCGACCTCGACGGCCGGAGCGACATCTACTCGCTGGGATGCGTGCTCCACGAGATGCTGACCGGCACGCCGCCGTTCACCGGCCCTACCGTCCAGTCCATCATCACGAAGCACATCACCCAGGCGCCTCCACCGGTCACGGGTCCGCACGGGGGAGTGCCGGCGGCGATCGCGCATGCGGTCGCCCGAGCGCTGGCCAAGTCGCCGGCCGACCGATTCGCCAGCGCGGCGGAGTTCGCGGCGGCCCTCGAGGCGAGTCACCTCGCCGCGCCGGTGGCCCGGCCGATGCCGCGCCGGATGGCGGTCATCGCTCTGGTCGGCATCGCGCTGGTGGGACTCTGGTATGTCGCCCGCAACCGGCTCGGCGGCGCCGGAGGCGCCACGCTTCGAAGCGGCACGCTGGCCTCGGGGTTCGATCGAAAGCTCGCGCAGCTGACCTTCGGCGAAGGGGTCGAGGAGTGGCCGGCGTGGTCGCCCGACGGCAAACAGCTGGCCTATGTAGGCGAGGCCGACGGCTACAAACAGCTGTTCCTGCGAACGCTCGCCACGGGCGAGGACCGACGCCTCACCCGGTACCCGCAGGACGCCATCCTCCCCACCTGGTCCCCGGACGGGAAGCGGCTCGGCTTCGTGCGGGCCCGATCCGACCGCGGCAAGCTCGATCCGAGCGACATCGACGGCTGGTTTTACGAAGGGGGAGACATCTGGACTCTCGATCTCGCCTCCGACAGCGCGACCAGGCTGATCGACGATGGGTTCGGCCCGGCGTACAGCCCGGACGGCGCGCGCCTCGCGCTCGATGCCAAGTGGGCTGGGCCGCGACGCATCTGGGTCGTGGACGCCAACGGACGAAATCCCCGCCAGGTGACCACGGACTCGAGTGAGGCCGTGATCCACGCCAGGCCCCGCTGGTCGCCCGACGGCACCAAGCTGGTGTTTCGACGGATCGAGAAGACCAAGTCTGACGTCGTCGTGGTCGAGGTAGGTTCACAAACGATGACCCGCGTCACCGATGACAACATTCTCGACCTGGACCCGGTCTGGTCACCTGACGGCAGGAAGATCTACTTCAGCTCCTACCGGGGCGGGAGCCTCAATCTCTGGCGCATTCCGGTCGGCCCGGATGGCCGCGCCGCCGGGTCGCCGGAGCAGCTTACGACCGGTGCGGGCGAAGACGTGGAGGCGGCGCTCGCACCGGACGGACGGCGCATCGCGTTCGCGGTGCGGGGGATCAACTCGGACATCTGGCGGCTCCCGGTCTCGCCCGAGACCGGCCGCCCGACCGGCGAGCCGAGCTCGGTGCTGGCCACCAGCCGGGAGGAGAGCCGAGCAGCCTGGTCCCCCGATGGCCGGATGATCGCGTTCAACTCGGACCGGCTGGGGGAGATGAACCTCTGGCTCCGGACCCTCGAAGACGGGTCGGAGCGCCAGCTCACTACGGGACCCGGAGGGGACTATCAGCCGAGCTGGGCCCCGGATGCGCGACGCATCGCGTTCTTCTCGGCGCGGGGCGGCAACACCGATGTCTGGGCCGTGGACCTGGGTGACGGCAAGCTCACTCGGCTGACCCAGGACCGGGCAATCGATGTCAACCCCTTCTACTCGCCGGATGGCAAGCGGATCGCATTCATGTCCGACCGGACCGGACGATTGGAGGTGTGGTTGATGAACGCCGACGGGTCAGACCAACGGCAATTGGCCTCGGTCGGCACCGGAGGCCACTTCCTGCGCTGGTCCAAAGACGGCCGGTCGGTCGTGTTCCGATCCGGGAGCAGCGCTCCGATCCAGATCTTCCGGGTGTCGGTGGACGATGGCACCCTCACCCGGGTGCCCGACGTACTGAGCGGCGCTCACATGTCGTTCTCGCCAGACGAGTCGCTCATCGCGGACGTGCGAGGCCACAAGGTGCTGTGGGCCCACCCGATGAACGGCCAGCCGCCGTACCAGCTGTTCGAGTTTCCCGACGCCGATGCCCGGATCGACTATCCGGTCTGGTCTCCCGACGGTCGATGGCTCCTGTTCGACCGGGCGGTGCCCCGCGGCGGGGATCTCTGGCTCCTGGAGGGACTGGGAGCCGACTAGGGCGGGCGTCGCCGGCCCGCTGGCGCGCGAGCCGCCGGTAACCATCCTGTCGCCGCCCGCCCTAGGCGGTCTCGTCCTCGTCCTCCCGGACCGACGCGATGGCCGCCTTGAGGTCGCCCGCGAGGGTCCGCTCCCGCCGAAGCACCTCGACCAGGGCCTCCGCCTGCTTCATCTGGAAGGTCAGCGCGCCGGCCCGCTCGATGACGTGATCCACCACGGTCCGCTGGGCCTGCAGTGCTTCCACGGTCGAACGGACGTCGACTGCGAGCGCCTCCGCCCGGGCGAGCCGCTGCTCGGCCCGCTCGAGCTGCCGCCGCCGTGCCTCGAAGCCCGCGAGTGCCGCTTCCGCCGCCTTGAACTGCGCCTGGGTGTCCTGCAGGAGCTCCCGGGTCTCCTCAACCTCGCGGCGTGCGGCGCCCAGCGTCTGGACGTCGTCCACCGCCCGCTCGGCCAGCTCGAACACGTGCTTCACCTGAGCCTCCAGCGCCTCGACCGCCCCCTGCCGCGCGAGAGTCTGCTCCAGCGCCCGCGCCGCCTCCGCCTGCGCCGAATCCCACGTGCCGAGCAGCTCCTCGAAGTGGGTGAGTTGCCGGTCGATCGCCTTGAGGGCAGTGGCGCGGTTCTCGAGATTGCCGGCGACCTTCTCCAGATGACCTGACCGGGCCTCGGCATCGGTCAGGGCCGATCCGATCCCGCGGGACACCTCTTCCAGCTGCTGCGCCGCCGCGGCCGCCTCTTGACGGACCGTTGATGCCCGGGCCAGGTGCTCGGTCGCCCGGTCGAGAGCGCCCTGGCGCTGCTCGATCTCCTGCCCCAGCAGCCGGATCCGCTCTTCCAGCTCGTCGAGCTGCTGGGTCCGGGCCTCGAGCACACGGACCGAGTCATCGATCGCCCCGATCCGCTGCTCGGCCCGGTCCACCGACCCGGTGACCTCGCCCATCACGTCGGCCACCCGCTGTGCCTCCTCGGCCTGGCGCGACAGCGGGGTGAACCGCCCCTCGGCGCCGTCCATCCGGGTCCGGAGACTGTCGGTCCGGGCCTTGAGGTCCGCGCTCAGGGTCGCGAGCTCCGTGAGGCGGCCGTGCACCTCGTCCACCAGCGCTCGCCGACCGTCGATGTCGGTCATGGCC
>DASQPE010000257.1:0-9034 GCA_035644115.1 Gemmatimonadales bacterium
GACGTACCCCTCGGCCGGCTCGCAAGCGCCGTGGCGCAGTTGGTCCGCGGCAAGCACAAGCCGACCTTCACGCCGCACATGGACGGGGGCGACTTCGTCATCGTGGTCAATGCGGCCCGGGTCCGACTGACCGGCCGCAAGGCGGAGCAGAAGCGGTACTTCCGCCACACCGGCTACATGGGTCACGAACGCTTCACGCCCGCGCGCGACCTGCTGGCCAAGCATCCCGACCGGGTCATCGAGAAGGCCGTCTTCGGGATGCTGCCCAAGAACTCCCTGGCCAAGCAGAAGCTGCGCGGCAAGCTCAAGGTCTATGCGGGGCCCGAGCACCCGCACGCGGCCCAGCAGCCCAAGCCCTACACGCTCGTCTCCCCGAAGGTGACTGCATGACGGCGTCCGACGTTCCGACATTCCGGTGGCAGGCCGTGGGCCGGCGCAAGACCAGCGTCGCCCGAGTGTACCTCACGCCCGGCACGGGTAAGTGGGACATCAACGGACGCACGCTGGGCGACTACTTTCCCCGACCGTCGCTGGTGCAGCACATCCAGCAGCCGTTTACCGCAACCGACACGCTGGGCGCCTTCGATGTAAAGGCTCACGTGAACGGCGGCGGCCAGGCTGGGCAGGCCGGCGCCATGCGGCTGGGGGTGGCGCGAGCGCTGGTTTCGGCCGACACCCAGCACCGTGCAAAGCTTCGCACCACAGGGCTCCTGACCCGCGATCCGCGGGCGGTCGAGCGCAAGAAGCCGGGCCGTCCCGGCGCCCGCAAGCGCTTCCAGTTCTCCAAGCGCTAAGCCGGGACATCACTCACGTCGCTGGATTCCGGCTCGGGGTGCCCTCAGGGTCGAGCCGGGAGACGAAGGCGGCGGACGCACAACCCTAATAGAGGAAGGATTCGCCCGTTCGCATGGCACAACCGCAACTGCAGGACTTGCTCGAGGCCGGCGTCCATTTCGGCCACCAGACCCGCCGGTGGAATCCGAAGATGCGCCGTTTCATCTTCGCCGAACGCTCCGGCATCTACATCATCGATCTCCAGAAGACGCTGCGGCAGATTCTGGCCGCGCAGGAGCTACTGCGTAGCGTCGTGCTCAAGGGCGAGGGCGTGCTCTTCGTGTGCACCAAGAAGCAGCTCAAGGCCATCGTTCAGGCGGAGGCGCAGACCTCCGGGGCCTTCTATGTGACCGAGCGCTGGCTCGGCGGCACGCTGACCAACTTCCAGACGCTCAAGAAGCAGATCCGCCGGCTCCGCGAGCTGGAGCAGGGTGCGGTGGATGGTGAGTTCGAGAACTACACCAAGAAGGAAAAGCTCATGTTCGAGCGCGAGCGAGTGAAGCTGAGCCGGAATCTCGAAGGGATCAAGCAGATGGCCCGGCTTCCCGGCGCGCTCTTCGTGGTCGATGCCAAGAAGGAAAAGATCGCCATCGCCGAGGCCAACAAGCTGGGCGTGCCCGTGGTGGCGATCGTGGACACCAACGCCGACCCCGACGTGATCACGGTACCGGTGCCGGGCAACGACGACGCGATCCGGTCGGTCTCGCTGATCACCGCCGCCCTGGCCGACGTCATCAAGGAAGCCCGGGCCCAGATGCCGCTGCGTGAGGTGTCCGAGGACCTCGAAGCGGAGACCTACAGCACCGATGCCGGGACCGAAGGCGACGCGGAGGCCGAGCGCCGCAAGCGCCGGCCCCGGCGGAAGCGGCGGCCCAAGCCCGAGGCCATCGCGGCGCGGCTTAAGACCGACGCCGATGGGGTCCCCGAAACTGCCGCGCCGAGCGGCGCGGGTGACGCAGGCGCCTAGGCGCGGCTGCCGGAGCTGGCTACGTTCCGCCGCTCTTGGGCCCGTGCGGGCCCCGAGCGGCGGTTTTACTATTCACCGTTGATCGAATGACACTATGACCAGCGTGACGATTTCACCCAAGCAGGTGAGCGAGCTCCGCGCCCGGACCGGCGCGGGCATGATGGATTGCAAGCGGGCTCTCGAGGAGGCCGGCGCCGACATGGACCGCGCCGCCGAGCTGCTGCGCAAGAAAGGCATCGCCAAAGCCGAGAAGCGCGCGGGGCGCACCGCCGCCCAGGGCGTGGTGGCGACCTACATCCATCACAACGCCCAGGTCGGCGTGTTGGTCGAGCTCAACTGCGAAACCGATTTCGTCGCGCGGACCGAGGGCTTCCAGCAGCTCGCGCGGGACATCGCCCTGCACATCGCGTCGGCCGACCCGATCGGCATCGTGCCGGAAGACATCCCGGCGGACCTGCTGGAGCGGGAGCGACGGATCGCCGAAGAGCAGGCGGCCGCCGAGGGCAAGCCGGAGAACGTTCGGGCCAAGATCGTCGAAGGCAAGCTCAAGAAGTTCGTGGCCGAGGGGACGCTCATCGAGCAGCCCTACATCAGGGACGATAGCAAGACGGTCGGGCAGTTGATCCAGGAGGTCTCGGGCAAGGTCGGCGAGGCGGTGAGCGTCCGGCGGTTCGCCCGGTTCAAGATCGGGGAGGCCTGATGGCCCTCGCCTATTCCCGCGCCTTGCTCAAGCTGTCGGGCGAGGCGCTGGCCGGCGAGAAGGGCATCGGCCTGGATTTCCGGGTCATCGAGGCGTTTGGCGAGGAGATCAAGGCCGTCCATGCCCTCGGCGCAAAGCTCTGCCTGGTGGTGGGCGGCGGCAACATCGTCCGCGGTGCGACGGCGAGCCAGGAGGGGATCGACCGGGTTTCCGCCGATTACATGGGAATGCTGGCCACGGTCATCAACGCCCTCGCCCTCCAGGACGTGCTGGAGAAGATCGGCGTGGACACCCGGGTGATGACCGCAATCCGTATGGAATCCGTGGCGGAGCCGTACATCCGCCGCCGGGCGATCCGGCACCTCGAGAAGGGGCGGCTGGTCATCTTCGCCGCGGGCACCGGTAATCCGTTCTTCTCCACCGACACCGCGGGCGTGCTCCGGGCGCTCGAAGTGGACGCACAGGTCATTCTCAAGGCGACCAACGTGGACGGCATCTACACCGCGGACCCGCGGAAGGACCCTAGCGCCTCCTTCATCCCCGAGCTGACCTACCAGGAGGCGATCGTCAAGAACTACGCGGTCATGGACGCCAACGCCTTCGGTCTCTGCAAGTCCAACCAACTGCCCATCGTCGTCTTCAACATCAACCAGCCCGGCGCGGTCACCCGGGTCCTCCGGGGTGAGCGGGTCGGTACCCTCGTCCGATGAGCACCATTCCCGAGCTGACCAAGCACGCCCGCGAGGCGATGCACAAGGCGATCGAGAGCACCAAGCGGGAGTTTTCCACCATTCGGAGCGGCAAGGCGAGCACCGCCCTCCTGGACCTGGTGCGGGTCGAGGCGTACGGCAGCCCGGTGCCGCTGAACCAGGTGGGGCTGGTGTCGGCCCCCGAGCCGCGGCTGCTGACGGTACAGCCGTTCGACAAGTCGCTCGCGCCGGCCATTGAAAAGGCCATCCGCGACTCCGATCTGGGGCTCAATCCGGCCACCCAGGGGAACCTGGTCCGGGTGCCGTTGCCGCCGCTCTCCCAGGAGCGCCGGAAGGAGCTGGTGAAGGTGGTGCACAAGCTGGCGGAAGAGGGGCGCATCGCGGTCCGCCACGCCCGCACCGAAGCCATCAGCCGGTTGAAAAAGCTGGAGCACACGTCCGAGGACGACGAGAAGCGGGCGGAGAAGGACGTGCAGAAGGTGCACGACGAGCACATCAAGCAGATCGATCAGCTGGTGCAGGCCAAGGAAACGGAGATCATGGAGGTCTGACCGATGAGTGACGACCTCCTCGACCAGATCCGGATCCAGGGCATGGTGCCCGCGCACGTCGCCGTCATCATGGACGGCAATGGCCGTTGGGCTCGGGACCGGTCACTCCCCCGGCCCCTGGGACATGCCGCCGGCATGGCGGCGGTGCGGGAGGTCGTGGAGGGCTGTCTCGACGCCGGCGTAGGTGCCCTGACCCTCTTCGCGTTCAGTCAGGAAAACTGGCAGCGGCCGGTCGAAGAGATCGAGGGCCTCATGGCCTTGCTCGAGAAGTACATCGCCAAGGAGCTGGACGAGCTCAGGGCTCGCGGCGCCCGGGTGCGGATTCTAGGCGACCTTTCCCGGCTGCCCCAGAGCGCGCTGGGGGCACTTGACCGCTTCGTCGCCGAGACCGCCGGTGGGGTCGAGCTGGACCTCAATCTCTGCATCTCGTACAGCTCGCGAGCCGAGATCACCCGGGCCGCGCGACTCCTCGCCGAGGAGGTGCAGGCCGGACGGCTCCACCCCGCGGAGATCGACGAGGAAGCGCTTGCGCGACACCTGTACACCGCTGCCTGGCCCGATCCCGACCTCCTCATCCGTACGTCGGGCGAGATGCGGATCTCCAACTTCCTGCTCTGGCAGCTCGCGTACGCCGAGCTCTACGTCACGCCCGTCCTGTGGCCGGACTTCACCCGGCGCGATCTCTTCGAGGCGATCCTCGCGTTTCAACGACGCGACCGGCGGTTCGGGCGCGTCACCGCTTGATGGATCGGAATCTGGCGCAGCGGATCGGGTTCGCCGTTGCCGCCATCCCCTTCGCTCTCGTCATCGTCTGGTACGGCGGCTGGCTGCTGGTCGGCTTTCTCATGCTGGTGGGTGTGCTGGGGACCCGCGAGCTGTACGGCCTGTTCCAGCGTACGGGCGGCGCGGCACTGGAAACCCCGGGGATCGTCGGAGCGGGGTTGGTCCCGCCCACCGTGTACCTGGTCCTGAGGGATCCCGGAGGGCCGGTCGCGTCGGCCTGGCCCTATGCTGCGGCACTCTGGCTCCTTGGGGTGCTGACCGTGGCGCTCTGGCGCCGCGCCCCCGGCGACCGGCCGCTCGAGGCGGTGGCGACCACGGTCTTTGCCGTCGCCTATGCGGCGTGCCTGCCGGCGTTCCTGGTGGATCTCCGGCACGGCTCGCACGATACCCGCTCCTGGGCCGGCGCCTGGCTGGTGTTCTTTCCGCTGGTGGTGACCTGGGTGTGTGACACCGCGGCCATGTTTGCCGGCCGGGCTATAGGGGGTCCGAAGCTGGCACCAACCGTGAGCCCCGGAAAGACCCAGGTGGGTAGCGTTGCCGGCGTGCTGGGCGGCCTGCTGGTGGCTCCCCTCTTCCATATCTTCATCTTTCCCCGGGTCGGTGTGGTGACGCCGCTGGGTGGGCTCGTGATCATCGCCGGCACGCTCTCGGTGGTCGGTCAAGTGGGAGACTTGGCGGAGTCGCTCTTCAAGCGTGAGGCTGGGGTCAAGGACTCGAGTCACCTGATTCCGGGACACGGGGGCGTGCTCGATCGTTTGGATTCGCTCTATTTCGTCATTCCCGCAGCAGCCGCGCTCTACCGGGCGCTCGGGGTCCGCTGATGCGCGGCGTCGCGGTCCTGGGCTCGACCGGCTCGGTAGGCCGGAGCACTCTCGCCGTCCTCGCCCGCCAGCGGGACCACTTCCGCCTGGTGGCCCTCACCGCCGGCTGCAAGCGGGCCGAGCTCGAGGCCCAGGCCGCCGAGTGGGCGCCGGACTTCGTCGGACTGGCGGAGCCACAGTCCGATGCCCGCTACCCCACCGGGCCCGAGGTGCTCATCGAAGCGGCTCTCCATCCCGACGTGGACATCGTGGTCAATGCCGTGGTGGGCGTGGCCGGTCTCGATGCCACGCTCGCGGCGCTCCGGGCGGGCAAGCGGGTCGCGCTGGCCAGCAAGGAGACCCTGGTCATGGCCGGCGAGCTGGTCGCGGAGGCGGCGAAGGCGGGTGGCGGGGAGCTCGTGCCGGTGGACTCGGAGCACAGCGCAGTGCTTCAATGCATTGCGGGCCACCCGGCCGCGGTCGACCGGCTGATCCTGACCGGCTCGGGCGGCCCTTTCCGTGACTGGGCTCCGGAGCGCGTGGCTGCGGCTACGGTGAGCGAGGCGCTCAATCACCCGACCTGGCGGATGGGAAAGAAGATCACGGTGGACAGCGCGACCCTGGCGAACAAGGCGCTCGAGGTGATCGAGGCCCATCACCTGTTCGGGCTGCCCTACGACGCGCTCGAGGTCGTGATCCATCCCCAGAGCATGGTCCACGCGTTGGTGGAGTTCTGCGACGGGAGCGTGATCGCCCAGCTCGCGTTTCCCTCCATGGAGCTGCCCATCCTCTACGGGTTGACCCACCCCGGGCGACTTCCGGACCCGGGCGTCCGGCGGTTTGATCCGGTCGCGGCGGGCCCGCTCACGTTCGAGCCGGTCCGGACCGAAGTGTTCCGGGCCTTCGGCGCGGGCGTTGCCGCGGGGCGCGCGGGCGGGACGGCTCCTGCCGTTTTCAATGCGGCCAACGAAGCGGCGGTGGCGGCGTTTCTCGAGGGCTGCATCCCGTTCGGAATGATCAGTGAGCTGATCGAGCGAGTGCTCGAGACCCACCGGCGCGAGCCGGTAACCGATGTAGAGACCGTCCGGGCCGCCGACCGCTGGGCGCGGCGGCGGGCTCATGAACTGCTGAGGTGAATGTGTTGATCACACTGCTCGCTCTGGCCGTCGTACTCGGCGTGCTGATCTTCGTGCACGAAGCCGGGCACTTTCTGGCCGCGAAGTGGGCCGGCATCTACGTGCATCGGTTCTCACTGGGCCTGGGCTCGCCCATCCGCCGGCTCACCTTCCGGCGGGGGGAAACCGAATACTCGGTCTCGTGGCTGCCGCTGGGGGGCTACGTGAAGATGGCCAGCCGGGAGGAGGACGCGACCAGCGCCCTGCTCGAGGGCGGCGCGGCAACCCCGGTCCCGCCCGACCGCGTCTTCGAGGCCAAGCCGGTGTGGAAGCGGATCGTGGTCATTCTGGCCGGGGTGACGATGAATGTCCTGTTCGCCTGGGCCGTCTACACCGGCCTTGCGGCCAAGAACGGACGATCGCTCGACCCGACGACGACGGTGGGTCGCGTGCTGCCCGAAGTCGCGACCGGCGCCGCGGCACCTCTCGCGGAGCTTCGGCCCGGCGATCGGATCACGGCCGTGAACGGCGAGGTGCCCCGGTCGTGGGACGACATCGTCGAGCGGTTGATCAGCGACGGCGGCGCGCTCCGGATCGACCTGGCGGACGGCCGCCACGTGGACCTGCACGTCCATCCGGCGGCCGTCGAGGATCGGAGCCGGATCGCGACCGCTCTCCTCCCCTTCCGGCCCGCGGTGGTGGACTCGGTGCTGGCGGACCGGCCGGCGGCACAGGGCGGGGTGCAGAAGGGCGACACGCTGGTGGCTATCAACGGTCGCCCGATCGCGCAAACGTACGACGTGTTCGAGGTGATGGACACAAGCGCCGGGCACGCGGTCACGTTGAGCGTCGGGCGGGCCGGCGGGCGGCGCGACCTCCAGATGCGGGCGCGAGCGGAAACGGTCCCCGACACCGGCGGCAAGCAGCGGACGGTGGGCCGCATCGGCGTCGCCTTCCACAATCCGGAGTACCACGAGCCAGTCGGGATGGTCGAGGCCGTGCGTCTCGGCACGGCTGCCACGGTCAATTCGGCCGGGCTCATCGTGCGTACGGTACAGGGGCTGCTCACCCGGCGGGTGGCCACCTCCAGCATCGGGGGCCCGATCCTGATCGCCCAGCAGGCCGGCGAGTCTGCCCGGATGGGCCCGGACCGCTTCCTCGCGTTCATGGCCTTCATCTCGGTCAATCTCGCAGTGCTGAACCTGCTGCCGGTCCCGGTGCTCGACGGCGGCCAGTTTGTGATCCTGCTGACCGAGGCGGTCACCCGGCGGCCGGTGCCGGTGCGGGTGCGGGAGCGGCTCGCGATGGTGGGGCTGGTGATGGTGGTCCTGCTGATGGTGCTGGCGTTCTCCAACGACATTCGGCGGCTGCTGGGCGGGTGACAAGTGAGAAGTGAGAGGTAAGAGGTGAGGGGTAAGAGGGGGCCGGGTTCCCTTTCGCCGACGGCTAGGTTATTTTGCCGCGCTAACATAGAAGCCGAACTGACCTGAAAGAGAATCGTCCCGAGGATCTCCGCAGCATGCCTTTCGACAAGCAGACCGTGGTCGCCAAGCATCGCCGGCACGACACCGACACCGGCTCGACCAGGGTTCAAGTCGCGCTCCTGACGGAGCGGATCAATTCGCTCACCGACCACTTCCGCACCCACGCCAAGGACCACCACGGTCGGCGGGGGTTGCTCAAGATGGTCGGCACCCGACGCCGACTCCTCCAGTATCTCAAGCGCAGCGACCTTCCGACCTATCGCGCGCTCATCGAGGAGCTCGGTCTCCGTCACTAAGGCCTGTGGGTCCGCGAGGGCGCCCCGAACGAGCACAGCGGGGCGCCCTCGCTGCATTGGTGTGCTCTGACTGGAATGACACGTGACCGTACAACGGATCGAACAGGATTTCGCCGGCCGCCGGCTTGTCATCGAGAGCGGCCGATTGGCGAAGCAGGCCGCGGGCGCCGCGGTCGTACAGTTCGGCGACACGATGATGCTCGCCGCCATTACCGTCTCCCCCAATATCTCCACCCTGCCGTTCTTTCCCCTCACCGTCGAATATCGAGAAAAGACCTACGCGGCCGGCAAGATTCCCGGCGGCTTTCTCAAGCGTGAGGGGCGCCCTTCGGACAAGGAGATCCTCGCGAGCCGCCTCATCGACCGGAGCGTGCGGCCGCTGTTTCCCGAGGGGTTCAAGAACGAGGTCCAGGTCTTCGTCACGGTGCTGTCCGCCGATCAGGAAAACGACGCGGACATCCTGGGAGCGGTCGCGGCCTCGGTCGCGCTGAGCGTGTCCACGGTGCCCTGGAACGGGCCGCTCGCCGCGGTGCGGGTGGGGCGGGTCGAGGGCAAGTGGATCCTGAATCCGACGTTCCAGCAGCTCGAGTTCTCCACCATCGATTTGGTCGTGAGCGGAACGGCCGATGCGATCTACATGGTCGAGGGGGGCTCGCTCGAGATTTCCGAGGCCGAGGTGCTCGAGGCGCTCAAGGTGGCGCAGAAGGGCATTCGGGACCTGGTCGCCCTCGAGCGCAAGGTGATCGATGCGGAGCCGCGGCCCAAGCTCACCTGGGAGAAGCCGGTTCCTCCTG
>DASQPE010000258.1:0-19791 GCA_035644115.1 Gemmatimonadales bacterium
TACGGCACCGAGCTCGGCATCGGACAGGGTGCACTGATCGCGGCGATCCTGCTGGTGCAGTTCGTGGGGATCCCGTTCTCCTTCCTGTTTGGGGCGCTGGCCGGGCGGATCGGCGCCAAGCGGGCCGTGTTTCTCGGCCTGGCGGCCTACACCGTCATCAGCGTGCTGGGCTACTTCATGCGCACGGCGGCGCACTTCTTCCTGCTCGCGATCTTGGTCGGCATGGTACAAGGCGGCACCCAGGCGTTGAGCCGGTCGCTCTTCGCCACCATGACGCCGCCCCACAAGTCGGGTGAGTTCTTCGGCTTTTTCAGCGTATTCGAGAAGTTCGCGGGCATCTTCGGGCCGCTCTTGTTCTGGCTCGCCATCGAGCTGACCGGCTCGAGCCGCGCGGCGATTCTCTCCGTGATCGCATTCTTCGCGATCGGCGGGGCCCTGCTTGCGCTGGTAGACGTGCCCGAGGGTGAGCGAGCCGCGCGGGAGGCCGAGGCCCTGGTGCGGGAGGCCCGCTAGACCGGCTCTTGCCGCCGCCAGGTGCCCGTCCTAGCTTACCCGTCCAATGCCGAGCCCGACTTCGACGACTCATCCGACCACCATGCCCACTCCGGGCCCCACCGCGCTCACGCGCGGGCGGACGGGGCTCAAGCGCATGCGCTGTCGGCGGAGCGCGCGCGGGTCGGCGTAGAGGTCGTGGGTCACACCCATACCGAGAGCCCCGCCGCGCGAGAGCCCGGCGGGGCCGTTTGCTTATGGATCCGATCGAGCTGACCCGCGCGCTGGTGGAGCGGGAATCGCCCACGTTCGCGGAGGGGCCGGCGACCGACTACCTCGCCGGCACCCTGGAGCGTGCCGGCTGGCGCGTGACCCGCCAGCCGGTGTCCGATGGTCGGGCCAACATCTACGCGTTTCGCGAGGCGCCGGAGCTGGTGTTCTCCACCCATCTCGACTGCGTCCCCCCGCACGTACCATTTCGGGAGGACGCCGAGTGGCTGCACGGCCGGGGCACCTGCGACGCGAAAGGTGTCGCCGCGGCAATGGTCGCGGCGGCGGAGCGGCTGGCGCAGGGCGGCGAGCGCCGCATCGGCTTGCTCTTTGTCGTCGGCGAGGAGAACGGCTCCGACGGCGCGCTCGCGGCAGCGCAACTCGAGCCCAAGGGGCGCTTCCTGATCAACGGCGAGCCCACCGAGAACCGGCTTTCGATCGGCCAGAAGGGCTCGCTCCGCATCGATATCGAGGCCGAGGGACGCGCCGCCCACTCCGCGTACCCGGACGAGGGCGAATCGGCGATCATCGCCTTGCTGGACACTCTCGAGCGCATCCGGCGCTTTCCCCTTCCCAGCGACTCACTGCTCGGCCCATCCACGCTCAATATCGGGACCATCCAGGGTGGCGTGGCGCCCAACGTCATCCCGCCCAGCGCCAGAGCTCAGGCGCATTTCCGCACCGTTGGGCCGACGGTGGAGCTCAGGGAGTGGGTCGACGCCGCGCTGGGTCCCGGCGTGGTCGTGACCGGCACGGCGGAGATCCCGGCGTACAAGAGCGCCGCGCCCCCGGGCTGGGACACGACGTTCGTGGCCTTCGCGAGCGACCTGCCATTCCTGGGGGCCTGGGGCCGCGGGTATCAGCTCGGGCCTGGTTCGATTCGCGTCGCCCACACGGCGGAGGAGCGGATTCGGAAGGCGGACCTGCTCCGCGGCGTCGACCTGTACGTGAAGCTCGCGACCGACCTGCTCGCGGAGGACGTGTCATGAGGGCGAAGATTCCCGTCGCCGTGCTGGGAGCCACCGGAACCGTCGGGCAGAAGTTCGTGCGCCTCCTGGCCGAGCATCCCTGGTTCGAGATCGCCGCGCTGGCCGCGTCCGACCAGAGCGCCGGCCGACCCTATGGCGAGGTGGTTCGCTGGCGCGAACCCGTGCCGCTGCCCGGGCGGCTCGCCGGCATGACGATCGCCCGCTCCACGCCGCCGCTGCCGGGTCGCATCGCGTTCTCGGCGCTCGATGCCGACGTGGCTCAGGACATCGAGCAGGGCTTTGCCCGGTGCGGTGCGTTCGTGGTCACCAACACCCGGATCCATCGGATGGACCCCGACGTCCCCCTCATGATCCCGGAGATCAACGCGGGGCATCTCGGGTTGATCGAGCGCCAGCGGGCAGCCCGCGGCTGGCCCGGCGCCGTCCTGGCCAACCCCAACTGCTCTACCGCGGGTCTAGCCCTCGCCCTGGCGCCGCTCCACACCGCGTTCGGAGTGGAGAAGGCGTTCGTGACCACGCTGCAGGCCGTCTCCGGCGCCGGGTATCCCGGCGTTCCGTCGCTCGACATCCTGGGCAACGTCATTCCGTTTATCGGCGGCGAAGAGGAGAAGATGGAGCGGGAGACCGCCAAGATCCTGGGCACGGTGCGGGACGGCGCAGTCGAGCCGGCGCCGATCGGGCTCAGCGTGCAGTGCAACCGCGTGGCGACCGTCGACGGCCACCTGGAGACGGTGTCGGTCGGACTCCGCCGCCGAGCCACGCCCGAGGAAGCGGTCGCGGCGATGCGCGAGTTTCGTGGGCCCGAGATCGTGCGGGGGCTCCCCTCGTCCCCTGCGGCGCCGGTGGAAGTAGACCTGCGGCCCGACCGACCGCAGCCGCGGCTCGACCTCGAGCGGGGGAATGGGATGACGGTGACAGTGGGCCGGGTGCGACCTTGTCCGCTGCTCGACCTCCGCTTCGTACTCCTGAGCCACAACACCATCCGCGGCGCCGCGGGTGCGGCGGTGCAGATTGGCGAGCTCCTCGTCGCCGAAGGGCGCGTCGAGTGATTCCACCGCAGAGGCGCAGAGGACGCGGAGGGTTCCTCGATTTGATGAGCTCCGCGCGTCGAGCCTACACAATGTTTTGTGTGGGTGTGAAGCCGGGTTCCGGTGCTGACGCAGCCCTCTGCGCCCTCTGCGCCTCTGCGGTGAATCTTCGATGATCGTTTGCAAGTTTGGCGGGACGTCGGTGCAGGACGCCGCCGCGATCGGCCGACTGATCCAGATCATCCGCGATCGATCGGGCGAGCGCCCCCTGGTGGTCGTCTCCGCCCTGGCCGGCGTCACCGACGAGTTGCTGGCTATTGCCGGCCTCGCCCAGACACCCGGATCGGCCCACCGCGAACGGCTCGATGCCCTGCTTCGACGCCATGAGGCAACGGCGCACGAGCTTCCTGGCGCCGAGGCCGCGTTGGACTTCGTTCGCGACGACGCCGCCGCGCTCGCACCGGAACTGGGCGCCGCAACCGGCCGGCGCCTCACCCCCCGCGAGCTCGACAGCATCGCGGGTCGCGGTGAGCTCTGGAGCTCGCGCCTCATTGCCGCCGCGCTCGCCGGGGCCGCCGTGCCCGCCGAGTGGGTGGACGTCCGTCCGATCATGGTGACCGACGATCGCTTCGGCCGGGCCACGCCGTACACCCAGGTACTCAACAGCCGCGCGCGGCAATACTTCTGCCCGATTCTCGAGCGGGACGTCGTACCGGTCACGCAGGGCTTCATCGGAGCTACCGCCACCGGGGTCCAGACCACGTTCGGCCGGGGTGGCTCCGATTTCAGCGCCTCGCTGCTGGGGGCGGCGCTGCATGCGTCCCGAGTCGAGATCTGGACCGACGTCGATGGTCTCATGACCGCCGACCCTCGGGTAGTGGCGTCGGCCCGGACCCTCTCGGTTGCGACCTACGAGGAAGCGGCGGAGCTGGCCACCTTCGGCGCCAGGGTTCTGCACCCGGCGACCGCGGTCCCGCTGGTGCGCGAGGGCATTCCCATCATCGTGCTCAACTCGCGACGGCCGGATCGCCCCGGCACCACGATCGAGCCGACCGCCGAGGTCGAGCGCCTGGGCGACTCTCCGATCCGCTCGATTTCGTGGAAGAAGGGCATCACGGTCATCAACATCCGAGCGCCCCGGATGCTGGGCGCCTACGGGTTCCTGCGCCAACTGTTCGAGGTCTTCGAGCGCCACGAGGTGGTGGTGGACGTGCTCGCGAGCAGCGAAGTCAGCGTGTCGCTTACGGTGGAGGATCCGAGCCACCTGGACCGGGTCCGGCGCGAGCTGGAGGATCTGGGCGAGACCTGGGTGGACCATGGCCGCGCGATCGTGGCGGTCGTCGGGATCGGGCTCAAGACAGCGCCGGGCCTGGCGGCGCGGGTCTTCGGCGCGCTGCAGGAGACCTGCATAGAGGTCATCTCACAGGGCGCGTCCGCCATCAACATGACGTTCATCGTGAAGGAAGAAGACGGACCCGACGTGGTGCGGCGACTGCACCAGGAATTCTTCGGGAGCTGCTGACGGGCTCGCGGCCCCGCGAAAAGCTGTTATCGTGGAGCCCATGCTCTCCACCTCCGCCATCGCACTGACGCTCGCCTGCGCGAGCGCCTCCCCGCCGGCCGCACCTGCTCCCGATACCACCCGCTACACCGTGCTCATGGCCGGGCGAGCGGCCGGATTTCAGAGCTCCTGGGCCGATCCCGACGGCACCCTCCGATACGCGTTCGAGTTCAACGACCGCGGGCGCGGCTCCCAAATCGCCGAACGGCTCGTGCTCGGCTCCGACGGGCGGCCGACCCGGATCGAGCTGACCGGCCACGACTATTTCAAGAACGCCGTGAATGAGCGGTTCGACACGCAGGACGGCAAGGCGGTTTGGCGTAGCTCCTCCGAGCACGACAGCACCACGACGCCGGGATACTACGTCAGCGTAGACGGCGCCCCCGAGGAGACCGCGCTCCTCGCGCGGGCCCTTCTTGCCGCGCCCGACGGCCGGCTCGCCGTCCTCCCCGCGGGCGAGGCCCGCATCGAGAAGGTGGAGGAGCTCCCGCTTCGGGCGACGGGTGACTCGACCACCGCGTCGCACTACGAAATCCAGGGGCTCGGGCTCTCCCCCACGCCGATCTGGCTCGATCGCGACGGGCGCTTCTTTGCCCAAGGCACGTCGTGGTTCATGGTGATCCGGCAGGGATTCGAGTCGGCGGCTCCGGATCTCATTCGCAGCCAGGATCGCTACTCGGCCCGGCGCGGCGGCGAGCTGGCCGCCCGCCTGGCACGCCGGCCGGGCGGCGCCGTGGTGTTCCGCAACGCGAACCTCTTCGATGCCGCCAGCGGGCGGAGTCGTCCGCACACTACGGTCGTCGTTCGGGGCGACCGCATCGTGGCGGTAGGCTCGGATGGACGCGTCGCGGTCCCTGCCGGCTCCGAGACCATGGACCTGGCCGGGCACGCGCTCCTGCCCGGGCTCTGGGACATGCACGTCCACATCAACGATGGGGACGGCATTCTCCAGCTCGCGGCCGGCGTCACAACCGTGCGGGACATGGGCAACGACATGGAGGAGCTGCTCCAGCGCCGGCGGCGGTTCGACGCGGGCGAGTTGCTGGGGCCCCGGATCATCATGGCCGGCCTGGTGGACGGACCCGGGCCCTATACCGCCCCGATCAAGGTGGTGGCGGACGACAGCGCGACGGCAACCGCGGTGGTGAACCGCTACGCCGATTCGGGCTACGTCCAGCTCAAGATCTACAGCTCGGTACGGCCCACACTGGTCCCGTTCCTCGCCGCAGAGGCCCACCGCCGCGGAATGCGGGTCAGCGGACACGTGCCCGCCTTCATGACGGCCGAGCAGGCCGTGCGCGCGGGGTATGACGAGATCCAGCACGAGAACTTTCTCTTCCTCAATTTCTGGTTCGACTCGGTGCCGGACACCCGGACGCCCGCCCGGTTCACGGCAGTGGCCGAGCGGGCGGCATCGCTCGACCTCGGCTCGGCCCGGGTGCGCGCCTTCGTCGATGTGTTGCGGAGCCATCATACCGTCCTGGATCCGACGATCAACGTCTTCGAGAACCTGCTGGTCGCCCGTAAGGGAGCGGTCGATCCGGGCTACGCGGCGGTCGCCGACCGGGTGCCGCCGCTGGTGCGCCGCGGCTTCCTGGCAGGTGGCCTGCCGGTACCCGAGGGCAAGGATCAGCGCTATCACGACTCGTTCCAGACCATGCTGCGGTTTCTCAAGCAGCTGCACGACGCCGGTATCCCGATCGTCGCCGGGACCGACGCGTTCGCTGGGTTCGCGCTCCACCGCGAGCTCGAGCTGTATGTCGCGGCCGGCATTCCGGCGCCGGAGGTCTTGCGCATCGCCACGCTGGGCGCCGCACGGGTGATGAAGCGCGACGCTGACCTCGGCTCGATCGCGCCCGGCAAGCAGGCCGACCTGGTCGTGGTCGACGGCGATCCCGCGCGGCGCATCGGCGACATTCGCCGAGTGTCACTGGTGATGAAGGGGGGCACGGTGTTTCAGCCGGCGCAGTTGTACCAGGCGGTCGGGATTCGGCAGCCGGCGGGCCAGCCCTGAGTCGCGGCATGCGCCTCGCCATCGTCGGGCACGGACGCATGGGGCGAATTATCGCGTCGCTGGCACCGGCCCGTGGTCACGAGGTGACCGTCGTAATCGACGAAGCCGACAATCCGGACGGTCACGGGCTCACCCGCGAGCGGCTCGCGGGGGTCGATGTGGCGATCGAGTTCACCACGGCCGCGACCGCGCCGGCGAATCTGACCCGGCTGATCGAGGCGGGCGTTCCCACCGTCTGTGGCACCACCGGGTGGACCGCGGAGCTGCCGGGAATCACCGCACTGGTCCGTCAGCGCCGCGGGGCGCTGCTGCACGCCCCCAACTTTTCCGTGGGGGTCCAGCTGTTTCTTCGCGGCGCCCGCGAGCTGGCCCGCCGCTTTGCCGGCCGGCGGGAGTTCGACGCCTTCATTCTCGAAGAGCACCACGCGAAGAAGCTCGACGCGCCCTCGGGTACCGCTGAGACGCTCCGCGAGCTGCTGCGGACAGCGGACCCCGGCCGCGAATTCCCCATCACGTCGATTCGCGCGGGCGCCATCCCCGGCATTCACAGCGTGACCTACGACGGGCCCTACGACACGGTCACGCTCACGCACGCCGCGAGATCGCGAGAGGGGTTTGCCGCCGGCGCGCTGCTCGCCGCGGAGTGGTTACCGGGGCGGACCGGGGTCTTTACCTTCGAAGACGTGCTCTTCGGAGAGGACCGATGACTCGGCTGCAGGGCTGCGGCACCGCGCTGGTGACGCCCCTCACCCAGGCCGGCCAGGTGGACTACGACGCGCTCGAGGCCCTCGCGAACTGGCAGATCGCGGAGGGAATCGACTTCCTGGTGCCCTGCGGCTCGACCGGCGAAGCGCAGACCCTGGACGACGCCGAGCGCGAGCGGGTGGTGGCAACGGTGGTCCGGGTGGCCGCGGGTCGAGTCCCGGTCATGGCAGGTGCTACCAGTAACGACACGGCGCGAGCGGTGACGGAAACGACGCGCATGTGCGCCGCCGGCGCGGACTGGATTCTGAGCGCCACACCTTATTACAACAAGCCGACCCAGGAAGGCCTGTTCCGCCACTTTACCGCCGTCCTCGATGCCTCGACCAAACCGGTCTGCCTGTACAACGTCCCCAGCCGTACCGCCGTGAACCTGAAGCCGGAGACGGCGCTCCGCCTCGCCCGGCATCCCCGTTGTCTCGCGATCAAGGAAGCCAGCGGCGATCTCCGCCAGGCCATCGATCTCGTCCGCGCACGCCCCGACGGTTTCGCGGTGTTGTCCGGAGAAGACTGGCTGGCGCCCGCGCTGATCGCCGCCGGAGGCGACGGGCTCATCTCGGTCGTCTCGAACGAGGTCCCGGCAGCGGCCACGAAGCTGGTGCATCTCGCGCTCGCCGGCGAGCTGGAGAGTGTCCGGGGCTGCTTCCACCGCCTGTTGCCGCTCATGGATGCCAACTTCCTCGAGACCAACCCCGCACCGGTGAAGGCCGCGCTCGCCCTGATGGGCCGGATCGAGAACGTGCTTCGGCTCCCGCTGGTGCCGGTGGGCGAGCCGACCAGGGAGGCACTCCGCGGGGGGCTTCGGCAGGCCGGCGTCTCCAATGTCTGATGTGACCGGCGCGCCGACGGCTCTCGGTGTCGCCGCCAGGGCCGCCCTTCAGGAAGCGCTCGAGCGGTTTGCCACCGGGGTTCCGCCGGGTCAGGAGGCGGAGGCCCACGCGGCGTTTCAGACGCTCAAGACGGCCCTCAACCGCGGTGAGGTGCGCGCCGCCGAACGAGGGACCGACGGAATCT
Source organism: Gemmatimonadales bacterium (assembly GCA_035644115.1). Taxonomy (GTDB): domain Bacteria; phylum Gemmatimonadota; class Gemmatimonadetes; order Gemmatimonadales; family GWC2-71-9; genus DASQPE01. The sequence goes on from DASQPE010000258.1 coordinate 8,131, forward strand.
GGCATGCCAATGCCTGGGTGAAGAGCGGCATCCTGCTCGGGTTTCGACTCGGCAAGATCGTACCGGCAGCCAGCGGCGGCCCGTTCCCGTTCTTCGACAAGAGCACCTACCCGCTCCGGGCGATCGGGCCCGACGACGGCGTGCGCCTTGTCCCCGGCGGCTCGGCCGTGCGCGACGGCTGCTACCTGGGCAAGGGCGTCATCTGCATGCCCCCGATGTACGTCAACGTGGGCGCCTACGTGGACGATGAGACCCTGGTTGACAGTCATGCGCTGGTCGGGAGCTGCGCCCAGATCGGCCGACGGGTGCATCTCTCGGCCGCCGCCCAGATCGGCGGGGTCCTCGAGCCCGCGGGCGCGTTACCGGTCGTTATCGAAGACGACGTCCTCGTCGGCGGCAATTGCGGAGTGTACGAGGGGACCATCGTGCGCGAGCGGGCGGTTCTCGCACCGGGTGTCCTGCTCACCGGCGGCACGGCCGTCGTGGACCTGGTCCGAAACCGGATCTATCGGCGCGACGGCGACCGGCCGCTCGAGATTCCGGCCGGTGCAGTGGTGGTCCCGGGGACCCGCCCGGTTGGGAGCGGGGTGGGCGCCGAGATGGGCATCGGGCTTTACACCCCGGTGATCGTGAAATATCGCGACGAAAAGACGGAGACGGCGGTCAGATTGGAAGAGCTGCTGCGGTGACGTCCCACACCCACTACCTCTGGTTCGAGACCAAGCGGCGCCAGGAGATCCTCGACATCACGGACGAGGTGGCGGCGCAGGTGCGGGCGAGCGGGATCCAGGAAGGCTTCGTGCTGGTCAGCGCCATGCACATTACCGCCTCGGTGTTCGTGAACGACCACGAGTCGGGACTTTGGCACGACATCCTGCACTGGCTGGAGCACACCGTGGCGCCGTGGGACCCGACGCGGTATCAGCACAACGAGACCGGCGAGGACAACGCCGCCGCGCATCTGCGGAGCCTGACCATCGGACACGAAGTCATCGTCCCGCTGACCCAGGGCAAGCTCGACCTCGGCCCCTGGCAGCGGGTGTTTTACGGGGAGTGGGACGGGCAGCGGCGGAAGCGAGTGATCGTCAAGGTGCTCGGTGACCTCTTACCTACATGAGTCGATACTTGGGCCCGCTCCCTCCCTCCCTCGGAGTCCACCTCGGCCCCAGCACGTCGGTCGCTTTGCAGTCCACACAGTTCGGCGCGTTCACCCGGACTGTGTCGCCCACGCGCTCGTAGACGCCGGCGGGACAGACGTGACTGTAGAAGTCGGCCACCTCGCCGCTCACGTCGGGTCCGATCAGCAGGTGGGTCGGAATCGTGTCCCGGGTGGCGTTCCCCGACTTGAACACCGCATCCACCTTGCTGAAGGTGAGCACGCTGTCGGGCGTGAACGGCGTGGCCGCGGCGACCGCGCGGGGCGTGGCTGCGTCCTCCGGCATGTCGATCTTGGTCCCGGGGAACCGGCCGCCGGTCAGCGTCATCAGCCCCGCCTTCGCTCCGCCCACCCAGAACCCACTCTTGAACGCGAGCCGCATGTTCCGGGTGCGGTGCAGGTCCGCGGCGATGAAGCTCCCGTCCACCAGCCGATCGTATGCGGCAAGCGCGCTCGCGGCGGTCGTGCCCGCCTTGAGCGCGTCAAATGCAGCGTGTGCGGCGAAGACTCCCGACTGCATGGCGTAGTGAATGCCCTTGAGTGACGGCACATCGACGAAACCGGCCGCGTCGCCTATCAGCAGCACCCCGTCACCGTGGCGTCGCTGCGGCAGCGCGTAGAAGCCGCCCTCAGGAATCGTCTTGGCGCCCCATTCGAGCAGCTGGCCGCCCTCCAGATAGGGCCGAAACAGTGGATGGAGCTTCATCCGCTGCAGCAGCTGATGCACGTCGAGCGACGCATCGTGGTAATCCAGCCCGACCACCAGCCCGATCGCGATCTGATTGGGGCCGAGCGGGTACATGAAGCTCCCGCCGAAAGCGTCGGTCGGGAGCGGCCAGCCGAGCGTATGGATCACTCGGTCCACCGGCTGCTTCACCTCCCATACTTCTTTCACACCGAGGGCGAAGATCTGGGGATTGGGCGCGCCGACTCGCTGCCACTCACGCCAGGCCTGGGTCAGCATCCCGCGGGTGCCTTCCGCCAGCACCGTGATCCGCCCGGCGACCTCCGTGGCCTCCTGATAGCTCGGCCCCGGGCCGCCAGTCCGATCGAGCCCCGCGGGCGTGGTGCGTACGCCGCGCACGGCCTGCCCGTCGACCAGAAGCGCCTCGACCGGAAAGCCGGGAAAGAGATTCACGCCGAGCTCCTCGGCCCGCTCCCCCAGCCAGCGCACGATCTCACAGAGCGACGCGGTGTGGAACCCGGCGTTGTGCATGGTCGGCGGCGTGGGGATCTTCTGCGCCCGCCGCTCGCTCAGCAGATAGACCGCCTCGGCGGTCACCGGTTGCCTGAAGGGGAGGGCATCGACCGGGACGTCGGGAAACAGCTCTCGGAAGACCCGAGGGTTCACCACCGCGCCCGACAGACTGTGCTCGCCCAACGCGCCGGCCTTCTCCAGCACCGCGATGTTCAGGTCGGGCATGCCCTCGCCGGCCGTCTGCGCGCGCTTCGCCAATTGAGCGAGCGTGAGCGCGCAGGCCAACCCGGCGGGCCCGGCGCCCACGATGACGACATCCATTTCGAGCGCCTCACCGCTGGGCGGGTTGTGGCGGATCAGGCGGTCGAGCGGGAGGGCGGCTTGATGGCGGAGCGGGAGGATGGTGGACACGGCCTCGCTCGGTCAGGAGGGGGATAAGAAAGCGGCGAAATATAACCGCTATAGCCGACAGCACCGGCGAAGGTCACGCTCGACCCGACGGTGACGTCGGGGACGACGCCTCGGAGATGCGCACGTGCCCGAACCCGCCCGCGAAGCTCACCCCGTGGCCGACTGCGCATGTAGGATCGGTCTCTCGCACCACATCATTCGGCATCCAGACCAGCCGCACCCGCTGGCCGAGAAACCGACTCAGCCACTGCGCTGCTTCGGGACTCACTGGCACGGCTTCGGTCACGTCGCCCCATACCGCCACCTTGACCCGTTCGCGTGCGGGCGCGCCACGGGCAGGTGCGGGAGGTCGGCCACGCAGGGTGCTCGAACTACCTGTGAACGTCGGTCAGGATGGGCCGCACCAGCGCGAGCCTCGGCTCCTCGCCTGAGTGATGAGGTCTCCGTCGCCACTCGCGCGAGGAGCTGACTCGGCCTGGGTCGCCAGAACCTCGGGTACACGCGGAGGGAAGAAAGGCCGAGGTCCTCCGCCTCCTGCAGCGCGGTACCGGAGAGGCGGCGAGCTAGAAAGCTCGGTGGGCCTGCTTCACCGTGCCCGCGCTCGCTTCTCAGGCGGCGATCGAGACACCGGGCTAGCTGGTGGCGCTGCGACTGTCGAGGCGAGCGAGGTTCCGGGGCTGCAAGAGCCGGAGCGCCGCGCCCCGGAGGCGGAAATACGAGACCTGCAGGACATTGCCCAGCCATAACCCCAGAGTGCCGTCGGGATTAGCCCCCACGCCTGGGCGAAGCAAAGGGCCGCGAGCACTAGAGCACGCGGCCCCGCTGAGAACCCTGATCCGAATGCCTTGCTACACTAGACTCTATCGAATGAACGTCCCGGTCACGTCCTGCCCATAGGCAGCCCACTGTTGCTCCGTCCGCACCCCGTTCATCCAGAAGAAGTACCCCGACGCCGAGCCCAAGTGATAGGCATTATGCACGAAGCGGTTGTTCTTCCCCGTGAAGTAGGTCAGATCGCCCGCGTCCTGCACAATGCCGGTGCCGTTCGGGGTCCCGCCAGCATCCGTCGCCACGTTCGTCATCGTTACCGTATTGTCATGGACATAGAAGTTCTTCAAGATGAATAGGGCGGGGTCCTCCGCTCGCGTGGAGCCGATCCCCACAATGCCGCGGGCGTTGTTGGTGACAGTATTGCCGTAGACCTCCACGTTGGGTGAGGAGGCTGCCAGGATCCCAGCCCCGTAGCCCCAGTGGAAATCGACCAAGCCATTGCCGGTCACGATGTTGTTGCGGATCACGGCGTCCAGGCTAATCTCGTGCATGATCCCGCCGTGCGCGTTGTTCTCGACCCGGTTCCCCTCATTTAGGTACTTGTAGTTCTAGCCATCAGTCCACATCCCGATGCCGTGGTTGTCATGCGAATAGTTATTCCGCACCACGAGGTTATTGGTCCGCACGAACTTGAAGCCACCGGCCTCATCGCTCGGGTCGGAGTTGTTCTGGTAGTTATTGAAGGCGATCTCGTTATTCTCGATCAGTACGCCGTCACCTGTTCCGCCCATCCCCAACAGCCAGTTGTGGTGGATATGGCAATTGCGGACGGTCGTCCCATACCCCACCCGAATACCGAGTGCCGACGCCCCGGAATAGCTCGCCTCCACGCTGTCGATCACCCATCCAGTGGAGTATTGCGTGAGGGGATCGGCGCTGTTGGCTGCGCTAATCATTCCATCCGGGCCATACGGCCACACATAGCGCGTAACGGTCAGGTTCTTGATCGTGACGTTGTTTGCATAGGGAGCCACTCCGATAGAGAACGCACGACCCGCAGCGTTCTGGCCGTCTAAGATCGTCACGCCCATGCCCTGGCCGACGAACACGTCGCCGGACTTAGGCACGACACTTTGCTGCACGAAGGTTCCCGTACCGAGGCAGAACGTCGTCCCGGTCGGATTGTTATTAACAGCCCCCTGAATGCTCGCACCGGCCGCAATGTTGACGCCCGTACAGCTCCCCGCCAGCGGGGCCGTGATCGTCACCGCCGAGGTGTCGGCTAGCGTGCCGCCGACCTGAGCCGCAATCACCCGGAACGTCCCGGCGGTCGAGCCAGCGGTGTAGAGGCCCGCCGAGCCGATGGTGCCGCCGGTCGCGCTATAGGTTGCCTGCGCCGCGAAGCTGTCGCCCGCCGTGGTCCGTCCGTAGACCTGGAATTGGACGGTGCCTCCAGTCGCGACCGTGGCGAGGGCAGGAAGGAGGATCAGCTGCGCGAGGGCCGCGGGTTGAATCGTCACAGCAGAAGTGTCGGCCAGGTTCGTCGTAGTGCTGGTGGCGATCACACGGAAGGTTCCCGTCGTCTGGCCAGCGGTGTACAGCCCGCCCGCCGACACCGTCCCTCCCGTAGCCGTAAAGGATACTGGAGTGCTGATGCTGTCGCCGGTGCTCGTGCGCCCGTATCCGATGAACTGCTGGGTGCCGCCTGGCACCAGCGTGACGGTTGCGGGCGCGAGCACGATCTGGGCGAGCTGCGCTGCCGTGACGGTCACGGGTACGGTGTCGGCGACCGTGCTGGACGTATTGGTGGCAACCACGCGAAACGCACCCGGCGTCATGCCGGCGCTGTAATTGCCGCCGGCGTCGATCGTGCCGCCGGTCGCGCTCCAGACGACGCCGATCGGCGCCGTCGAACCGTCGCTCAGCTTGCCACTCGCCGAGAAGCTGGCGGTCTTACCCTCGGTCACGGTGGCAGGATCGGGGCTCACCACGATGCTGGTAAGTGTGGGCTGCGGTGGCACTACGACGACTGTCGACGTATCCGACTTGTTGTGCCCGAGCGCCTTGCCGATCACACGCAAGGTGCCGGTGGCGTGTGCCGACAACACGCCGTCGGCGGTGATGCTGCCGCCGGTCGCCGTCCATTCGATGGATGTCGCCATGCTGTCGCCGGCCGTGCTGATACCCGTGCCGGAGAACCGGATCGTCTGGTTGGTCTCTATGGTCGCCTTCTTAGGAGCGATCTTGACGGCAGCGAGCAGGTCTGTCGTGCCCGAGGTGGTAGGAGCGGTAGGCTCGCCTCCGCTGCACGCGGCGATGACGCCGGCTGCAAAGGCGGTCAGGCCCAGGTGCCCGAGGGCGAGACGGCGCGAGAGCTTGTAGGTGAACGTCATCGTTTCCACTCCTTTCGGTGTGGCACCAAGCGAACGGGCCGCCAAGGCCGGCAGATGGTCCTGCCGAAGCGCTGGCGACCCGGCTGGCATAGCGACGACGTCGCGGGAGCCCCGTGGTTCTGCGTCCCACCCTTTCGAGTGGTTTGCTCTGAGCAGCGGATGACGCGGCGCGCGCTGGGCGCGTGTTACGACAATCGGGTGCGGGGCTGACGCGGTCGATGGAATGGAGGAGGGAGGGCCAGACGTCAAAACACCCTCGCGACACGTCCGTTCGGCGGCTCGACCGGCTTAGCGCGGCGAACCGCGCCTTAGCCTCGAAGCTTTGCGCCCCCAACTTTCGTTGGGTTTGCCTTTGTCGCGGGCCCTCGTGAGGGCGCTGCGATTGGAGCGGATCCGGCCCGGTGGTCGGGCGGCCCCGCACCTCTAGGAGAACTTATTAACTATCGGTACCAGTCGGCGCAAGTTTAGTGGACAGTGGCATCGTAATCCCCCTCGCAAGTTTTGCTCCAGGTCGGAGGCAGCCAGCCCGTTCATCTGGCGCCGACGGCTGCCAGCTAACATGAAGCCAGGCATTCTGTTGGTCAAGCGCTTCGACCGCCCGTGATCCGGCTCCCGGACGGTTGCCGTCGGTTTAGTGCAGGACCTTGCAGCCAGTGAATAGAATGTCATCGCGACCCCGCGCACCAGCCGAGGGATCACGCGCCTGGTTCGGGCCTGTTTCAAACCATCCACAGGCGCGTGTTTGGTGTAGATCGTGATTCCTGGGTGGCCTCTGCGGGCCGAGCGAGTGCTGTCGCAGGCGGCGGGGCTGCGGCAAGCAAATTCCGGGTTCCTTATCCGTGTCACAAACATATAGAGCTGGGGACTGCAGCTAGGCGATCTGACCAGGATTCAGCCCTTTATACCCTTGGCGCAATTGCCGGTCTCGCAACCCACGGTTCCTTCAGGGGCACCTCGCGTTCGGGCCGATCCACGTCCTGGTCATGGGCGTTGGTGTGATCGCCATCCCGGAGCTGCTAGGTACCCCTCAGAGGTCCACAACAAGGTTTCAGTGGACCGGAGCTGGTGGAGGCGAGTCGCCTGCCCGCCGACCCGGAAGCGCTCGTCGAGCCGTGTTAACGATCTGCACCTGGAACGCGCCTCACGGCCTGCTCGAATTCAAAGACGGTGAGATCCACCTGTGGCGGGCGGATCTCGATCGTAGCACAAATGCCCTACCGGCGCTCAAGCAAACACTGGCGCCGGAGGAGCTCACGAAAGCCGGGCAGTTTCGCTTAGAGCGGGACCGTAATCGCTACATCCTCGCGCACGGAGCCCTAAGAAGCATCCTCAGCCGCTACCTGAAAACGACGGCGGGCGAGCCGATGTTCCGCTACGGTCTGCAGGGAAAGCCTGAGCTTGTGAGTGACGCGGTGCGGTTCAACCTGTCGCACTCGCACGATCTTGTCATCTGGGCGATCAGTCGCGGGCCCGACGTGGGTGTCGACGTCGAACGAGTGCGCCCGGGGGTCGACGAAGACGTGGCTGGGTGCGTCTCGCCGAGGGCGCTTCGCTTTCTCGAAGCGCTCCCCCAACCCGCCCGGCGGCGCGCCTTCTTCCAGGCTTGGACTCGGATGGAAGCCTACTCGAAGGCTCGCGGCGAAGGGCTTAAGTCGGGCCTTGAGACCTTCGAAGTCTTCCTGGACCTGAGCACTCCGGGACTCCCCCCCACGGTTGGCGATGGGGGCCGAGAACGGCGCTGGTGGCTCCAGGACTTCGCTCCGCGCAGGGGATACGCCGCCGCGCTGGCAGCACAGGGCGAGAAGTGCGGGCTCACCTTCTGGAAATGGCAACCGCGCGACAGAGGCGACTCGGGGTAGCTCGAGCCCCGCCGGGTTCAGGCTGCGATCGCGCTTCCAGGCGTTTAGAGGTGAAAGATGAAGATCTTTCAACAAAAGCGCATTGTTCGTACGGTGGGTCCTCCTGGCTCAGAGAGCGCCTCTGTCCCGGAGTTAGTCGCGGCACGGGCGAGCGAGAGTCCCGGCGGGCTCGCTCTAACTGCAGAGGCCAGCGCTCTCACCTACCGTGAGCTGGACTGCCGGGCCAACGGGCTAGCCAACTACTTGCGGTCGCTCGGCGTGGGTAGGGACGTCCTCGTTGGGCTCTGTCTACCGCGGTCATTGGATATGGTGGTCGGGGCTCTGGGAATCTTGAAGGCGGGCGGTGCTTACGTCCCCATGGATCCGGCCTATCCCCCCGACCGCCTGGCTTTCATGCTGGAGGATGCTCAAGCACCGGTGCTGATAAGCAGTCCGGACCTTGCCCAGCGGCTCCCGGCTGCCAGGCGACAACTGGTATACCTCGACGCTCCGCAGATCGCCAGAGAGACCGCGGACTCACCATCCGTCGAAATCGCAACCGGTGACCTGGCCTACGTCATTTACACCTCAGGCTCCACTGGCCAGCCCAAGGGGGTGGAAGTCACCCATGGTGGCCTGGCCAACCTCGTGTCCTGGCACAGGCAGGCATTCTCGGTGACTGCTGCGGACCGGGCCAGCCATGTAGCGGGCCTGGGGTTCGATGCGAGTGTCTGGGAGCTCTGGCCCTATCTCGCAGCGGGAGCGAGCGTTCATCTGGTCGATGAGAGTACCCGCAATTCGGCCGAACTGCTCCGGGACTGGCTGCTGGCTCAGAGGATTACGATCGCTTTCGTCCCCACCCCGCTGGCCGAGCGCCTGCTCACCCTGAGCCAGAAATGGCCGCGCACGACCGACCTGCGCATTTTGCTGACCGGCGGCGACACGCTCCACCACTATCCACCGGCAGAGCTGCCCTTTTTACTGGTCAATAATTACGGACCTACCGAGTGCACGGTGGTGGCCACGTCGGGACCCGTGCCGCCCAACGGGTTCCGACAAATGCTGCCGCCGATCGGAACGGGCATTGCCAACACTCAGATCTACCTGCTCGATGAACGCTTGCAGCCGATGCCGGCGGGCGAAGCTGGTGAGATCCATATCGGGGGCGCAGGTGTCGCGCGTGGCTATCACAACCGCCCGGACCTGACTGCCGAGAAGTTCATCACCAACCCGTTCAGCGCCAAATCCGGCAATCGGCTGTATAGAACGGGCGACCTCGCCCGCCTGCTGCCGGACGGCCAGCTCGCTTTTCTGGGGCGGGTCGACGACCAGATCAAGATCCGCGGTTATCGGATCGAACCGAATGAAATCGCGAGCATGCTGAACCGGCACCGGGACGTCTGCGCGAGCCTGGTTGTTGCCCGCGAGGACGCTCCGGGCGACAAGCGACTGGTAGCCTACGTGGTCCTGGATACGGAGTGTGACCTCACTCACACCGGTCTGCGTGAGTTCCTTCGCGACTTTTTGCCGGAGTACATGCTTCCGGCTGCATTCGTTCGCCTGGATGCGTTGCCGTTGACGCTTCACGGCAAGGTCGATCGCGCAGCGCTCCCCATGCCGGGGCCGGCGAACACCCTCCAGGACGAAGTCTCGGCATGGCCGCGCACGGGTACCGAGCAGCGCGTCGCCGAGATTCTGGGGGAACTGCTGAATTTGGAGGAGATTGGCCTGGACGACAATTTCTTCATGCTTGGGGGCCATTCGCTGCTGGGCGCACAACTCATTGCCCGGCTGCGGGACGCCTTCGGGGTGGAAATAGCCTTGCGACGCCTTTTCGAAGCACCGACCGTAGCGGCCCTATCGGCCGAGCTCAAGCGGCTCGCTGGGAATGCTGGGAATAAGGACACGTTGGAAAGACCAAGTCCGGCCCCGTCTTGCATGACGCAGGGCTCCTGTTTGGACTTAGGTTCATGAACACAAGCCCGAAACTCTCGTCAGAGATGGGGGCGTCGGATCCGAGCCTGAGCCTTTACCATCTGCTCGACCCCGCCGTTCTCGCTAATCCCTATGCTCTCTACCGTCGGCTCCAGACGGAGGATCCAGTGCACTGGGATCCCTATCTGCACGCCTGGGTGGTGAGCAGCTACGCGGACGCGGTGAGCGTGTTGCAACGCTTCTCGGCCGTCCGCACGCCTACCCCCGAACAACTCACCGCGCTCGGCCTTTCCGAGCTGAACCCCATCGCGCGGGTGTTGGTGAATCAGATGCTTTTTATGGACCCGCCCTCCCATACCAGGCTGCGGGCGCTGGCGGCGGCGGCTTTTACGCCTGCCCGGGCGGAAGCCCTGCGCTCGCATATTCAGGAGATCATGGACGGCCTGATCGACGCCGTGCTGCCCAAGGGCCGCATGGATCTCATCGCCGACCTAGCGGACCTGCTGCCTGCCACCGTCACCGCCGAGCTGATGGGCGTGCCGGTCGCCGACCGCGACCAGCTGAAAAGATGGTCCAAGGATTTCTCCGAGATGCTGGGAAACTTCCAGCACAATCCGGGCCGGGGCGCGTTGATGTTGAAGACCATCGAAGAGATGACAGCCTATTTCCGGGCCAGGCTGCGCGAGCAAGAGCGCCAGCCGCGGGAGGGGGTCATACACGCACTGATGAGTGCCGAGATCGACGGCGACCGGCTCAGCGAGGCAGAAGTCATCGCGAACTCGATCATCACGATGACCGGTGGGCAGGAGACCACCACCAACCTGATCGGGAACGGCCTCTTGTCGCTATTGCGAAATCCGGGCGAACTGGCGCGGCTTCGATCGGACCCGTCGCTCCTGCCCTCGGCCATTGAGGAACTGCTTCGCTACGAGAGCCCCATTCAGTATACCACTCGTCTTGCGCCGGCCGATGTTGATCTGGGGGGCAAACTGATCCGCAAGCGCCAGGCGGTGATCGCGCTGATGGGTGCCGCAAACCGCGATCCGGTTCAGTTTGCCGATCCGGACCACCTGGATATCACACGCCAGGACAACCGGCATCTCGCCTTCGCCTGGGCCGCCCATTATTGCTTTGGCGCGCCGCTGGCACGGGTCGAAGGACAGGTCGCCTTCTCAACCATTTTACGCCGGCTTCCGAATCTGGCTCTGGAACCCGCTTCCCTGGTCTGGCGGCGCAACATGGCTTTTCGCGGTCTGGAAGCGCTGCCAGTCGCCTGGGAGGCTGCGGCGCCTGCGGCCCCATAGAATTCCTCATACCGACGGACTGAGAAGCACCGTGGACCGCACCGCAGAGAACCTACAATCGGCCCAGCCCAGAAAAACCCCCCGGCGAGCTCCTAAGCTTCGCGAGGCGTCCTTCAAGGACCACGAGCAGATTACTCTGCTTGAATCCCGCTACGGGCTTGCTGCCATCAAGAGCTGCGAGGAATGGAGCCATCTGTGGCTGGGCAATCCCCTTTACCGGGAGCTTCAACCAGGCTGGAGCATCGGGTGGGTGCTCGAGGACGAAAACAATCGAATTGTCGGCTCCATGGGAAACATCCCTCTGCTGTACGAATTCGAGGGAAGGAGAGTTCTGGCAGCCTCGGGCCGCTCCTGGGTGGCTGAACCTGAGTACCGGAGCGCCTCGCTATTACTTCTGGATCACGTGATCAACCAGTGCCATGTGGACCTCTACTTGAACAACACTGTCGATGTAGCGAGCACCGCGGCTGTCAGCGCATTCCAGTGCACCCGCGTGCCGGTGGGCGTCTGGAACAAGGCTGCCTTTTGGATCACCCACTACCAGGGTTTCGTAGAGAGTTTCCTGGCGCGAAAGAACTACCCACTGACCAAGCCACTGAGCTATCCGCTTTCCGCTGCGGTCTCTCTCAAGGAACGGCTTACAAAGATGGCTTTG
>DASQPE010000259.1:0-2225 GCA_035644115.1 Gemmatimonadales bacterium
CCGACGAAGAACAGAGCGACCGCGCCCGACGCTCCGACCAGCGCGAAGGCCAGGAAGCCACCGCCGTAGCTCTGGGTCAACTGCCTCACACTGCCGAGGGCGTTCGGCAGCATGAATCCCCCGAGCCCGCCGGCGGCCCCAACGAGCCCGGTGACCACGCCGATCTCATCGGGAAACCGCTGAGCGACCAGCTGGAAGACGGCGCCGTTCCCCATGCCCAGCAGCGTCATGCCCGTCACGAGCAGTAGAGTGCAGAGGCCCAGCGCGGGCAGGGCCGACACGCCCGCCATCGTCGCCGCGACGCCGAGATAGACCCACGTCAGCACCCGGATGCCGCCGAGCCGATCCGACAGATAGCCGCCCAAGGGGCGGATGATCGAGCCGATGAGGGCGCAGAGCATGGCGAGGGCCCCGGCCTGGACGTTGGTCAGCGCGTACTGCTCGCGAAAGAAGATGCCCAGGAAACTCACCAGCCCCACGAAGCCACCGAACGTGACGGCATAGAAGAAGCACAACCATCCGGTGTCGGCGACCTTCAACACCGCCGCGTATTCGACAAGCGTGTTTGGCGCGGGGTGCATCGGCCGGTCCTCGGCCAGGAACGCGACCAAGGCCAGGGTCGCGAGCACCGGGACCAGCACGATGCCGAACGCCGCATGCCAGCCCCAGGACGATGCGACCCAGGGACCGAAGAAGGCGGACAGTGCCGTGCCGACGTTGCCCGCCCCGGCGATCCCGAGGACCAGCCCCTGGTATTGCGGCGGATACCAGCGGCTCGCCAGAGGAAGCGCCGCCGCGAAGCTCGCCCCGGCCACGCCCAGCAAGAGGCCGACCAGCAGGACCTCCAGATAACTGTCCGACCAGAGCCAGCCCATCAGGAGCGGCACGAGCGTCAGCGCCAGCCCGATCAGCGTCGTCTTCTTCGCGCCGATGTGGTCGGCCAGCGGGCCGAGGACGAGCCGCAGCAGCGCCCCGCCGAGGACGGGGACCGCGACCATCAGGCCCTTTCGCGAGTCGGAGAGCTCTCCGAGGTCGGGGATGATCGAGTTGGCCAGCGCCCCGACCATCATCCAGGCCATGCAGCTGATCGTGAAGTAGACGAATGCACAGAGGAGCGTCGGCAGGTGGCCGGCACGGCGGATTTCCCGGAGCTTCATAAGGTAGCCGCGGGCTCCAGCGCGTCGGGGGCTGGGGCCAGCCGGACGGCGCAGTACTTGAGCTCGGGCTGCTTCGCGATCCGGCCGATCGCCTGGATCGTCAAGTAATTCGCCGCCACGTTCTCTCGCTGCTGGTCGCCCCAGTGGAACGGGACGAAGACGACGCCTCGCGGCAATCTCGCGTTGATCTTGACGGGGAGGCGGATCAGGCCTCGACGGCTGCTCAACTCGGCCGCCTGCCCCGCGGCCAGGCCGACCTCGGCCGCGTCGTCGGGGTGAACCTCGACGAACGGCGACGGCTCGAGCCGGAGCAGCTTGGGCGACTTGCCCGTTCGGGTCAGGGTGTGCCAGTGCGCATACAGCCGTCCGGTCGTCAGGATCAGCGGGAACTCATGATCGGGGGTCTCGCGCGGAGGCCGGTGCAGCCGCGCATGGAAGCGAGCACGGCCGCTCGGGGTTGGAAATTTTCGGTCGAGATAGAGCCGTTCGGTCCCGGGATGGTCGACGCTCGGACAGGGCCAGCGTAGGTGTCGCTCGCGCCGGAGCCGCCCGGAGGTCATCCCTGACATGTCGCAGGGCCGGCCGGCGGTCAGCCCGATGAACTCGTCCCAGACCGCGCCCGACTCCTCGAACTGGAACCCGGAGAAGCCCATCGCCTCGCCGAACCGCGCCAGGATCTGCCAGTCGGGCAGAGCCATGCCGGGCGGCTTGACGACTTGCTCGCTGAAGGAGACGAGCCGCTCGCTGCTCGTCATGGTGCCCGTCTTCTCGGCCCACTGCGCCACGGGGAGCAGGACGTCCGCGAACTGCGTCGTCTCTGTCGGATGATAGGGGTCTTGGACGACGATGAGTTCGGCCCCGGACAACGCGCGCCGGACTTGATGCAGGTCGGGGAGGCTGACCGTGGGATTGGTGGCCGCGATCCAGATCGCCTTGAGTCGCCCCGCTTCCAGCGCCCGAAAGATCTCGACGGCCGTCAATCCCGGCCTCGTCGAGATTGTTCCCGCGGGGCGTCCCCAGTACGCCTCGACCTCGGCGCGGTGCCCGCGATCCTCGGAGAACCGGTAA
>DASQPE010000260.1:0-2011 GCA_035644115.1 Gemmatimonadales bacterium
GGACTTTTTCGGCGGGACGTGGGTGCTGTACCCGGACCCGGTGGACTTCCGCCATTACGAGATTCCCGACATCTACAGCGACACGAACGCGTTCGTGCATCAGGTGGCGGAATGGCTGACCGCGGACGTGCCGGCGGAGCAGGAAGTGACCGGCCAGCCGCGCATCAGCATCCGGCAGGAGAGTCAGTTCGAGATGGTGCTCGGCAGCCGCGCTCGCTCGGGCGAGCAGTTCGCGATCTGGGAGGCGACGTACGGTCCCGTGGCGGCGGACGGCTACCCGGCCGAGCTGTGGAACCTCCGCACCGGAACGATCGACCGTAGCGTGGCCGAGTATTTCCGCACCCACGACTACGACCTGCGTGATTACCTGGAGCGGAACTGGGCGAGGCTCAGGCCCAAGCTCAAGGGCCAGATCCATGTCTTCACCGGCGACATGGACACCTTCTACCTGAACCTCGCCGTGTACCGGCTGGAGGAGTTCCTCACCCGCACCCGCCCCGCGGCCGACGCCGAGTTCGTTTACGGACGCCCCATGAAGCCGCACGGCTGGCAGCCGTGGACCAACGCCGAGCTGATGCGGATCATGGCCCGGCACATGGAGCGGCGTCGGCCGCGGCGCTGAGCCTACATCGCGCCGGGAGCCGACCGCCGCGCGTCGAGGCTGATCGGGCCAGCGCCGAAGTGCGTGATCAAGAGCGCGGCGCCGAGCATCGACACATTCTTCATGAACAGCGCCATCTGCACCCCGCGCATCATCGGGTCGGTCACCGCCCAGAAGTTGTGCATCATGAGCGACACGGGCACCAGGAACAGCACGATCAGCCAGCCGCCGATTTTGGCCTTATAGCCGAGCGTGATGCTCAAGCCTCCGAGCGTGGCGATCACACCCGACAGCGGGACCAGCAACCCCGGGGCCGGCACCCCCGCCTGGGCGGCGTATCCGATATATCCCGCGGAGAAATGCCCGAATGCCGTCATCAAAAAGATGGCGGAATAGAGGAGTCGACCGAGGGGAACGAGGTAGACCACGGGAATCCCCTTTCTGTGGTAAGAGAACGAATCAGGACGTCAGCGCGCTGAGCGCGTTCTGCAGACTCGCCGCCTCGCCCGCCTTGAGCCCGCCGACGATGGCGCGTTGCGCTTCGGCGAGCGCACGTACGCCCTTGGCATGGGCCTGCGTGCCTGCGGGTGTGAGCTCGGCCAGGACGCTGCGGCGGTCGTCGGGATCGGCCCGGCGGCGTACCAGGCCGTCTTTCTCGAGGCGATCCATCAGCTGGGTGATGTTGGAGCGCACGCAGTGCTGGCGCGCGGCCAGGTCAGACAGGGGTAACGGCTCCTCCGCCTCCGCCAGGAAGTGCAACACCGCGAGCTTCGCCAGGGACAACCCGGCCGGGCTCAGGGCCGCTTCGAGGCGCGCCTCCATGGCGTCCGCCGCGCTCAGGAACGAGAACACGAGGGACTCGGCCGTCGGGCGGCGCCCGCCCTTTCGGGGACGCTTGCGCACGCCTTCATTATGACTCACTCCTGGGCGGTCGGCCACCCGGCCCCCACGGCGCGATACAGCTGTACGGCGGTGACGAGCTGGTCCCGCTCCGCCTGGGTGAGTGCCAGCTCGGCGCCGAACAGGCCGCGCTGCGCGTCGAGCACATCGAGGTAGCTCGACACCCCGTTCCGATAGCGCATGTCCGCGAGCTCGAGCGCCCGGCGCAGCGCGATCACCTGGCGCTCCTGGGCGGCGCTCCGATCCTGGGCGGTCCGCAACCCTACGAGCGCGTCTTCCACTTCGCGCAGCGCCACGAGCACCGTCTGCTCGTAGCGCGACCGCGCCTGCGAGGCGCGCGCCCGGGCGACGTTGACCTGCTCCCCCGCCCCCGGCCGTCCCTCTTTGAACAGCGGGATTGAGACGCCGGCGAACGCCTGCCAGATGTTGGTTCCCGACCCGAACCACTTGGACCACTCGGTGCTCTGGGTGCCGTACTGTCCGGTGATGGTGAAGGTCGGCAGGAACGCG
>DASQPE010000261.1:0-2861 GCA_035644115.1 Gemmatimonadales bacterium
ACGCGCAAGCGCCTCCGCCACATCCCGCCCGCTCATCCCGCCCGGCAGCATGACGTCGGTGAGCAGCAAGTCGAGCCGCGGAAGTTTCCGGGCCGCGAAGGGCCGCGCCGCTCAGGAGAACGGCGACGGCGCCGAAGGCGATTCGCAATTTGATTCGGGGAGCCCCGGACACAGTACCGGAGCTTAAGCGGTCAGCGGCTTCCCCGCAGAGCGGGCTCTCGCCGAGGCGCCCGGCTGAACAGCTCGATCATCGCGCGATTGAATGCCGGGATGTCGTCTGGCTTCCGGCTGGACACGAGGTTCTGATCGACGACCACTGCTTGGTCCACCCACTCGGCGCCGGCGTTGCGCAGATCGGTCTTGAGCGAGGGCCAGGAGGTGAGTCGGCGCCCGCGTACGACGCCGGCTTCAACCACCGTCCATGGACCGTGACAGATCACGGCGACCGGCTTACCAGCATCGAAGAAGTGG
Source organism: Gemmatimonadales bacterium (assembly GCA_035644115.1). Lineage (GTDB taxonomy): Bacteria > Gemmatimonadota > Gemmatimonadetes > Gemmatimonadales > GWC2-71-9 > DASQPE01. The sequence continues at coordinate 472 of DASQPE010000261.1, forward strand.
CGGGCAAAGGCGACCGCCTCCGGGTGCATCCGGAGCCGGTCGGGATTCATGACGCCGCCCGGCAACAGCAGGGCATCGAACTCCGCGGGGCGGGCGCGGTCGAGGTCGACGTCCACCGGAACATCGTCGCCCCACTCGGTGAAGTCCCACCCGCGGACCCGCTCGGGCTGGGGCGACACCACCAGCGTTTCGGCGCCGGCTTCCTCCAGCGCCCTTCTGGGCTCGGTCAGCTCCACCTGCTCGAAGCCATTGTCCACCATGATCGCTACGGTCAGGCCCTTGAGATCGTTTACGGCTCCCTGCGTCATCTCACAGCTCCATTGAGAGTTCTCCGTGAGCATAGACCGGCACCCCCCAAAGGGCTGCGATGGCGCTCACAGGCGGCCCGCGTTCAGCTCTTTGAGGTCCTCGGCGTCAAGCCGCAGCTCCGCCGCCGAGAGGTCTGTCTCCAGGTGGGCCGTGGAAGACGTACCCGGGATGACCAGCATCACCGGCGATCGGGCCAGCAGCCAGGCGAGCGCAACCTGGTACACGGTGGCCCCGCGCCGGCGGGCGACCTGCGCGAGCGGGCCGGCGTCGTCGAGGTCACCGGCCGACAGCGGGAACCAGGGGATGAACGCCAGCTCTTCGCGCTCGCAGAGCTCGACCACGTCGTCCCATTGCCGGTCGCTCACGTTATAGCGGTTCTGCACCGAGACGATGGGCAGGGCGGCGCGGGCCTGCTCCACCTCGGCCCCCGTCACCTCGGAGATCCCCACGTGCCGCACCAGGCCCTCGCGCTGGAACGCCCGGAGGGCGTCGAATTGCTCGTTCGCCGGCACCTTCGGATCGAGCCGGTGGAGCTGATAGAGGTCGATGCGGTCCAGCCGGAGACGGCGAAGACTCCCCTCGAGCTGCCGCCGCAGGTATTCCGGACGCCCGTTCGGCGCCCACGCACCGGGGCCGGGGCGCTCCATGCCCCCCTTGGTCGCGATCACGAGGCCCACTGGATAGGGATGCAGCGCTTCGGCGATGATCTCCTCGGAAACGTGCGGACCGTACGAGTCCGCGGTATCGATGAAGTTCACGCCGAGCTCCACGGCTCGCCGCAACACCCGGATCGCCTCCGCGCGATCCGCCGGTGGTCCCCAGATCCCCGGGCCAGTCAGCCGCATGGCCCCGAAGCCCATACGATTGACGGTGAGGTCGTCTCCGAGGGTAATCGTGCCCGCAGCGGCCGCGGGCCGCTGCATCGTCTTGGCGGGGGTCATTCGGTTGTCTCCTGTCTGTTTGCGGAATCGAAGCGGATCACCCAGCGAGGCTAGGTCACGATTGCCCGCGCGGCTGTGACCGAAGTCACCCGATTTGCCGGGCTCGGGATGCCGACGCCCGCACCGGAGGTCCTAGATTGGGATCGTGTGGTATCCCGCGACGCTGTGCCCGCTACTGCTGCCGTTCCTGCTGCTCGCGAGCAGCGAGCTGACGGCCCAGACCGATTCCGCCCCGGCGCGCTGCGCCACCGTCGGCGACGTCAGGCCTGATTCCATGGCTACCGTGGACAGCGAAGCGACGCCCGATCGTCTCCCGTTCATCGACCAAGGCCCGCGCGACGCCGATCAGCGGGCTGTCATCGCCCACTTCGTGGTGACCGCCGAGGGTGGCGTCGATACCACTACCGTGCGGGTCGAGCACACCAACGACGAAGCCTGGATCGAGCAGCTGCGACGGGGTCTGGCGAGCGCGAAATACAAGCCGGCGTGGAGGAGGGGGTGCCCGGTCGCGCGTTGGTCCACCTTCGCCGTCTGGGCCCAGCACTGAGGGCAGCCATGGCGCCGCTCGTCCTCCGGATGTCATGGACCGCGCTCAAGGCCTGGTGGGATGACGACGCGCCCCGCCTGGGCGCTTCGCTTGCCTTCTATACGCTGTTTGCCATTGCACCCATCCTCCTGGTCGCGATCGGAATTGCCGGCGCGGTGTTCGGGGCCGACGCCGTGCGGGGGCAGATCGTAGGCGAGGTGCAAGGCCTGCTCGGTCGCCAGGGTGCCCGCGCAGTGCAGAGCCTGCTCCAGGGCGCGAGCGAGCGAAAGGGGAATATTCTCGCCACCATCATCGGCACCATCACCTTTATTCTCACGTCGACCGGTGCGTTTCTCGAGCTGCAGGCCGCGCTCAACACGATCTGGCGGGTGAAGCCCAAGCCCGGCGTCAATATCAAGGCGTTTCTCATCGATCGGGTCCGCTCGTTCGGGCTGGTCATCTCGATGGGGTTTCTGCTGACCGTGTCGCTCGCGGTGAGCGCGGCCGTCGCCGCGCTCGCCGGCTGGCTCGAGCGCCGGGCGCCGGGCATCCCTATCATTCTGGGCGTTCTCGACCTCGCTCTCTCCCTAGGTGTCACTACCGCGCTCTTCGCG
>DASQPE010000262.1:0-10974 GCA_035644115.1 Gemmatimonadales bacterium
AACCCGAAAGCCGCCCCGGTCCCCAGCGCGATGAGCGTGTTCATGTCCGCGCCGCCATGCTTCAGCGCGGCCCAGGCGCGGACGTAGAAGTGGCGTCCGCTCCAGCCGACCACCGGCGGCGTGAGGGCCAGCCCAAGCCAGCGGCCGGCCGCTCCGTGCGGATGACCGACGATCATGAGGATCACGGCCGGCACCAGCGCGACTCCGAGCTTCCATTCCAGTGTCTTCATCTCCAGAACGCGCTCTCGCTCCTGGGTCTCGAACGCATCTTCCGGATCGCGAGCCTGCGCTGGAAGGTCGGCACCGTACCCCGTATGGCGGATCACCTCGACCAGGCGCTCGGGCCGGATGGCCCCGGGGTCGAACGCCACCGTCGCATCCCCGGTCATCAGGTTGACCGAGGCCGAGCTCACGCCGGGCGTCCGCTCGAGCGAGCGCTGCACGCGGCCGCTGCAGGCCGCGCAGGTCATGCCGGTGACTGGAATCGTGCAGACGGCGCTAGCTGCGGACATCGTTCAAGGTCGCCGAGTAGCCGGCGTCGCTAATCGCCCCGGTGAGCTGGGTGGGCATGATCCTGGTTTCGTCGAAGCGGACGTCAGCTCGGCCAACCAGTATCGACTCGACCTCTACGTGGGGAAGGGCGGTCAGAGCGTGCTTCACGGCGCGGACGCAGTGGTCGCAACTCATCCCTTCGATTTGGATAATTGCGCGGGTCATGAGCAGATCCTATATAGGGGGAGGGGGTATGTCAACGTCGCTGGAGAACGCCGGTTACGCCGCCGTAGCTTCCCCCCTGACCGAGAGGTGCAAAACGCCGCGCAGGAGCCGGGCCGCCACGAAAGCACTCGGCCTCGACCCCGTGAAGTCGAGCCAATCACTTGTCCACCAGCGGGTTAACGGCGTGAGCTCGAGGGGCATGCCTCCTGCACCCGCAGGCCGACCATGACCGACGCACGTGCGCCGCAACCACTTCCACTCATTCCCCTCCTGCGGGCGGGGGAGGGCGTGCCGGACCGCGATGTGCTCGCCACCTGGCACGAGGCGCTCGCCGAGTCGATCGGGGTCGAGCTTCCGCACGACCTGTTCGCGCTCTGGCTGTATCCGCCGGGCGGCGGCGCGGAGCTGATCGGCCCGGAGGCGCTGGCCGAAGACGAGCTACCGGTTCCGCTGCCCCATCCCCGAGTCACTGACGAGCAGGCGAACGCGCTCGGCGACATCGTAGCGCGGGCCGGCTACGGATCGGTGGTGAGCCTCGCGATCCGATTCGGTTCAGTCGAGGTGGGCTTGCTCCTGGTCGCTTCGCTGACGCCCGACCGGTACGGGGCGGCGGAACGCGCTCTCCTCGGCGGCGTGGCGGACGCCATCGCCCCGACGCTCGCGCGAATCACGCACCAGCAGTCGGCCCCTCAGCCCGCCACCGTCGGGGATCTGGGAGCTGAGCTTGCGCATGCATGGATCGAGGCCAGGTCGCCGCGCGACTTTTTCGCGCTCGCGTCGGAGGTCCTGGGCCGATCGTTGCCGCACGAGGTGTTCGAGGTGTTGATTCCCGGCCCGGCGCCGGGGCAGCAGTACCGGCTTGGCGCGCATCCCGGCGGGCCGCCGTGGGCGGACCCGCAGCTGGTGATCGGGAAGGACCGGTTGGATCTCTTTGGCCTCTTCGCCGGGGAGCCGACGCTCGAAGTCGCCGATGCCGCGGGCGATTCGCGCTTGCCACCGGACCTTTTCGCGGAAGAACTCGCCGCCGGCCAGCGGATTCGCACGCTACTCGGCGTGCGAGTGACCTCGGCCGGTCATCTGGCGGCCCATCTGTTGGTGGGAGCCAGCAGGCCCGGCCTGTATCGCGCGGAGGACCTCACCACGCTGACTCGGCTGGGCAACATTCTCGGTCCGAAGATCGATGGCTACGTGCTCGCGTCCCAGCTGAACGTCCTGCGGAAGCAGCTCGTGACGCTCCGCTCGGCGCCGGCCCACCTCTCCCGCGTAGCCGACATGCTGGCCACCACCGCGCAGTTCGCGGAGGCAACCCGCCGCCTCGCGGAAGAGACCCGGTCCATGCTGCCCTGTGAGCGGCTGACGCTCGCCATTCGATTGACCGATGCGGATCGGGTCGTGCTGGTAGAGCCGGGCGAAAACAAGCACTGGGCGGACCTGCCGCTGGTACCGGTGTCGGGAACGCCGTTGGGGCGGGTCTTGAGCGGTGAGGCCGGTGACGTGGTGACGGAGAGCCCGAAAGTCACCGAGCTGATCGTTCCGCTTCGGGTTGCCGGCCGCACCGTGGGCGCGCTGGTGCTGGCGGGTCGTGGGTTCGGGACGATCGGCCCGAGCGACGTGGCTCCGGTACAGCAGCTGGCGGACCTCGTCGCCCCGTACGTGGAGCTGGTGCGTCGCGCTGTGATGCTGCCCGCGCCGGTCAGCCCCGGCTGGAAACGGGTGCCCTGACGATTCAGTCGGCTGCGGCGGACGGGAGCAGGCGGGCCGAGTTCAGTATGAAGACGAGCTCGGAAGCGACGTGGATGAAGGCAGCGAGCGGTGGAATGAGGAACCCCATGGCTGCGAGACCAACGCCGACGCCGTCGATCGCGATGGTGCCCACAAAATTCTGGAGGATGGTCCGGCGGGTCCGCCGAGCGAGCCTGACCGTCTCGACGAACTTGAGCAGGTCGTTCCCCAGAAGCACGACGCTGGCGCTCTCGCGCGCGACATCGGTCCCGGAGCCCATCGCGACGCCCACACTTGCCTGCATCAACGCGGGAGCGTCGTTGATGCCATCGCCGACCATGGCGACCACCCGGCCCCGATCGACCAGGCTCTTGACCCGCTCCTGCTTGGCCTCCGGGAGGAGCTCAGCGGCCAGTTCGTCTACGCCGACCGCCGCCGCCACGGCCTCGGCCACGTTCTTCGCGTCGCCGGTGAGGAGCATGGTCCGGATGCCGATCGCCTTGAGCCCCGCTACGGCCGCCTTTGCTTCGGGGCGAATCGTGTCGGCGACCCGGATCGCACCCAGGTAGCGTCCGCTTCGGGCGACCAGCACTGCACCCCATCCGCTCCCATCCTCGCCGGCATCGTCCGGCGTCGTGACCTGCCGCTCGCGGAGGAGCGCCCGGTTTCCCACCACGATCTCGTCCCCATCCACGCGTGCCGTGATCCCCCGCCCGGGGGTGTACGCGAAGTCCTGAGGCTCGATCACCGGTATGGCATGGGACTCGGCGAGGGTGAGGATGGCTTTCGCGAGCGGATGCTCGGAGCGACGCTCGGCGGCCGCGGCCGCCGCGAGGAGGGCCGGCGCCGATACGCCCACGGCGAGGACCAGATCCTGGACTTCGGGAATGCCAAGGGTGAGGGTCCCCGTCTTGTCGAAGATCACGGTGTCCGCCCGCGCGAGCGTCTCGAGGTACCGTCCGCCCTTGATGATGGCGCCCTGTCGCGCGGCCCGACCGATGCCTCCGAGGATCGCGAGCGGCGTGCCGGCGGCAATCCCGCAGGCCCCGGCGACTATCACAACCGAGATCGTCGAGCGCACATCGCGGGTAATGAGGAAGGTGAGGACGGCCGCGCCAAGGGCGAAGTAGACGAGGTACCCAGCCAGGCGGTCTGCGAGCTTCTGGATGGGCGCTCGCGATCGCTCGGCCTGCTCCACGGCCTCGATGATCTTCCCGAAACTGGTATCCCGCCCGAGCCGCTCGGCACCGATCTCGAGCGCACCCGATTGGTTGATCGTCCCGGCGTAGACCCAGGCCCCCGCCGTCTTTTCAACGGGCATGGACTCGCCGGTGATGGGTGCCTGGTCCACGAAGGAGTGACCGCCGGCGACGGTGCCGTCTATGGGGATGCGGCCCCCGGGGTTCACCAGCACGAGGTCGCCGATCCCGATCTCGTCGGCGGATACCTGTCGGATCTCTGGGCCGCGCCGCACCGTGGCTGTGCGGGGAAGGAAGTCCAGCAGGTTTCCTATTGCGCGCCGGCCCCGTCGGACCGTCATCCCTTCCAGAATCTCCGCCGCGAGCACGAAGAGTGTAATGATGAGTGCGGTGAAGAATTCCCCGATGGCGAGCGCCGCCACGAGCGCGATGGTCATGGAGAGCTCCATCGTCATCTTGCGCTCAACGACGTTCTCGGCCGCCTCCTTGAAGATCGGGTAGCCCCCGACCAGCGTGGCCGCCAGACCGATCACGCTGATCCGGGCGAACGGCTCCCACAGATGGAACCACACCGCGGCCGCGGCAACAGCCACGAACCCCACTCGCGCCAGGTCGAGCCCTTCTACCCCGCTACTCGCTCCAGACTCGGACGACATCGATGAACCGGTAACGGTGAATGCTACACTCCCACGTTCACTCGGAACTGGACGGTTCTCGGGCGACCGAACGAGGCACCGCTGAAAAACGTCCCCTTCAGAGAGTACTTGTAGTTGAACACGTTGTCGACGTAGACCTGGGGGCGGAAGAACACCCGCCCGACCGCGAAGGTATAGCCGGCGCTGGCATTGAGGATGAAGTTGGGATCGACCTTGAACTCCTTGTTGAAATCGAAGAGCCCCGTCCCCAGGGGCCCGGTCGGGTCGGCAGACGGATCAAAGAGGGGCACGCCGGGGGTATTCGGGGTCACGCCGTTGGTGAGCCCGCTGCCGTAGATGCCGGTGGCCGTTACCAGGAGATTGTGGGCGCTGTACACGATCCCCGCGGTCGCGGAGAGTCGCTGGTCATGGTCGAGGTCGAAGGTCTGGGCCGGCGGCGTCACGGTGAAGAACCCTCCCGTCACCTCCCCGAAGCCGTATGCGTGTGCGAGTCCGGCATTGACGAACCCGGTGACCGGCCCCTTTGGACGGATCTCGATGACCGTTTCGAGGCCCGTTATCCGGACTTGGTCGATGTTGACGTCGGTGGTGATGGCCGTGCCGGGCACCTGGGTGTCATCGATGCCGGGGGAGCTGCGCTTGTGATAGGCCGATAGCTTGGCCACGATCCCGACCGGGAAGCGGTGGGTCAGTCCCACCTCGAAGAAGTGGTCCCGCTCCGGCACCGTGGGCTCGGTCCCGGCACCGGATCCCACGGCGCTGGTGATGGCGCGCAGATCCTCGGTGTTGGTGGGCACGAACTGTCGCCCATAATAGGCCCAGATCGTGGTGGCCGGGGTCGGGAAAAAGCTGAGCCGCACCCGGGGGCTGAACTGATGGGCGTTGGCGTGCTCGCTGGCCGAGATGGGGAAGTGATGGTTGTCGTAGCGGATGCCGGTGCGAAGCTCCCACTGCTCGGACGGAGCCAGCTGGGTCTGGACGTAGACCGCAACGTCGTTGCCGTCGAGCGGCGAGTCGGACGCCGGTCCCGCGCCGGCTGCATTGAAGGACTGGAAGTTCTCGTGCCCGCGCACCAAGCTCGACAGGGTACCCGCCTTGAACGCAACCTGCTCCGAGAGCCGCAGCAGGTAGTCCAGCTTGACGCCGACCAGATCGAAGCTCCGGTCTTCGCTGATGTTGTAGAGCGTGGTATCCGGCGCAAAGCTGAAGGTCGGGTCGTCCGTGAGACCGGGGACATAGCTCAGCGAGCCGTGGCGGTAGAAGGCCCCCGCGAAGACCTCGGAGCCCACGGTGCGGCCGGTCGTGACCCGGTGCCGCCAGCCCAGGTTCACGAACCCGTTCACGTCCTGTTGGCGGTCGTCGATGATGCCGGCGGTGGAATCGAACGGGGTCTGAAACCGCGAGCGGGACCAGTTCACCGCCAGGTTCACGACGTCGTGATCCGTCGGGGCATACTGGGCCTTTCCGAAACCGAATAGATCGTTGCCGTGGTTTGCGTAGTTGCGGATGTCGGTGATCTGACCGGTGGCATCGGTGTCCGCGACCACCGGCTCCCGCCGGAGGTCGGTCGCCTGGCGGGTGCCGGAGGCGAAGAACCCCCACTTCCCCGCGTTTCCGCTCAGGTTCACCGTCTGCCCGTTGCTGGCAAAGTTGCCCGCATAGCTCGAAACGTCGGCGTGAAACGGCCCGGCTGGGATCCGGGTCGTGACATTGACGATCGCGGCGTTCCGCAACCCGTATTCGGCATCCCAGCCACCAGTCTGGAAATCGATCTGGTTCACGATGGAGGGGTCGAACAGCTCGTTGAGGCTGCCCGAGATGCCGGCCGGTACCGGGACGCCGTCGACGTAGTAGGAGTATTCGGCGTGCTGCCCACGGATGTGCACCTCCCCGGTCGGCGCGCGGGCGGCGCCGGCAATGGCCTGCTGGAGGATCTGTGAGGTCGTCAGTGTGGGCGAGCCCTGGAACTCGTCCTGCTTGAAGACCTGATTGCCCGTCCGGGTGTCCACCGCGACCGGGGCTCCCGAGACTTCTACGGTTCTGAGCTCTATGGGGGCGGGGGCCAGCTGAAACGCCAAGTCAACGCCGGCGCCTCCGGCGGCGACGTCGAACTTCTTGGTGACCGGCCGGAATCCAATGAGCCTCACCTCGAGGTCATAACTGCCGGCTGGGAGATTGTGGATTGTGTACCGCCCGAACGCGTCGGTGGAAGTGCGGGCCACAACCTGGCCGGTCCGGAAGAGGATGACGTCCGCGCCGGCGAGCGGCTTGCCGCTCGCACTGTCGCTGACGGCGCCGGTCACATCACCGGCCGCTGAAGGGTCGCCGCTGGAAATCACCGACACGGGTGCCCCGGCGAACGCCGCCGCGGTAGCCAGTGTGAGAAGTGCAACGAGCATGTGCATCTCCGCACGTGAAAGGGTGGACCGCTCCCTGCGAGGGAGACGGCCCGGCCTGACGTATCGACTTGAGAGGGTGAAGCGATCAGGCGCTACGTGCGGGCGGGGCTCGAGAGTGCTGGGGGGTGAAGAATCGGGTGGCGCGGGGAGAGGATGCGTACCATGCCCGAGCCACTGTGAACGACCGCGCGGCGACAATGGCCGGCTCGCAACTGGTCGATGCCGACGGCTGGACCCTGAGCAGCTGGCCGAGGGTGCACTTGTCGCCGTGGGCGTGGCGGCTGCCTTGGGGCTCGAAGTGGGGTGCCTGGGAGGTGGCGGCGCCAGGCCTGGTATGGAATAGGAGCGCATCGACGACGGGCGCGCCCGACCCTCCGCCGAGGATTCCGGCGATGAGCAGAAGAACGGTGGCGCGGCCGAGCCAGGATCGATGCATTGCGAGCCAATATAGGGTTGCTCGCCGCGAGGCGGCAACCGATCGGTCGCGTCGCGGCGCAAAAAAACCTTCCACTGGCTTCAGGCCTCGGTCAGGTCACTCCGCTCCGTGCCGCCGTTCGACGGACGGGCCCATCGACCGGCAGAATGAACCAAAAGGTGCTGCCCTTACCATAGACCGACTCGGCGCCGATGGTGCCGCCATGCAGCTCGACGAACCGCCGCGACAGGGCAAGGCCGAGACCGGTGCCCTGCTGCTGCCGGCTGGCCGAGCTGTCTACCTGGCTGAACTCCTGGAACAACTTGCCCAGGTCTTCCGGCTGGATGCCGATCCCGGTGTCCGCGACCGCCACCCAGGCGGCATCTCGCGGGATTAGACGCGATTGTTCGCCCGCCCGGTCGCCGGGCACGGGAAGGGGTGCGTTGGTGCGCACCAGCGTGAGCGTGATCTGGCCTCCTCCCGCCGTAAACTTGGAGGCATTGGAGAGCAGGTTAAACAGAATCTGGCGCACTCGCACGCCGTCAGCCACAATATGCAGAGGACCGTCGTCCATGCGCAGGTCGCAGTCCTGCTGCTTTGCCGTCCGGAGACTCGCCGTGTCGGCGATGGCGCCGGTGATGGCTTCGCGGAGGTCGGTGCCCGCGAGCGCCAGCGTCATCCGGCCGGCCTCGATCTTGGAGAGGTCGAGCACGCTGTTGATCAGCGCGAGCAGATGCCGACCGTTGCGCAACACCGCTTCCAGGAGATCGCGCTGATCGCTCGAGACGTCCCCCAGGCCGCCCGACAGGATGAGGTCGGAGAAGCCGATAATGGCGTTAAGGGGGGTCCGGAGCTCGTGCGACATGTTGGCCAGGAACTGGCTCTTGAGGCGGGTGGCTCGCTCGAGCTCGATGTTTTTCGCCGTCAGGTCGCGCTCGTTGCGGCGGATCTCTTCGAACGTGTGCGCCCGGTTGAGGGCGACGACTGCCTGGTCGCCCAGGGTGCGGAGCAGCCTGAGATCGTCGTCGTCAAAGCGGCGCCCATCCCGGCGGTTCACCACGCCCAGGGTCCCGATCACTACGCCGGCCGAGCGGAGCGGGACCAGTGCACCCGTGCGGAGAGGCGATCCCAGGCCGGCCAATCGGGTGGCGCGGGGATCCTCGTAGATGTTGTCGGAGACGACGGCTTGATCGTTCAGCACGACCCAACCCGACAAGGAGGCGCTGCTGGGGAGTAACTCGCCCTGACTCCCCGCCAGGATGCCGGCCGTCGCCTCGACGCGCAGGAAGCGACCTTCCTCCACCAGCAACGTGATCCCGGCCCCGTCCGCCTGCATCAGGTCGACGGCCGCGTCCGCGACGGCCTGAAACAGGTTCGGGAGGGTGACGTCCTTGAGCATGACCGAGGCGAGCTGGCTCAACCGCTCGAGCGCGCGATTGCGGGCATCGGCGGTCTCGAGCGCCACCCGCAGGCTCGCCCGACCGGTGCGAGCCAACCGGTCGCCCCTCCGGAGCGCCACCATGGTGAGGCCGGTGGCCAACAGCGGGAGCGCGACGCCGAGCCAGTGGCCCCGGAATGCGAAGTACACTCCGACCCACCCGCACACGACGCCGGCGGCGGTGAGGTACCTGGGCACGTACAACCGCTGCCAGGCGGCACGGCGGTCGATCATGGATTGGTTGGGCGGATGTCGAGCTCGCTCACCAGCGCGCGGTCGGGCAGCTCGAGCGCATACACGATCGTCGCCGCGACATCCTCGGGGCGAAGAATCCTGGTGGGGTCCGTCTTGAGCAGCGGCTGATCCTGGATCAGGCTGGTGTCTACCGAGCCGGGGCAGATGGCCATCACCCGGATGTCGTCCTGCCGGGTCTCGAGCATCAGCGACCTGCTGAAGCCGAGCACCGCGTGTTTGGACGCGGCATAGGCGGTGCCGCCCACGAAACCGTGGCGGCCGGCCAGGCTGGCGACGTTCACGATGGCGCCGCGGCGGCGGCGACGCATCTCGGGCAGCACCTCGCGAGTCATGAGGTAGAGGCTGCGGAGATTGATGGCCATCGTGCGGTCCCAGTCCGCCAGGGTGAGCTGCTCGAACGGTTTGGCGATCAAGACCCCGGCGTTGTTGATCAGAGCGTCGACCGGGCCGAGGGCGTCCACCACATGGCGGACGACAGCGCGGACCTCCGCTTCCTCGCTGACGTCGCCGGGACGGCCGGCCGCGCGCACGCCCGCGTCGGCCAACTGGCCGAGCAGCACCTCGAGGTTGTCGGCCGTGCGCGCGCAGCAGCCGACTTGCCACCCCGCTCGACCGAGCGCGAAGGCCGTGGCGCGGCCGATCCCCTGGGTGGCGCCGGTAACGAGAGCGGTACGGGTCGAAGCCATTGCGGAAAAGATAGAGCCGTCAGCGGCCGGCCCGCAGGGATGCCAGCTCCTGCCGAAGCTGGTCGAGGCGGTCGATCAGGGCGCGGTGGCGCTGCTCCGCTTCGTCGGGTTGGCGGCCGCGGAAGTAAATCGTGCCGTTGGGGTAGAGGATCGCGCTTTCGACTTCTTCCAGTGTGTCGAAGCCCCGCTCGTGGGCTTTGGCGACCAGCTCCCCCGCGTTGATGTGAAGCCGGCGCAACTCGTCCTCGACCAGTCGGCCGTGGTCGATGATCGGGACGTCGCGATCGTTGTCGAACAGGCGATCCTGTGACGGACCGCGGTAGTAGTATCGCACCAGGATCGCATTGAGGCCGAGCAGGGCCGCCGCGCCCGCAAGACCGCCAAGCAGCGAGGTGTCCTCGCCGATGATCGCGTTCTGGACGGTGTTGGAGAGGGTCAGCAGCACCACGAAGTCGAAAGGGTTCAGCTGCGCGAGGATCCGCTTGCCGAACCGGCGGAGCATGACGACGAGGAAGAGATACACCGCCGCCGGCCGGACGAGCTTCTCCAGCCAGTGGGCCCAGTCGTTGGTCATCTCAGGTGATCCCAGCTGGATCAGATCGTGCCACGCGCGCAGCAGCTGACTCTCCATGGGCTCGGCCCCTCTCGCGATTAGCTTGCCTGTTATGTCTCTCCCACTCGCCCATCCGATTGTACGCCCCAATTCGGGCAGCCGAAAGCCGAGCGATCCGAGCCCGAGCTGGGGGGAGCGGTTGCGGGCGCTCCGGCACCTGCGGACGCTGCTGCGGCTGGTCTGGACGACCGAGCCCCGGTACGTGGTCGGAATTCTGGTGTTGCGGGTGGTCCGCGCAGGCATACCGGTCGCGGTGCTCTGGGTGGGGAAGCTCATCGTGGACCTGGTGGTGACCGCGATCAGTCGGGGCCGGGGGGAGGTCTCCTGGAGCCGGCTGGGAGCGCTGCTCGCGATCGAGTTCACCATTGCAATTGTCGGCGAAGCGCTCTCGCGACTGTCAGCCCTGTTGGAGAGTCTGCTGGGCGACCTGTTCGCCAATCGCACCAGCGTCGACCTCATGCGGCACGCGGCGACCCTGGACCTCGAGCAGTTCGAGGACGCCGACCTTTACGACAAGCTGGAGCGGGCCCGCCGCCAGACGGTAAACCGGATCGGGCTGTTCACGCTGGTCCTGGGCACGCTCCAGGACGCGATCACCCTGGTCACCCTCTCGGCCGCCCTGGTGGCCTACGTGCCGTGGCTGCTGGTGCTGCTTGCCGTGGCCGTGGTGCCGTCCGTGCTGGGCGAGACCCATTTCGCGTCGCTGGGTTACTCCCTGCTCTACTCGTGGACGCCGGAACGCCGCTTGCTGGACTATCTCCGCTACGTCGGCGCGAGCGACATGTCGGCCAAGGAGGTGAAGCTGTTCGGGCTCTCGGACTTTCTGGTGGGCCGCTACGATAGGCTGAGCCGCGAGTTCTACGAGGCCAACAAG
>DASQPE010000263.1:0-9087 GCA_035644115.1 Gemmatimonadales bacterium
GAAGCCGTGGACTTCCAGGACGACAGTGAGCGGGAAGATCGAGCCGTTCGAGAGCTGGAAGCTCGATCTGGCGCGTTCCTGGTACTCGGCGATAGGGGGACTGACGCTTTGGGCGGGAAGGACGGCGGGGAGGAATGGCGCGACGGTGCCGAGGGCGAGGACGAGCCTAGCCTGGCGGAGAAGGGCTCCGAGTTCGTCCTGCGCCGACCATCGCATAGGTCCTCACTGTGTGATCGCCACGAGATTGAGCGCGCCTGCATAGGTGCCCGGCGGCAGCGCGGCGATCCGGTCAAGTCGATCCGCATCTGCAACTGGTCGGTGCGCTCGCCGATGGCGTTTTCCGCCGCTCGCCCTTCTTGAGCGTCGGGCGGCACGCCAGGGGCGCGCCCTACTGCGTTACTGCCTCGATGTTCAGGGTCCCGCTGTACGTGCCTGGGGGAAGCACGCCCGCGCCGGTCAAATCGAGCTGCAAGCTCAGGTTGTCGGTGCGGGTCGCGGTCTTGTTCGGCCCGCTGATGCTGATCTGGAACAGGCGAAGACTCCCGCCGGCGCTCCCGATGCCGCCGACCGCATTCTGAGTGAAGGCCGTGAAGGTCGCCGGAAACGACGTCGGGGCCGGCGCTCCCGGGGTCAGCTTGCCCTTCATCCGGCTGGACGGGATGTTGGTGCCCGCGCCGTTGCTCAGCGCCTGGGCCGGGGTGCTGAACCAGCCGATCAGGTTCACGCTGCCGGTCTGGCCGGGATTCAGATCCCACTGGGTCTGGATCACGACCGGAGTCGGAAAATTGTTGGTCGTGTTGTCGGTGATGCTCGCGAGCGTCTGCGTCCCACCCGACACCACGCCCATCGTGAGCTTCCCAGTCTTGGTTGCTGCCAGCGCGACGATCCGCGCTGTGGAAACCGTCCCCGCCTGGGCAGCCGCCTGCTCCTCCGGCGCCGCCACGAGGGCGGCGAGGAGCAGCAGACGGAGCCAGGAGCGGTGGAGAGTCATTGGCGGCGCCGGCGAGCGTCGCCTACTGCACGATCGCCTGGAGATTCAGGGTTCCGGTGTACGTGCCGGGCACCAGGTTCGCATGACCGGTCAGGTCGATCTGCAGGTCGAGGTTGTCGGACCGGGTGTTGGCCAGGTTGCCGGCGACGCTCTGGGTGAACAGCGTGAGGCTGCCGCCGGCGGTCCCGACCGAGCCCACCGCGTTCTGGGTGAACGCCGTGAACGTGGTGGGGGTACCGGTGGAGACCTTGCCCTTCACGTAGGTCGAGGTGATGAAGTTGGTCCCGCTCGCCAGGGCCTGGGCCGGGGTGCCGAACGAGCCGACCAGCACGACGTTGCTCCCGGCATTCAGGTCCCAGGTGGTGGTGACGTTGACCGGGGACGCGAAGTTGTTCGTCGTGTTGTCGGTCAGGCTCGCGAGGTTCTGAGTTCCGCCCGAATTGATCAGGAGACTCAGCACCGAGCTCTTGACGGCGTTGATGTTCACCGTCGCCAGAGACGAGGTCAGGCCAACCTGGGCGTTGGCGGACGTCGTACCCACGGTGACCGCCGCAACCACGCCAAGGAGCGCACTCTTTACTGGAAGCTTCATCGCCGACTCCGCCGCTAAAGGTTTGGACCGCCGTGCCGATAACTGAGGCTGGGACACTCCGCCGCGCGGGCGGCAGGAACAAGGAGTGTGCCAGGCATCACACTTTTCGCGGCAGTGTCGCTGAATGGTACAGCGACGCGGAGGGTCCGGTGCGGCGAGCGGGGCGGTTATAGCCGCGACAGTCGCGCCCGGGCCATGGCCCGTATCACATTTTGCTGCAGGCGGTTGTGACGCATCTGCGGCCAGCGGTAACGCCCCGGGCACTGCAGCGTTCGCCTCAATCGCGCAGTAGGTTGCAGATTTTTTACAGTTGGGAGGTTCGGCTGGCGCTGCAGCTATGGGGTTCTGTCAAAATGCGGCAGGTCCGGCGGGGGCGGGCTGACGCATCCACCCGCTAGTTCTCGTGGTTTGCGTCCTTCTCGTCGTTGCCGTGCCGCCTGGACTGAGTGCCCGGCCGGGTCAGCCGAATGGTTCCGGAAAACGACTCGAGCTCGACCCGCGCACTCCCGTTCCCGATGGTGAAATCGAACCGCTTGCCGTGGCGCTCGGTGAGTGTCACGGGAAAGGCCGACTCGAAGTCACCCTGGAAGGTCGAGACCGAGACCAGGGCCCCGGTCCCTTCGGGAATGGTGACCGTCAGGCCCCCGTTGTGGCTGCTGAAGCGGTATCGGCCGTTCGCGCGGATGGTGCCGTCGTAGGTGATCTCCCCGTTGACCGTGTTGGCCTCGACGTTGTCCGACTGCACCCGGATCAGCTTGACGTCGCCGTTCACCGTCTCGGCTTGCAGCTCCCCCGCCACGTCGTGCACGCTGACGTCCGAGTTGACCGAGTTCACGTCGATCCTCCCGCTCGCGCCGGACAGGGCCACATTGCCTTGAACCGAGCGGAGCGAGACCAGGCCGCTGCCGCCGACCACGGTCACGTCGCCCTCTACGGTTTCGGCGCTCACCGTTCCCTGGATCCCGTCCACCCGGATGCTCGAGGTGACGCCCGAGAGACGGATGCCCATCCAGGCCGGGATGGTGAGCTCGTAATCCACGTCTTCCGGCCCGCCCCGGCCGCCGGCGCTGTGGATGCTCACCTGGCTCGCCGTCTGGTCAACCTGAATTCGGGAGCGGTGCTCCCCGCTCGCCTGGACCCGGACCGCGTTGCGGGACCAGGTATGCACGATGACGTCGCCGGAGTGGGTGCTCAGCTCGAGGCGTTGTCCCCGCTGCACGGCGAACGTGGTGTCGAGCTCGGGCGTGAGCGCCGTCGCGACCAGAACCAGAGCGAGCAGCACAGGCGGGCTCCTTTCAGCTCCGAGCCGCGATGATGGTCGCGGCCTGGCGGAGCAGATCGATTTTGCTGCGCATAGTCCGCGCGAGATGCGCGTTCAGGTATGCGTTCCGGGGGTCGGCCGCGAGCGCGCGGCGGGCGTCCGCGATGGCACGGTCGATCAGCGCGAGATTCCGCTCGATGACGCGCACGGTGGTGCTGTCGAGGGTCCCGCGGCCCTGTTGAACCACCTGCTCCAGATCCGCTACGGCGGCGGCGTACTTCTGGTCGGCCAGCACCGGCCGGACCAGGGCCGGCGCCGGCGAGACCGCCAGAGGCTGGGGCGGGGGAGTGGCGGCGGGCGCGGGGCTTCGCCCGGCGAGGAACCAGACGCCGCCGCCCGAGATCATGGCGACGGCGAGGCAGGCCGCGGCCAGCTCAGGCAGCGAAAAGCTCCAGCCGCGGCGCTTCGGGCTCGGCACGGTGGGTGTTGCCAGGGCATCCGCCGAGATCCGGGCCGCGATGCCGGGCCAGAGATCGCTGGACGGTGGCACGCTGGGGAGTCGCCGCGCCCGATCGGTCACCCGGGTGAGCTCCGCCAGCGCGGTGGTGCAGGTCGGGCAGGCGCCCAGATGACGCTCCAGGGCGCTCCGCTCGTTCTCGTTGAGCTCGCCGTCGAGGTAGTCGGACAGCCGGGCCGTCCAGGGATCGCTCATCATGCGTGATACTCCGTTACGGGCCCAGGTGTCGCCGCAGGGCCATGCGCGCGCGGTGCAGCTGGGATTTCGAGGTGCCCACGGCGAGACCCAGCAGGCCCGCGATCTCCTCGTGACGATAGCCTTCGACGTCGTGCAGCACGAAGACCTGTCGGGCGCCGTCGGGAAGCCGGGCGATCGCGGTCTCGAAGTCCAGGGAGAGCTCCGGGGCCGGCCGGGTCCCCGCGACCGTCGCCAGCGCGGCGTCGTCCGGGAGAAACCGGTCCCGTCGCTGGCCCAGCAGCTGGCGGCGACCAAGGATCACGTTGACGGCGAGCCGGTGCAGCCAGGTGCCGAAAGCCGCCTCACCCCGGTAGGTCCTCAGCTTCTGCCACGCCCGGACGAACACATCCTGGGTCACTTCGTCGGCATCTTCGTCGTTCAGCATCCGACGCACCAGAGAATGGATCCGGGATACGTGGGTGCGGTAGAGCCGTTCGAACGCATGGCCGTCCCCGCTGGCCGCCAGTTCGGCTTCCACCACATCGGCATCGTTCCGGTCGATGGCTCGGTCTCGCTGCAGCAGCGTGGCTCCGGATTCTGGGTGCGCCATGTATCGCGTTGGATGGGCGGGAACTTAGGAAGGTTGCAGGGCGGGAGCTAACCGCTATCCGGCGGTGGCAGGTGTAGCTCGCAGCGAAGTGCCTGCTTGCGCCCCGACGGATAGCGGCCAGCGGCTCGCGGGCAGGACCTGGCGGGTGCTGGATCACCTCATCTACGCCGGCCCCCGGCCGATGGATTGAACGCCCCTCTTGGCTCGGCCGGGCGCCGGCGATAAGGTTCCCGCCCATGAACACCTCTGCCCCCGCTCACACCATCTCCGCCCCCACCGGCACCACGCTGTCCTGCAAGGGCTGGCACCAGGAGGCGGCGCTCCGGATGCTGATGAACAACCTCGATCCCGCCGTAGCGGAGCGGCCCGAGGAGCTGATCGTCTACGGAGGAGGTGGCAAGGCAGCGCGGAACTGGGCCTGCTACGAGAAGATCGTCGAGACGCTGCGCCGGCTGGAAAACCACGAGACCCTGCTGGTCCAGAGCGGGAAGCCGGTCGGGGTCTTCCGCACCCACGAGGAGGCGCCCCGGGTGCTGATTGCCAACGCGCATCTGGTCCCGCGCTGGGCGACCTGGGACGAGTTCCGCCGGCTCGACGCGCTGGGGCTCACCATGTACGGGCAGATGACCGCCGGATCCTGGATCTACATCGGCACTCAGGGGATTCTGCAGGGCACCTACGAGACTTTCGCCGAGTGCGCGCGGCAGCACTTCGGCGCGTCCCTCGCGGGCCGCCTGGTCGTAACCGGTGGTCTCGGCGGAATGGGTGGCGCCCAGCCGCTTGCGGCCACCATGAACGGTGCCGCGTTTCTAGGTGTGGATGTGGACGCCGAGCGGATCCGCCGCCGGGTGGAAACCGGCTACTGCGACCGGCTCGCGACCAGTCTGGACGAGGCGCTCCGGCTGGTGCTCGACGCGAAGCAGCGGGGGGCCCCGCTCTCGGTGGGCCTGGTTGGCAACATCGCCGAAGTGCTGCCCGATCTGGTGCGCCGTGGCATCGTTCCCGACATCGTGACCGATCAGACCTCCGCGCACGATCTTCGGGTGGGCTACATCCCCCTCGGCCTGTCCCTCGACCAGGCGGCGGGCCTTCGCGACCGCGATCCCGCGGGATACGAGAGCCGAGTCCTCGACTCGATGGTGCTGCACGTCGAGGCCATGCTGGCTCTCAAGCGAAACGGCGCGATCGTCTTCGACTACGGCAACAATCTCCGCGGCCAGGTGGCCGATCACCGCGGCGTGCAGGAGGCGTTCGCAATCCCGGGCTTCGTGCCCGAGTTCATCCGGCCACTCTTCTGCCGGGGGGCCGGCCCGTTCCGGTGGGCCGCCCTCTCCGGTGATGCGGCGGACATCGCCGCGACCGATCAAGCGGTGCTCGAGACGTTCCCCCGCAAGGAGGCGCTCGCCCGGTGGATTCGCCAGGCCAGCGAGAGGGTCCATTTCCAGGGACTCCCGGCCCGAATCTGCTGGCTGGAATACGGTGAGCGGGCGGAGCTGGGCCTTCGGTTCAACTGGCTGGTGAAGACCGGCCGGGTGGGGGCGCCGTTGGTGATCGGGCGCGACCACCTCGACACCGGGTCGGTCGCCTCACCCAATCGCGAGACCGAGGCGATGAAGGACGGCTCTGACGCGATCGCGGACTGGCCGCTCCTCAACGCCCTGCTCAACACCGCCTGCGGCGCGAGCTGGGTGTCGCTGCATCATGGCGGCGGCGTCGGGATCGGCTATTCGATTCATGCCGGCATGGTGATCGTGGCCGATGGCACTGAGTCGGGCGACCGCCGGCTGGAGCGGGTGCTCACCGCCGACCCCGGGACCGGTGTGATGCGGCATGCGGACGCCGGGTACGAGCTCGCGATCGAAACTGCGCGCGAGCGGGGCGTCGATCTCCCGATGATAAACAGCGTAAACGGTGAACGGTAAACGGTGAACGGGGGACCGCGGCGCCGAGATCCTCCCGTTCACTGTTCACCGTTTACCGTTCACGCCGTTTCTTGACCATGCCCACCCTCCGCAACATCGGCCTGCTCGCCACCTGCCGCGCCGACGGAGCCCAGGCCGACATCCATCCCATCGCTGGCGCCGCGCTTTCGTGGGACGAGGGGCGGATTACCTGGGCCGGCCCGGAGACCGAGCTGCCCGCGCGGCTTGCCGGCGGAGAGCAGCTCGATGCCGGGGGCCGGCTGGTGATCCCGGGCCTGGTGGACTGCCACACCCACCTCGCGTTCGGCGGCTGGCGAGCGGACGAGTTCGAGCGCCGGCTCCGGGGCGAGACCTATCTGCAGATCGCGGCAGCCGGTGGCGGCATCGCGTCCACCGTGCGCGCGACCCGCGCGCTCCCGGAGGATGCGCTGGCGCAGCGCGCCGGGGCGGTGCTCGACGACATGCTCGCGCTCGGCATCACCACGGTCGAATGCAAGAGCGGGTACGGACTCGACCAGGACACCGAGCTCAAGCTGCTCCGGGTGTATCGGCGACTCGGCGACGGTGGCCCGATGCGTCTCGTTCCCACGCTGCTTGCGGCCCACACCGTGCCGCCCGAGTATCGCGACCGCCGCGCCGAGTACCTGACGCTCGTGGTGGACCACATCATTCCCGCAGTCGGGGCCGAGCGCCTGGCTCGCTGCTGCGACGTGTTCGTGGAAGACTCGGCGTTCACGGTGGCGGAGGCCCGGCGCGTCCTCCTCGCCGGCCGCGCCGCTGGGCTCGCCCCCAAGCTGCACGCCGACCAGCTGACGTCGGGCGGGGGAGCGGAGCTGGCCGCCGAAGTCGGGGCCCTCTCGGCCGATCATCTCGAGCATATCTCGGCAGCCGGAATCACTGCGCTGCATGGGGCCGGCGTCGTGGCCGTGAGCCTGCCGCTCGCGACCCTTTATCTGGGCCAGCAGCCGATGCCCGCTCGCCGGCTCATCGAGGCCGGCGTCCGGGTCGCTGTCGCGACCGACTTCAACCCCGGCTCGGCGCCGAGCTGGCACCTCCCGCTCGCGCTCACGCTCGCCTGCACGCTCCAGCGGATGACGCCGGCCGAGGCACTGAAAGGAGCCACGATCCACGCCGCCCGCGCGGTGGGCCTGGAGGCGGAGATCGGGTCGCTGGAGCCTGGCAAGGCCGCGGATTTTGCCATCATCGACGCGCCGGACGTCAATCACTGGCTATACCAGTTCCGGCCAAACGCCTGCGTCGAGACGGTGCTCGGCGGCGTGACGCGGTGGCGCGCCTGAAATGAGACAGCTGGTCGAAGCGGATCTGACGTGGACGGGCCAGCGATTCGAAGCCGGAGTTCAGATCGCGATCGGCGACGACGGCCGGATCGACGCAGTCGGAGCCTGGGGCCATGAGCCCACGCTGCGCCTGGTCCGTCGCGCCCTGCTGCCGGGTTTCATCAACGCGCACTCTCACGCGTTTCAGCGCGCGCTCCGGGGCCAGGCGGAGCGATTTCCCCAGGGCGCCGGCAGCTTCTGGACCTGGCGGGACGCCATGTACGCTCTGGCGGACTCGCTCGATCCGGAAAGTGCCCGCCTGGTCTACCTGCAGGCGTTCCGCGAGATGCGGGACGCCGGCATCACTACTTGCGGGGAGTTTCACTACCTGCACCACGCCGGCGGGGGCAACGACTACGAATACGACGCCGTGGTTCTTGAGGCCGCCCGGGCGGCGGGCATTCGGCTGGTGTTGCTCAACGCATTCTACACCACCGGTGGCATCGGCCGACCGCTGCAGGGCGCGCAGCGCCGTTTCGAGTCGCCGAGCGCCGAGGCGTACTGGACCCAGATGGACCGGCTGGCAGCCCGGTGCGATTCGCCGCTCCTGACCCTCGGCGTCGTCGCGCACAGCGTCCGGGCGGCGCCGCTCGAGGCGATCGCGGCGCTCCACGCCGAAGCGCAGCGACGCCAGCTCAGGTTCCACATGCACGTGGAGGAGCAGCGGGCCGAGATCGACGAGTGCCTGGCAAAGCACGGCCGCCGGCCGATGGAGCTGCTCGTCGACCTCCTGCCGATCGATGGCAATCTCACGGCGGTCCACTGCACTCACACCCATCCCGACGATATGGCGCGGTTTCTCGAGGCGGGCGGCACGGTCTGTGTTTGCCCCCTGACCGAGGCCAACCTGGGCGACGGACTGCCCACCCTCGACCGGGTGCACGCGGCCGGCGCGCGCCTGAGCCTGGGCACCGATTCCAATGCGCGGATCGGCTTCCTGGAGGAGATGCGGTGGCTGGAATACGGCCAGCGGCTCCGCCGCCAGGAGCGCGGCGCCTTCAGGGACGAGGCCGGGCGGGTGGCGCCCGCCCTGCTGCACGCGGCCACGGGCGGCGGCGGCGGTGCGCTGGGGGTCCCCGCCGGTCGGCTCGAGCCCGGCAGCTGGGCCGATCTCGTCGCCATCGACCTGGACGCGTCGGAGCTGGCCGGCCTTGACCCGGACAGCTTGCTCGAGGGTCTGGTGTTCGGGGCAGGAGACCCGGTAATCTGGGGGACTGCGGTGGCCGGAGACTGGCGGCAAACCGGGACCGACGCCTCTCGCCAGCCTTGATGGCAACGCCCAACCGAGCGCCGCTCAAGCCGCTGCGCTACTGGCGCGTCCTGCCGGCCCGCCGCATTTTGGGGGGCTTGCCATGGCATCGGCGACCGTGCCGCAGAGCTTGTTAGCTCACAAGGGAGGGTATAGTGATGCCGGTTAGGTATCGTGGTGCCACTGTCGCGTCATCGCTGGCTGTGTTGGGGCTTTTGGCCGTGACCGCGTGCGGCGGTCCCGGCGGAAAGTATGCCGGCAACTACAAACGTGACCTCTACGGCGAGGGCGAAGTGCAAATGAAGCTCGCCAGCGATGGGACCGTCGAGCTCACCCTGCCGTCACCCAGGTGGGCGGACAGTCCGACCATGAAGGGGAAGGCCACCTTCAAGGGCGACACGCTGGTCTTCCCGCCGGACACGGCGGGGGCG
>DASQPE010000264.1:0-2749 GCA_035644115.1 Gemmatimonadales bacterium
TGCGAGTCCTGCATGCAGATCGCGGCGTCCACCGCGCGCCGCAGCTTGAAGCGGGTCATGTCCGCCACGATCAGGTTGGCCTCGAAGCCCTTCGCCGCGGTCCGCTCCTTGAGGAAGGCGATGTTGTCGGACGAGAGGTCGAGCCCGGACATGGTGTAGCCGCGCTCGGCCAGGCGGATGAGGTGCGGGCCGGTGCCGCAGGCGATGTCGAGCACCGTCCGAACCTTCCGCCGCGCGTAGCGGCGGAAGCAGTGAACGAGAAAGTTCACCTCCTGCCGCCGGTTCATGTCGAAGGCGATCTCGTAGTACCGCGGGGCCGAATATTGCCCGCTGGGAGCGGTCATCGGTGACTTCCCTTCATCTTCAACATGGCTCAGCCATGTTGACCGTGGTGTAACCGGTCGGGGCTACCGGCCGCAGCCGAAGGCGAGGCGAGCGGATCAGGGATTGACCTTGGCCTAGCCAGGCGGGCCTACCGGTCTGCCGCTTCACTTCCCCCACCACGACAGGATGGCCTCCCGGAGGATCCACGAGGCGGTGATGCCGGTGCGGCCCGACGGGTCCCAGGCGTGCGCGACCTCCGTCAGGTCGGTGCCGACGATCCGGCAGGGCTCGAGCAGGCGGACGATCTCCACCAGCTCCGAGGCCGTGATGCCGCAGGGCTCGGGCGCGCCGGTGCCGGGCGCCTCGGAGGGATCGAGCACGTCCACGTCGATGGTCACGTAGAGCGGATGCGCCCGGAGCTCGGGGAGCAGGCTCTTCACCGCGTCCACCGGGTGAATCCGGTGGGCCGGGTAAAGATGCGGGGCTTTCCGCTGGTACTCCTCGCGGGCGCCCGAGCGCATGCCCACCTGGAACACGCGCTCGGGGGCCACCACGTCCATCACCCGGGCCATCGCCGAGGCGTAGTTGTAGCGCTCCCCCAGGAACTCCTCTCGGAGGTCCGGGTGGGCGTCGAGCTGGAGTACGCGCAGCTCCGGGATGGCGGGCGCCAGCACCTCGATCACGGGCAACGTGGCGGTGTGGTCACCCCCCAGCATGACCGGCAGCAGCCCGGGCCGCCAGAAGCGCCGGATCTCCTCCCGGGCTCGGGCGAGCTGCTCCCGCGGCGAGCCGTCGCCCAGCTCGCAGTCGCCGAGATCGGCGATGGCGAGGTCTTCCAGGTCGCGGCCCAGGAAGGGCGAGTAGGTCTCGATGGAGTCGGAGGCCAGCCGCAGCTCGCGGGGGCCGTGGTCAGCGCCCCGGCGGAGGTTGATGCGCCCTTCGAAAGGGAGCCCAAAAAGGACGATCCGAGCTTCCGGGAGGGTAGCCCGGCAGGCGATGAAGCGAGGTTCGGCCGGGATCAACAGCCGGCGCTAGCCGAGATCTTCGTCGGAGAGGAGCGTGACGGCGGCCAGGGCGCAGCCCGTCCGCTCGACCCGGTGCTCGACCGCGAAGACCTTCACGTCCCGGATCTTCTCGCCTCGGACCCGGAAGGCCTCCTCGAGCATCTGGACGATCATCCGCTCGGCTTCCTCGCGCGTGGCCTTGTCGTGGAACTCCATGATGACCCCGTTCTTGGCAGGGTCCTCCGGCCGGGCCCAGCCGACGGCCGCCGCGACGACCTCGCCCGGCACCTCGCTGGTGATGGCCGCGTAGGCGGTGGGCACGAGCGCGCCGGGCTTGATCCGCGGCAGCGCCACCAGCTCGATGCCCGGGGGCAGGATGCTGGACACCTTGATGAGGTTGACGTTCCCGATCCCGGCCGCCAGCAGGGCGTTGTCGAAGGCATTGAGCGGGGTCGAGCCCTCGGCGATGCCGGCGGTGCCTGCCGCCTTGGTCACTGGTGCGAAGCGCATTCGCTCCCTCCTCGTGGCGTTGTGCGCGGAAACCACCGCGCCGTCTCACGAGCGGCGCCCCACCGCCGCCCGTCGTGAATTTCTCGCTCATCGTAGCGGCTCAGCCCCCGAACGCAAGCAAAAAGTTGACTTCGGAGCCGCTTGGTGGTCTCGCCGAGCGGCCGAAGCCAGCGTTTGCGCCGCCGCCGGAGCCGCTCGAAAGCCCATTTTTTTCTTGCAATGGAAAAAAAATAGCCCCACAGTGCAGAAAAATCCGGCAAGTAGAAAAATTCGCCGGAGAAATCGACGGGAACTTGGGGAGGAGGGAAAGAGTGCAAGCACTGGGGCGTCACCTGCTGCTCGAGTTGTTCGACTGCGACGCAGAGGCCCTCAACAGTCTGGACACCGTGAAGGCGTCCATGGTGGAAGCGGCCAAGCGGGCCCAGGCCACCATCGTCGACGTCGTTTTTCACGAGTTCAACCCGTTCGGCATCAGCGGAGTCGTCGTCATCGCCGAGTCGCACCTGGCGATTCACACGTGGCCGGAGTATCGCTACGCGGCCGTGGATGTCTTCTCCTGCGGCGACGTCCTCCAGCCCCAGGTGGCCGCGGACTACCTCGTGGAGCAGCTCGGGGCCGCCCGGGCGTCCGTGGTGGAGCTCCAGCGCGGCATCTTCGTGAACCATCCCCGGAAGCTCCTGCACAAGCCGGCGGGGGCGCCCGTCGCCTCCACCCCGAGCTGAGCGGCCGGCATGGCCACGCTCCAGTACAAGTGGTTCTTCGAGACCACGACCCCGGTCGAAGGCCACATGCACGCCATCGCCCGGACCATCGTCACCCGGCAGACCAAGTTCCAGTTCATGGAGATCATGGACACCCACTCGTACGGCAAGTGTCTGGTGCTGGACGGGCGGATCCAGTCGAGCCAGGCC
>DASQPE010000265.1:0-3753 GCA_035644115.1 Gemmatimonadales bacterium
ATGCGCCGGACGCCCAGGCCGTGAAGCTGCTGAACGCAGCCATCACCGGCCGGGAGATCGTTCGGGCCGACGGGAAACACGCCTACATCGTCCACCCCGACGGCGTCGGCCGCTCCCGCCTTACCAACGCGATCATCGAAAAGAAGCTCGGAACCCGCGGCACCGGTCGCAACTGGAACACGGTCCTCAAGCTGGGCGCCCTGGCCGCCGTGTGATCGCCGACACCGGATGGGCAACCAAACGTGGAACGTCGCTGACCTGTATTGACGGGCCGGCCGGGACACCATAGCGTAGCCGTCGTTCGTACCGCAAAAAAGTGCTCAGGACCCCTACCACCGCCGATCAGGCGCCAGCTCGGAGGCGTCATATGAAGCGAACGGTTGGAGATCACATTGCGCGCAGAACCTTTCTCGCAGCCACTGCCGCCGGCGGCGCCGCCCTGCTCGCCGGCCGGGTCCCCGGGCTCTGGGGGATCGATTCCGGGGTAGCCGCGGCTCCCCGCCCCGTCGTGGAGGACGCCCCCTGGATCGAAGCGACGATCAGCCAGCTGCAGCAGCTCATGGCCGGGGGTGAGCTCTCCAGCCTCGAGCTCACCAAGGGCTACCTCAAGCGCATCAAGCAGCTCAATCCCTTGCTCCACGCCATCATCGAGACCAACCCGCAAGCGATCGGGATCGCCGCCCAGCGAGATGCCGAGCGGAAACGCGGGATCATCCGGGGGCCGCTTCACGGGATCCCCATCGTGGTCAAGGACAACATCGCCACCGCCGACCGGATGGAAACGACCGCCGGATCGCTCGCGTTGGTCGGGTCCCGGGTGCCCCAGGACGCCGTGCTGGTCCAGCACCTCCGTCAGGCCGGCGCCGTGATCCTGGGCAAGGCCAACCTGTCCGAGTGGGCCAACTTTCGCGGATTTCCTCCACCCGACTTTCCGTTCGACACCAATTTCCTGAATGGCTGGAGCGGCCGGGGCGGCTTCACGCTCGATCCCTATCTCCTGAGCTTCGACCCCTGCGGATCGAGCTCCGGTTCCGCCGCCGTGTCGGCCGCCAATCTGGCGGCAGCCGCGGTCGGCACCGAGACCGACGGGTCCATCGTCTGCCCGTCGGGCAATCAGCTCATCGCCGGCCTCAAGCCGACCGTGGGGCTCATCTCGCAAAGCGGCATCATTCCCATCGCCCACAGCCAGGACAGTGCCGGGCCGATGGCCCGGACCGTCGAGGACGTCGCGATCCTGCTGAACGTGCTGGCCCAGCCGAGCTTCGGCGGGCAGCAGACGCCGGACTACACCCAGTTTCTCAACCCGAACGCGCTGCAGGGCGCCCGGATCGGGATCGAGCGCCGCCTGTTCCTGGAGGAATTTTTTGCGCTCCCCGAGATCGTGGTGGTGGTCGACGAGGCGATCGACGCCATCGCCAATGCCGGCGCGACGATCATCGATCCGGTCGATACCGGCGATCCGATCGCGTGGAACGACGCCGAGTTCACTGTCCTGCTGTACGAGTTCAAGCACGACATCGAGCTGTACTTGAGCGGGCTCAAGCACACCTCGATGCGCACCCTGGGAGATCTCATCCAGTTCGACATCGACCACTGCGAGCAGGAGATGAAGTATTTCGGGCAGGAGATCTTCGAGCTGGCCGAGGCCACCGGCGGTGACCTCTCCAATCCGGAGTATCTCGCGGCCCGCGCGCTGGGTCTCAGCCTCACTCGGGCGAACGGCATCGACCGGGTAATGAGCGAGAACAACCTGGACGCGGTTCTCTCGCCCTCATACGGCTTCGGGTCGTCAGCCCCCGCCGTCGCCGGCTACCCCGTGATGTCAGTGCCGGTGGGCTTCACGGCCACCGGCATTCCGGCGGGGGTCTGGTTGTACGCGGGGTTCCTGCAGGAGGCCAACCTGATCGGGGTCGGCTACGGCATCGAGCAGCTGCTCCAGGCACGTACGCAACCGGCCTTCAAGGGCAAAGTGCCGCCCGAGCTACCGGACGCCGGCATTTGCGCAGCGCCCCTGGCCTCGAAGCAGGCGAAGACCCGGGCCGAGCTGCGCCGCATGGGGCCGATGCATCACGGCCGCGGGCACATGTTCCCGGCGCGGTAGCGCGCCAGAGGAGGAGTATCTCGATCTGTTGATCGAAGGCTTGCCGCCGCAGTCGAGGGTGCTCGACCTCGGCTGCGGCACCGGCAGCCGATTACCTCAACGCCCGGTAACGCCGGTGCCAGAGCCCTCCGTGCGCCGGGTCGCCGTTTACGTAGGGCGTGGCGACCAGCTGGCCAGTCACTACTTCCTCTCGTTCCTCGGCGCCCGCTGGCGCGCCGCCGGGGTCGAGCTGATTGTCCTGGACGATCCCGCGCGCTGCGTCGACGCCGACGCGGCCGTCGTTCACGTCAACGCGACCCACCGCCCCGCCGGCTACGATCAGGTCCGGCAACACTATCCTCGAGTGATCAACGGTCGGGTCGGGGATATCTCGAAGACCCGCATCAGCGCGCAGCTGGTCACTCGCGCTTCCGACTACGGCGGTCCGGTGATCGTCAAGACCAACAGCAATTGCTTCGGCATCCCCGATCGCAAAAACCGACGGCGGACCGAACGGTTGAAAGGGCTGGCCTCGCGCATAGCAGACCGGTTGCTGCCGCTCAGGCGGAGCATTCGGCTGGGACAGACATATCCGATCTACCAGACCCTTCAGCAGGTCCCGCGAGCGGTCTGGTGGGACCCCCACTTCGTGGTCGAGAAGTTCTTGCCCGAACGAAGCGATGAGCTGTACTGCCTGCGAACCTGGATGTTCTTCGGCCCGCGGGAAACGGTGTCGCTCGGCAGGTCCCGCGAGCCGGTGGTCAAGCGACGCAACACGATCCAAAGAGAGTTTATCTCCGAGGTGCCGGAACCGATTCGGGAAGCGCGCCGGCGTCTCGGGTTCGACTACGGTAAATTCGATTTCGTGCTCCATGATGGCCAGCCGATCCTCCTGGACGCCAACTCGACCCCGACCTGCAGTCCGGAACCCACCCCTCGCCTCGACGCCATGGCGGACGAGCTGGCCCGGGGATTGCTCGAGGTGATCGCAGCTCCTTCCGATCTCGGGACCCCAACCGCCTAGGCCCATGCTGACGCAAGCCGTGACATTGACCGAGTTGTGGCCAGCCGACTCGGTCATCGTCCAGCGGCCGGCCGACGACTCACTGGACTGGTTGCCGAAGGCCCCGACCTGGCGGGAGCGCAGCTCGGTCGTCCCGCTGATGCTGAGCGGTTCGCTGCCGATCATCTGCCATGAGGCCGGCATTATGCCCGCCGGCCTGGAGCTGCTCCGGGACTGCGGGTTCCGGCTGCCGGCCGAGATTATGGGGTTTCGGAACGCCGAGCACATGCGGGAGCTGGTGGCGGACCAGGTCCGCCGCGGCCGCAAAATCGGGATCACCTATGCCCGCCGCCACCTGCTCGCTCCGCCCGAGGCGCACGTCAACCACCCGGCAACGATCGCGTACCTGAACGACAAGGCCAATCTGGCGGAGCTCCTGCCGCCGGACAGCTTCCCCGAGCGCTGTGTGCTCCCCGCGCAGGCGGCTCTCTCGGTGGCTCGGGCCGGCGGACGATTCCCTCTGGTTCTCAAGGTCTCATCGCGGCTGGGAACCGCCGCCGGTGCGGACGTCGTCATCTGCCGCACCGCCGCCGATGTCGAGCCCGCCGGGCGGACCCTCGCCGCCGCCGACCGCCTCGTCGTCGAAGCGTACGTCGAATTCACCAGCACC
>DASQPE010000266.1:0-14264 GCA_035644115.1 Gemmatimonadales bacterium
CAGCCGCTCCGCGTGTCCGGCCCGGGCCACCGCCCGCGCACTCCAGAAAAACAGAGCACCGGAAAGACTCAGCCCGAGCGCCCGGAAAGCGAGCCAATGGTTCTGCGCGAGCAGGGCCGCCGCGAGCGACAGCCCGAGAAACCCGGCCAGCAGGACGTCGGCCGCGGTGATCTCCACCCGGCGGGTGCGCACGAGGCAGTACACCGCCGCGCCGAAGCCGGCGAGCTCGGCCACCAGTTCCTTGGGGACGACGTGCCGCTCGAGATCGAAAAGAGGGTAAGGGAGAGCCGCGAGCACGACTGCGAGCACGCCGAACTGCAGGATTCTGAGCCCAGCCCGGCCGCCCCTGGCGGGGTCGGCCGCCGGCTCACTGCGGAGCGACGCGGTCGCCATGACCCTGGTGTGCCCTCCATCGTGCGGCGGATGCGGCAGTAAGATTGTCTATGCGCGAAAACATGCTTTCGCCGCTCGTTTCCACCGAGTGGCTCGCGGCCCGGCTGGCCCGCCCGGACGTCCGCGTGGTCGACGGCTCCTGGTATCTCCCGACCATGGGTCGCGATGCGGCGGCGGAGTACGCGGAGGGCCACATCCCGGGAGCGGTGTTCTTGGATCTTGACGCGTCGAGCGATCGGGCCACGCCGCTGCCGCACATGCTGCCGCCTGCCGCGGCGTTTGCCGCTCGCATGGGCGGGTTGGGGCTCGACGACGCGAGCACCATCGTGATCTACGACGGGTCGGGCGTGAATTTAAGCGCTCCGCGCGTCTGGTGGATGTTCCGGGTATTTGGACACCGCGCGGTCGCGGTCCTGGATGGCGGGCTGGGCAAGTGGAAGGCGGAGGGCCGGCCGCTGGAGCGAGGCGTCCCACGACCCGCCCCGGGCCAATTCACCGCTCGGTTCGACCCGGGGCAAGTCCGGGACCTCGCCGCAGTCCGCACCAGCCTCGAGACCTGCGCCGAGCAGGTGGTGGACACTCGGCCGGCCGAGCGGTTCGAGGGCCGGCAACCGGAGATCCGTCCCGGTGTTCGGAGCGGACACATTCCCGGCAGTCTGAGTCTCCCCTATACCGACCTGGTAGCGGCGGATGGTACCGTGCTGCCGCCCGACGCGCTCCGGGCGCGGCTCGAGGCCGCCGGCCTCGATCTCCGCCGCCCGATCGTGGCGACCTGTGGTTCTGCCACCAGCGCGTGTACGCTCGTGCTGGGGCTCGAAGTGGTAGGCCACCAGGCAGTGGCGGTCTACGATGGCAGCTGGACCGAGTGGGGTAGCCGCGACGATACGCCGATCGAGCTCGGCCCGCCACGGACGGCAAAGGCGTGACGATCGGCCTGGGGCCCTCGAGAGCGGCGTTGCCGGGGCCGCTCCACTCGACGGCGGTGGGGTTCGGCTGCATCCTGCTTTTCTCGCTGCCCTTTGCAGCGGTGGGGGTTTTCGCGGCGGTGCAGGCCGGCCTTAAACTCGCTCAGGGCGATTGGCGGACCGCGGGGTTCCTGAGTGTGTTTGCGGTCGTGTTCGGCGGCGTGGGAATCGGCCTCCCCGCGGCCGCGGTGGCGGGCCGCAAAGAGGCCGAGCGCCGGGAGCGGGCGGCGGCGGCCCATCCGGAGGAGCCGTGGCTCTGGCGGCAGGATTGGGCGTCGGGCCAGGTCGAGGATTCCGGCCGCAAAGGGCAGTACGGCCTCTGGGTCTTTGCGGCGCTCTGGAACCTGATCGCGTTTCCCAGCGCCCTGCTCGCTTTGCGGGAGGCGTACCAGCGGGGCAATCGGCTCGCGCTCATTGCGATGATCTTCCCGGTCGTCGGCGTCGGCTTGCTCGTGGCGGCGGTGCGGGCCACGCTGCGGCAGCGCAAGTTCGGCCGGTCGAGATTCGAGCTGATGACCAGGCCCGGGGTCCTGGGTCACGGGCTCGCGGGCACGGTTCGGATCGCCTCTGGGCTGCTTCCGACCGACGGAGTCGTCGCGACGCTGTCCTGCGTCAACCTGCGCACGACCGGCTCCGGGGACGATCGGTCCACCAGCGAGACCATCCGCTGGCAGGATCAGCACAACGTGTCGGGGCAGCGAGGATCGGGCGGACCGGGTCAGGGCGTCGTGACCACCATCCCGGTCGGGTTCCGGCTCCCCCCGGACGCTGCCCCCAGCGATGACACCAATGCGAGCGATCGCATTGTGTGGCGGCTCCAGATCGCGGCTGCCGTGCCGGGCGTCGACTATGCGGCGACGTTCGAGGTGCCGGTCTTCCGTACTGCTGCGAGTGCGGAGCCGGTCGCGCCCGAGGAGGAAAAGCTCCTGGGGCCGATCCCCGAGAGCCTGCCGTACCGCCAGCCGCCCGATTCGCCGATCCGGGTGAGCGTCGGACCCCGCGGCACGCAGATCCGGTTCCCGGCCGCCCGGAATCCCGGGGCTGCGCTCGGTCTGACCGGCTTTGCCGCCCTCTGGACCGCGATCATCTGGCTCATCGTGTACCTGAAGGCGCCCCTCGTCTTCCTCGTTGGGTTCGGTCTGGTTGAGCTCGGCCTGCTCTACGGCATGCTTCGGATGTGGCTTCGGGTGGTCGAGGTCACGGCGGGTCGCGACGGCGTCATGATCGCCAGCGGATTCGGCGCTGCCGGCGACCCGGTCCGTATCGATTCGCGCGACATCGAGGCGATCGAGGTCAAGATCGGGCTGCAAGCCGGCACCACGGTGTACTACGACCTCGCGGTGCTGCAGCGAAGGGGCCGTCGCACCAACGCCGGCAGCGGCATTCGCGACAAGCGTGAGGCCGAGTGGCTGGCCGGGCTCATCAGAAATGCAATCGGACAACTCACCGCAGAGCCGCAGAGAGCGCTGAGGGAGCGGTAGGTTGTGAGCACGCCCCTTATACGTTCTTTCTCCGTGCCTTTGTGCCTCCGTGGTGGGTTGTTCTCTGTGCCCTCTGCGCCTCCGCGGTGAAACAAAGGATCAAGATGTACGCACACACTGTCGGCTCGGTCCGCTATCGTTTCGCGGACCTGAAGACGCTGCTCGCCAAGGCGACACCGTTTCGCTCGGGCGACGCGCTCGCCGGGCTCGCGGCGGAGTCCGCCGAGGAGCGGGTGGCGGCGCAGATGGCCCTGGCCGATCTTCCACTGGCGGCTTTTCTCGACCAGGCAGTCGTCCCCTACGAGACCGACGACGTCACCCGGCTGATCCTCGACAACCACGACCGGAGCGCGTTCGCGCCGGTCGCCTCGCTGACGGTGGGTGGGTTCCGTGACTGGCTCCTGTCCTACGGGGCTGACGAGGCTGCACTGGCTCGGCTCGCCCCGGGGCTCACTCCCGAAATGGCGGCGGCGGTCTCGAAGATCATGCGAAGCCAGGACCTCATCCTGGCGGCCAAGCGGTGCCGGGTCGTGACCGCGTTCCGCACCACCCTGGGCTTGCCCGCCCGGCTCTCGACCCGACTGCAGCCCAACCATCCGACCGACGACCCGCAGGGCATCGCCGCCAGCGTGCTCGACGGCCTGCTGCTCGGGAGCGGTGACGCCGTGATCGGCATCAATCCGGTGAGCGACAGTCCGCGCACCGTCACCCTGCTGCTCGAGCTGATCGAGCGGCTCCGGCTCGGCTGGGACATTCCCATCCAGGCGTGCGTGCTCGCGCACGTCACCACCCAGCTCGAGGCGCTGCGACAGGGCGCGCCGGTGGACCTGGTCTTCCAGTCAGTCGCCGGTACCCAGGCCGCCAACGCCTCGTTCGGCGTGACCCTCGCGCTGCTGGACGAAGCCCGCGCGGCCGCGCTCGAGCTCGGCCGCGGCACTGTAGGGCGGAACGTGATGTACTTCGAGACGGGCCAGGGTAGCGCGCTCTCGGCCGGCGCCCATCAGGGGGTGGACCAGCAAACGCTGGAGGCCCGAGCTTACGGCGTTGCGCGGCGCTACGCGCCGCTGCTGGTCAATACGGTGGTGGGCTTCATCGGGCCGGAGTATCTCTACGACGGGAAGCAGATCATCCGAGCCGGCCTCGAAGATCACTTCTGCGGCAAGCTGCTCGGGCTCCCCATGGGCTGCGACGTCTGCTACACCAATCACGCCGAAGCGGATCAGGACGATATGGACGCCCTGCTGACGCTGCTCGCCGCCGCGGGGTGCACCTACTTCATGGGCGTGCCCGGCGCGGATGACGTGATGCTGCACTACCAGAGCACGTCATTTCACGACGCGCTCTATCTCCGGCGATTGTTCGGTCTGCGTCCGGCGCCGGAATTCGAGGCCTGGCTCGAGCGCACTGGCGTCTTCGACAGCCAGGGCCGGCTGGTGGGAGCGGCGGAACGAAGGCTGTTGCGAGGCGATCTCGCGGTCGGCCGCGCCTAGTTCACCTGGGTAATGGAGTTGCGCAGGACCGGCGCGACGTTGACCGACACCTGCGCGCCGGGACTGACCGGCAAAGCACCGCTCTGATAACGGCCCCCGCCTCCGATGGGCGCGACGACCACCGCGAAGCGGCCGGCCGGCCCGACTTGCTGCCAGTTGACTTCGAAGCTGCTGGTGGCCTGCGACGTGACCGTTCCGAGCCGCTGGGCGATCCCGTTCACGTTCACGAAGACGTCTACGTCGTTCAGATTCTGGTTCTGAACCGACACGACGATGTTGGCGGCAGGGGTCCCCAGCTCCGGCGAGGGTTGCGGCGGATGGTGGCAGCCGGCGAATGTTGCGGCCAGCAACAGGATAGCCGCCCGGCGGACCGAGCGGGGTGAGGCAGCGGGGCGTTGCGCCAAGGGCCAAGTCATTGTGAGCTCCCCCTGAACGGATGCGCCGGGAACGTATGGTGTCGCGCGAGGTCCGCGCTAGAACGGGATTGCCATGCTGGCCGACCCGATCCGGCTATCGTAAGATTCCGCGGTGAGTTCGGCCATCCCTTTGCCCCACTCGTCCGAGATCGTCGCCGTCATCATGGGCGGGGGCGCCGGCACCCGCCTTTTCCCGTTGACCAAGGACCGGGCCAAACCCGCGGTGCCGCTGGGCGGCAAATACCGGCTGGTGGATATTCCGATCAGCAACTGCATCAATGCTGACCTCCGCCGCATTTTCGTCCTCACCCAGTTCAACTCGAGCTCTCTGCACCGGCACATTCAGGAGACCTACCGCTTCGACCAGTTTTCTCCCGGGTTTGTCGAGATCCTGGCCGCGCAGCAGACCCCGGAGAGCGTGGCGTGGTATCAGGGTACCGCGGACGCGGTACGGCAGAACCTGATCCACCTCGCGAACTACCCCCATCGACTGACGCTCATCCTGTCGGGCGATCAGCTGTACCGGATGAACTTCCGCGCACTGATCGCCCGGCACGTCGCGACCGGCGCCGAGCTGACCGTCGCCACGCTGCCGGTGCGGCCGGAAGCCGCCCGCGCATTCGGCATCATGCAGGTGGCGCCGGATGGCCGCATCGTCCGGTTCGTCGAGAAGCCGGCCGAGCCCGAGGCGCTGGAGTCACTGCGGGTCGAATGGGCTGCGCTGGGCGACACCGAGCAGCCGGTGGACCCCGACTCCCTGCTCGCGTCGATGGGCATCTACCTGTTCGAGCGGGAGGTGCTGAAGGAGGCCCTGGACGGCACCGAGGCCGATTTCGGGAAGCACGTGATCCCGCAGCTCATCGCCAGCCGCCGGGTGTTCGCCTACCTTCACCAGGGCTACTGGGAGGACATCGGCACCATCCGGGCCTTCTACGAGGCCAACTTGGATCTTTGTGAGCCGCTTCCCAAGTTCAACTTCTACGACGCGACCGCCCCGGTCTTCAGCCATGCCCGCTACCTGCCGCCGACCAAGATCATCAAGAGCCAGGTAGAGCGCTCGGTGATCGCGGATGGCTGCATCATCAACGACGCCGTGATCGAGCACTCCCTCGTCGGTGTCCGAAGCCGTATCGAGGCCGGCTCCACCATCCGCGACAGCCTCTTGATGGGGCACGATTACTACGAGACCCCCGACCGGACCCGGCACGGCGCGCCCCCGATGGGAATCGGCCAAGGGACGCTCATCCAGCGGACCATCGTGGACAAGAACGCCCGCATCGGCGCGGGCGTACGGATCACGCCGGACGGGAAACCTGCCGAGTTGGACGGCCGTAATTTCTACGTCCGCGACGGAATCGTCGTGATCCCCAAGAACGCCGTCATCCCCGACGGCACCATCATTTGACCGACTGACTGCCATGCCCACCATGCGCTTGCTGCTCACCGCGTTCGCCTGTCTTTTCCCGGCTTCCCTCGCCGCGCAGGACGAGGCCAAGGACTCCGCCTCGGAGAAGCCGCCCGTCGCAAAGCCCGATCAGTGGGTGACCCGCCACACCATCGTCATCGGCGGCAAGACCCTGACCTACGTCGCGACCGCCGGCACGCTCATCATCAGGGACACGAGCGATACGCCGGTCGCCAGTGTGGGCTACGTCGCGTACACCCGGCCCGATGCCAAGGACCCGGCCACACGACCGATCACCTTTGCCTACAATGGCGGTCCGGGCTCGTCGTCGATCTGGCTGCACATGGGCGCCCTCGGGCCCCGGCGGGTGGTCGCGACGGATGCCGGTCCGACGCCCCCGCCACCCTATCGGGCGGTCGACAACCAGTACAGCCTGATCGATCGCACCGACCTCGTGATGATCGACCCGGTGGGTACCGGTATCAGCCGGGCGCTGGGCAAGAAGAAGAACAAGGACTTCTGGGGCGTGGACCCGGACATCGAATCGGTGAGCCGGGTCATCAAGCAATACGTGACCGAGAACGGCCGCTGGAACTCACCCAAGTACCTCCTCGGCGAGAGCTATGGCACCACCCGATCCGCCGGCGTGGTGGACTACCTCGAGACCCGGGAGAACATGGCGTTCAACGGCGTGATTCTGGTCTCGGTGGCCACCGACCTCGAGGCCATCTTCGAATGGCCGGGCAACGACCGGCCCTATGCCCTGTTTGTCCCGACGTTCGCGGCGACCAGCTGGTACCATCATGCCCTGCCGTCACCACCGGCCGATCTTCAGAGCTTGCTCACCGAGGTGCGGGCCTGGTCGCTCGGCCCCTACGCCGACGCCCTGATGAAGGGCGACGCCCTGGGCGACGCGGAGCGCGAGGCGATCGCTGCCAAGCTCCACCAGTACACCGGGCTCTCGGTAGAGTACATCAAGAAAGCGAACCTCCGGGTCACCGAGTCCGAGTACACCCAGGAGCTCCTTCGGGAGCACCGGGAAACAGTGGGGCGACTCGACTCCCGCTTCACCGGGGTCACCTTCGATCCCCTGGCCCAGAACGCCGCCTATGACCCCCAGTCCGCTGCCATCAGTGCCGCCTATACCTCGGCGTTCCTCGACTACTACCATCGGGAGCTGAATGTCCCGTCGGATCGGAGTTACGTAGTTAGCGCCCGCGCGTACGAGGTCTGGGACTGGAAGCACCGCGTTCCGGGCGAGCGGCAGCCGATCCCGATCGTCAATACCGGCCCCGATCTGGCCCACGCGCTCAGCTACAACCCGAACCTCCGGGTGCTGGTGCTCAACGGGCTGTTCGACCTCGCGACTCCGTTTCTCGCGACCGAGTACATGATGTCGCACCTCGGCCTCGCCCCCGATCTCCGGGCGCACGTCATCATGAAGTACTACGACGCGGGGCACATGATGTATCTGAACGAGCCCTCGCTGGTCCGTATGAAGGCCGACGTCGCCGGGTTCATCGACGCCACGAGTCGCACGGGGCAACCGGGCGACGTCGCCAAGTCGGCGGCAGGACGCTGACGCTCGCAAGCCGCTTCAGGGCCGTGCGGAACGCCAGCCCGCCGGCCCGGATCGGGCTGAGCCCAATGGCGAGATCTGTAAGTCGGGCAATCGGTTACTGACGGCCGCACGGAACTTGCCGCCTCGGGTTCCGACTCCTGCCCGCCGGAGACCCCATGGCCTCACGCCCCGCCCGCTCCACCGCCTTCGCCCTGCTCGGCGCGCTCGCCGTGCTCGGTGCCTGCTCCAAGGGCAGCATCTACACCCAGGCCGAGCCTCGGCCCGAGCCGCGGGCAAACCGGGCCCCCGGCGTCGCTGGCGCGACTCTGGGCGTCCCGCCGGGGCGGCTGCCTCCGCCAGGGCTCTGCCGCGTCTGGTTCCCCGGCCGGCCACCGGGTCAGCAACCTAAGCCGGGCCCCTGCGCGGATGTCGAAGTGGGAGCCCCTGCCGGCAGCTGGGTCCTCTACCGCCCGTCCCAAGACAAGAAGGTCGTTCACGTCCGCTACGTCCACGAGCGGCGGGCCGGCGTGGTCGTATGGATCCGCGTGTTCGACGTGAAGAGCGGCGCTTTCCTTCGTGACGTAACCGGCTGAGGCCGGACCCCCGGCGGCATTCACCTCTCTCAACGGCGAAGGTCCCGCCTCCGTAACTGATGCAGGACGGGCTGCCCGGCGCGCGGCCGGCCGGGCTGCGCCCACCTTCCCGGCGCCTCCCATCGATCCCACAACCGCGTCGCTCCGAGGAAACGCATGCGCTTTACAGGGTGGCTTCCGCTCACCGTCGCGGTGGCGGTCGGACTGCTGGCGTGCAGCGACAACACGAGCCCGGCCGGCCCCGTGGACCTCTCAGGCACGTACACGCTGCAATCGATCCAGGTTTCAGGGCAGACCGTGGCGAACTCGAGCGGCACGCTCCAGCTCACCGGGGCCACCTACGATCTCTCCCTGATCCTGAACGGGCAGGTTCAGACCGAGGACGT
Source organism: Gemmatimonadales bacterium (assembly GCA_035644115.1). Classification (GTDB taxonomy): domain Bacteria; phylum Gemmatimonadota; class Gemmatimonadetes; order Gemmatimonadales; family GWC2-71-9; genus DASQPE01. The sequence goes on from DASQPE010000266.1 coordinate 8,691, forward strand.
CGGCACCTACCTGGTCAGCGGGGTCAACACCTGGTCGCAGAACTCGACGACGGCAGGCACCACCGCGATCGGCACCTTCACGCAGGCCGGCACCACGCTCACGATCACGATCACGTTTCCCACGTCTACCGTCTACACGTGGACCAAGACGAACCAGCCCTGACCCGCGCCTCCACGAGGGCAAGTCAGGCCTTGTGCCGCGCCTTGAGCGTCGTGTCGGCCGGCGTGATGCGATCCGCGCTCGACGGGTCGAGCCGCCACACCGTACCGCCGGTGTCGGCCCGGACCCACAGCCCGCCCTGGGTCGAGTCGAACGCGAGCTGGAGTCGTGGCTTGCCGTCGGGCCCGAGCACGGACAGGCGCCGCTTGGGGGGCGCAAACTTGAGCGAGTCGGCCTGGGCCCGCGTGGCGAAGCCCGTGGCCCGTAGATCGGCGAGGTCGTTCAGAAAGTTGGCGACCGCCATGGAATCGGTGTTCCCGCCCGGTGCGAGAATCCAGCGGCCGGCCTGGTGGGTCAGAGTGTAGCGCTTCGACCCGCGCTGGACCTCCACCTTTGACACGCTATCCTTGGCCACGCCGCCGATTCGCTGGTCGCGCCATTCGTCCACCGGGCGGCTGGCCAGACGGGGGAGCGCGCTCCGTGCGAGGTAGACCCCGGGCTTGCCGGCGGACCTGAGGTAGCCGGTGCCATACATCTCGCCCGGGCGACCCACCACCAGGTCGGCCACGGTCTTCCCGTGCGCGACTACCCGAACTCCCCGATGGGTCGATGAAAAACCGGCTCGAGGCCGGTGGCCGCCACCGCCTCGTCCCGCCGCTGCTCGTCGGGGCCGAGGTCCCGCAGCCGGCCGATGAAGTCGAGATACTCGGATGCCAGCATCTCGCCGTAGAGCGGATTGTTTTCGGCCAGGTACCCGATCCGTCGCTTGGCTTAGCGCCCGGCATCGCCGAGCAGGGTGCCATCCAACCGAATGGCGCCGGCGTCGGGCTCGTAGTATTGGGTAATCATCCGCATGGTGGTGGACTTGCCGGCCCCGTTGGGGCCCAGGAAGCCCACCACCTGACCACGGTCGACCTGACAGGAAACGGCGTCGACGGCCACAATTCCGTCGAAGCGCTTGGAGACTCCGTCGAGCGTTAGGAAGGGCATACGTTCGTCGTCTGGCGTTCGTGGGGCGCGGGCCATACGCTAAAACGGGTCCGCGCCTGGTTCAAGCGGTTCGGGGACGGTCGAGACCAACCCGCACGGGCTTTCGGATGCCCCAGCCGCCGCGAGCGTCGCGCCGGTCCATCTCGCAGCGAAAGACCTTTCTCAATGGGATTCAGGTCCTGGGGGCCAGCCTTCGCGCTCGTCGCGCTGGTTTGGGGGTGTCGCCAGGAGACCGGGCGGCTCGGCCCCGGGCAGGAGCAGCGCTTCGCCGCCGAGGGAATTCTTCACCGGGCGGACAACCTGCGGTTCCGCTGGACCGCGGGCGCCGGTCGGCGGGGCGGCACCTGGGAGGATCGCCTGGCGTCGATCGTGGTCACTCGCCAGTCGCTCCTGATTCACAAGAACGAGAAGGTGGGGGTGGAGGTCACACCGGGTCGCGGCCGCGGATACGAGGTACACCGGGATGGCGAGCGGGTGAGGATCAGCGTCGGAAGCGGCCGGTCGCTGGAGACCTGGTCGTTCGTGCCTCCGGACAGCCCGGATGCCTGGACCCAGGATATCCGCGCCGTGATCCGGGGTGCGACAGCCAATCCGGCTGGTCGCCGGTGATCTCCTCATGACTGCGCTTCAGGCGCTCCTCGCCGGCGCGCACGTGCTGCTGGCGCTGTTCGTATCGGCCCACATCGTCCTCACCAAAGACGATGTGCGTGCGGCCATCGGATGGACCGGGCTGGTGTGGCTCACCCCGGTGGTGGGCTCAGCACTGTATGGGTTGTTCGGGATCAATCGGATCCGTCGTCAGGCCGGGATGCTTCGCAGGGGACGCCCCCTGGCTGACAGCCGCACCGCCGAGCTGGCGGCGACGCAGGAATCAACCGCGCTGGTCCCGACCGACGCCCCGCCCAGCCTGCGCGGAATCGCAACGGTAGTGGGACGCGCCACCGGCCTTCCGCTCACGCCGACCAACTCCGTCGAAGTGCTGGTGAACGGCGATCAGGCCTATCCGGCCATGCTCGCGGCGATAGACGGAGCCGAGCGGAGCGTGGGGCTGGCGACCTACATCTTCGACCGGGGCCAGGCCGGAGACCGATTCGTGGAAGCGTTGGGCCGCGCCGTGGCCCGTGGCGTCGAGGTCCGCGTGCTGATAGATGGGGTCGGCGCGCGCTACAGCCGGCCGCCGGTCTTTCGGGCGCTGCGCGCCCGACGAGTGCGCACCGCCGCGTTTCTTCCGCCAAAGATCCCATTTTTCCAGCCGTATTCTCAGCTCCGCAACCACCGCAAGCTACTGGTCGTGGATGGGGGGCTCGGGTTCTGCGGCGGAATGAACATCCGCGATGCCTGCCTGCTCGCGCTGGGGCTCCCCAGCGCCACGCAAGACGTTCACTTCCGCCTGCGCGGCCCGGTTGTCCAGCAGTTGGGGCACACCTTTGCGTTCGACTGGACCTTCACCACGGGCGAGCGTCTCGACGCCGGCATCTGGCGGTCGGAGCCAGAGCCCGCAGGCGACGTGGTCGCCCGGGGGCTGCCCGAGGGACCCGACGAGGACTTTGAAACGCTCATGCTGGTACTGCTGGGCGCCCTTTCGCAGGCGCGGCGCTCGATCCGGCTCGCGACACCCTACTTCCTACCGGACCTACCTCTGGTCGACGCACTGCGGATCGCGGCGCTGCGGGGCGTGCGGGTGGAGATCGTGCTGCCCGAACGGGGGAACCTTCGAATGGTGGAGTGGGCGGCAATGGCGCAGCTAGGCCAGATCGTCAAATGGGGTTGCCACGTGTACCTCTCACGGCCGCCCTTCGATCATTCGAAGATCCTGGTGGTGGACGGCAGCTGGTCGCTGGTCGGCTCGGCCAACTGGGATCCCCGGAGCCTGCGGCTCAACTTCGAGTATGACGTGGAATGCTATTCGACGCAGCTGGCGGCGCGGCTGGAGGCCTTGCTCGATGAAAAGATAGCGAGTGGCCGGCGGGTGACCCTCGTTGAGCTGGAAGGTCGCCCGCTGGCCCTTCGCTTGCGGGACGGTGTTGCCCGATTGGCGCAGCCGTACTTGTAAGCCGCAGGATGATCAAGAGCTGATGACCTTCTCCTCCCGCCTGTCGGCCAGCAGCCGCTCGGCGAAATCCAGCCGATTCTCCAGCTCGCTTACCCGGGTCTCCAACTGGTCCACCAGATCCAGCCGGGCCCGCACCGATTCCTCGAGCTCCGGCGCTCTCGGAGGCTGCCGCCACGGTCCGTACCGGTCCTGATCCCACGGCCGCATCCGGCGACGCCCCCAACGCCAGGGCCCCCAGAAGAAGAGCGCGGCCAGAACCAACGGGATCCACCAGCCGCCTGGCACCCAGATCATGGCGCCTCACTCCTCTCCGGCCCAGGGCCTTCTGCCTGCCGCTCCCACTCCTGCTCGATCTCCTGGGTCGCCCGACGGAGGATCTCCACCACCCGCGAGATCGACGGGTGGTCGGGCCCGCGCCGCCAGGCCCGCTTGTAGGTCACCGCGGCGAGCCGGGCGACGGCGGCGTTGAGCTCGCCCATCTGCCCGCCGGCAACGTCGTGCAGCGTATCGCGCACGCGATCGATGATGTCGTCGATGACATCGCGGTTCTCGTCCAGGAAATGCTCGCCTTCCGCAGTGATGTGATACACTCGGCGCCCTTCGGTCTCGACCGCGCGGACGTAGCCTTGGTCCTCGAGCAGCTGCAACGTCGGGTAGACGGTTCCGGCGGACGGGGTGTAGTGTCCGCCCATGCGCTCTTCCAACGCCTTGATGATCTCGTATCCGTGGCGGGGTTTCTCGCGGAGCAGCCGAAGAATCACGAACTTGACCTCGCCAGCCTCGAACATGGGTCCTCGCCGATGCCGGCGTCCTCGGGGCCCGGATCCCCACTGGAACCCGAACCCACCCGGTCCGAACCCGGCGAACAGGTCGCCCAACCCCCAGTCATCTTTGCAATTACCCACCTGACACCTCACTGGTCTGGTTCGTCATAGCGTCCGATATATCGTACGACTTAGCGCACGATACGTCAACCGGCGGCCCAGGGTTTCAAGCCAAGGCCCGGCGGGGCACGGTCCCCCACCCGACGGCGGCACCAGCCAGATTCAACGACGCGCATGGCGGGCGCGACCCGATGCACGCATAATTGCGGAGTCGATGCTCCGCTTCGTCCGACTCGTTCCCACGTTCACGCCGATCGCCCTGCTGGCGTCGCTCATCCTGGCACCCGCCGCCGCGTCGCAGGGCGAGGCGCCGGGTCCCTTGAGCGACACCCTCACCGTCACTGTGTTCGAGGACGTCAACCTCGTTCCCATGGATCGGGAGCGTGTCCTCGAGGGCCAGAGCGTCGTCATCCGCGGCGACCGGATCGCCGAGATCGGGGCTCGCGCCGGTGTGCGAGTCCCGGCCGGCGCGCGTCGCATCGACGGTCGAGGCAAGTACCTCATGCCGGGCATCGCCGAGATGCACGCCCATGTGCCCGCGCGCGACGACCCGGCCCTCGAGACTGTGATGGCGCTTTACGTGCTGACCGGCGCGACCACCGTTCGGGCGATGATGGGCACCCCCGACCAGCTCGACTACCGCCGCCGCATTGCCGCCGGCGAGATGCTCGGGCCTACCCTGTTTGCGGTGGGACCGCCCTTCAGCGGCAAGACGACCCACGGACCCGAAGACGCGCGGGGCCAGGTTCGCGAGTATCATGCTGCCGGCTTCGACGTGCTGAAGATCTATCCCGGACTGACCCGGGCGGAGTACGACGCGATTCTCCAAACCGCCCGGGAGCTCCACATGCCGATCTCGGGCCATGTGCCCTCGAGCATCGACGTGAGGCACGCCATCGCATCCGGTCAGTCCATCGAGCACCTCGATGGCTACCTTGAAGACATCGGAGGGGATCGTCGCCGGATTCCCCAGCTGGTACGTCTGACCGTGGAGGCCGGGATCTGGAATACGCCCACCATGGACGTGTGGAAGACGATTCTGGGGCTGCGCGATCCCGATTCGCTGCGGCGGGAGCGCCCGGAGGTTCAGTACCTGCCCCACCGGACGGTGGATGAGTGGGTCGGCCGAGTGCGCGACCTCCGTCGCAAGGGCCCGGTGCGCGGCGTGCTCGAGCGGATGGGGCTCCGCACGTCGGCGGGCGAGATTGCGGCGCTCCGCGATACGCTGCTCTCCGCGCTCTACGATGGCGGCGCCAGGCTCCTGCTCGGCTCGGACTCGCCGCAGGTCTTCAGCGTCCCGGGATTTTCCCTCGCCCTGGAGATGGAGGCGATGGTTGCGGCCGGAGTACCTCCCTGGGCCGTGCTTGAGGCCGCGACCCGGAACCCGGCAGAATACTTTGGCCGCTCCGATGAGTTCGGCACCGTCGAGGTCGGAAAGCGGGCCCGATCTGATCCTGATCGAGGGGGATCCGATTGCCGACGTCCGC
>DASQPE010000267.1:0-9159 GCA_035644115.1 Gemmatimonadales bacterium
AGCGGTGCGGTTGGCCCACTGGTTCGCGGGGGGGCGTGCGCCGGCCTTCGTCAACGGCGTGCTGGACCGGATCGCCCGGTCGCTCGGCCGGCTGTGAACATCCTGGTGATGAACTGGCTTGACCTGAAGAACCCCAACGCAGGGGGGGCCGAGCTGCATGTGTTCGAGATCTTCAAGCGGCTGGCCGCGCGAGGGCATCGGGTCCGAATGGTATGCTCGGGTTGGGCTGGTGCTCCGCCCGAGGTGGTGATCGACGGCATCGCGGTGCGGCGAGTCGCCACGCGCAACGGCTTCGCGTTGCGCGGGCGCGGCGCCGTCCGCCGAGCCCTCGCGGACGAGCGGCCCGACATCGTCGTCGAGGACATTAACAAGCTGCCGCTCTTTCTCGCGAGTCTCACGTCGCTCCCGTTCTGCGCGATGGTCCCCCACCTTTTCGGCGACACCGCGTTTCAGGAAGCGTCCTGGCCGGCGGCGACGATCGTCTGGTTGAGCGAGGGACCCGTCCCCTGGGCCTATCGGCGGGCGGGGTTTCACGCCATCAGCGAGAGCACCCGGGACGACCTGATCGCGAGGGGCGTCCAGCGCGACCGGATCCGGGTGATCCACCCGGGGGTGGACAGCGGGCACTTTACCCCTGGTCCGCCCGGGACGCGGGCGACGTCCCCCAGCTTCTTGTATGTTGGTAGGTTGAAGCGTTATAAAGGGGTAGACGTTGCCATCCGGGCCCTCGCGGTGGCGCGGCGCACCCGTGCCGATCTCCGACTCGACATCGCGGGCTCGGGCGACTATCGCTCCCACCTGGAGGGGCTGGCAGCCAGCCTCGGGGTCGCTTCGGCAGTCACGTTTCATGGCTTCGTCAGCGAAGACCAGAAGATCCGGCTGCTCAGACAAGCCTGGGGAAACCTGTTCCCCTCGCCCAAGGAAGGATGGGGCATCACGGTGGTCGAGGCCGGCGCGTGCGGCACACCGTCGCTCGCGTCGGACAGTCCGGGTCTGCGCGACTCCGTGCGTCACGGTGAGACCGGGTTCCTGGCTCCCCACGGTGACGCGCAGGCGCTGGCCGACCGGATGCTGCAGTTGGCCGCCGAGCCGGCGCTGGTCGAGCGACTGGGCGCTGGGGCGCGGCAGTTCGCGGAGGCGCACACCTGGGAGCGGTCGGCCGAAGCTACCGAACGCCACCTGCACGATATCATCGCGGGCTCGGCTTAGGCCGCGACGACAAGGGAGGAGAGCGATGCAGACTACCATCACGGCCCGGCACTGCGAGATCGACGACGCGCTGAGGGCCCGCGCGCTCGCCGTCAGTGACCGACTCGCGACCTTCGCGCTGCGGCCGCTGGAGACGGCCATCGTGTTCGATGAAGACGGCCAGCAGCGCGTGGTCGAGCTCCGCTTGCGGGTGGCGCGGGGCGAGATCTTCGTGGCCAAGGGTGAGGGAGGAGACCACCGCACTGCGCTGGACCGCGCGGAGCACAAGTTGCGGCGGCAGCTCGACAAGGGGAACGGCCGTCACCACCGCCGCGCCCGCACCCCGCCCACCAAACCGAGTTGATGCTCCGGCTTCGCGATTTCCTCACCCGCCGCGGAGACCCGCTCCAGCTCGAGGCGCTCACCGGCGAGCTGGGTCTCGACCGCCAGCTGCCCGACGCGGAGGTCGCGAGTCCCGGTCTCGCGTTGGCGGGTTACACCGGCCGCTTCGCGGCCAACCGACTCCATGTCCTCGGCGAGACCGAGATCACCTATCTGCGATCGCTGCCGGAGGCGGAGCGGCACCAGCGACTGGAGCATTTTTTCACCTTCGACCTCCCCTGCGTCTTCGTGACCAAGGGGCAGGAAGTCCCTCAGGAGCTGCTCGACCTCGCCAAGGACCGCAGCGTGCCGGTCCTCCGCAGCCGACTCAAGACGGCCGAGTTCTACCGGCGGGTCAAACCGATCGTGGAAGACGCCTTCGCGCCCAGAACGACGTTGCATGGGTCGCTGGCGGACGTCTACGGCGTCGGGCTCCTTTTCATCGGGCGCTCGGGGATCGGCAAGAGCGAGTGCGTGCTCGACCTGGTCGAGCGGGGCCACCGGCTGGTAGCGGACGACATCGTGCAGGTCACGCGCCGGGGACAGGACGTGCTGATCGGCCGGGGCCACGAGCTGGCCGCGCATCACATGGAAATCCGGGGCATCGGGCTGATCGACATCCCCGCGCTGTTCGGCGTGCGCGCGGTGCGCCAGCAGAAGCGAATCGAGGTCATCGTCCAGCTCGAGGATTGGGAGACCGCCAAGGACAGCGACCGTACCGGACTCGCCCGACAGGAAACCCTCATTCTCGAAGTGCCGGTGCCCAAGGTGGTCGTGCCGCTCAATCCGGGCAAGAACATCACCGTGATCTCCGAGGTCGTCGCCATGATGCACCTCCTCCGCTACTCCGGCGTGGACGTGGCCGCCGCGTTCAACGAGCGGCTCATCCGGCGCATGAAGGAGCGGAGCGGGGTGAAGGAGTACCTGCAGGACGACTATGAGTGATCTGCAGGGAGTCGTGGTGTGTCACGGCCCGTTGGCGGGAGCCTTGGTAGACGCGGTGGAGCAGGTGAGCGGGGTGCGCGGCGTCCTGATCCCCGTCTCCAACACCGGGTGCGATCGGGGGGCGCTGGAAGAGCGCATCGTCGGCGCCGTCGGCGACCGGGCGACCGTGGTCTTCGTGGACATGGCGAGCGGATCCTGCCTCGTCGCGGCGCTGGCGCGGCTGCGCCCCCGGCCCGACGTGAAAGTGGTCACGGGAGTCAACCTCGCGATGCTGATCGACTTTGTCTTCCATCTGTCCCAGACGCCCGAGGCCGCGGCCGCGCGGGCGGCGGCCACGGGGGAGCGGGCGATCAAGGTTCCCTGATGCCCATCGTCCTGAACCGGGTGGACGACCGCCTGATCCACGGGCAAGTGGTCGTAGGCTGGGGACGTCCGCTGGGCATCGACCTCATCATTCTGGTCGATGACCAGGTGGCGCAAAGCACCTGGGAGCAGGATCTCTATCGCATGGCGGTCCCCGCGGAGATTGATCTCCGTTTCTCCAACGTCGCCGACGCTGCCCGGTCGCTCGCCGGGTGGCAGGCAGCGCCCGGCCGGAGCCTGCTCCTTACCGGCGATATCGGCACCATGGCTGCCCTGCACGCTGCCGACCGCACTGTGATGCACAAGATCAACCTCGGCGGGATCCACCATCGGCCGGGCCGCAGACAGCGACTCCCGTACCTCTATCTCACCGACGAGGAGCTCGACTGCCTTCGGCAGCTGGAGGCCCGGGGAGCCAAGATCACGGCGCAAGATCTTCCCACCGCTGCCGCCGTGCCGCTGCGGAGTGTGGAATGACGATGGCGCCTCTGGTCCTGCTCGGATTGGTGCTCTGGGGCACCCTGGTCGGGCTCGACCTGGTCAGCGTGGCCCAGTCCATGATCGCCCGGCCGTTCGTCGCAGGTGGGGTGGCGGGATTCCTGTTGGGCGATCCGATGGCGGGACTCCGCGCGGGAGTGCTGCTCGAGCTGTTCGCGCTCGACGTGCTGCCGGTGGGGGCCGCGCGGTATCCCGACTACGGCCCGGCCACTCTCGCCGCGGCGGCGCTCCTTGCCGGAGCGCCGTGGGAGCTGAGCCTCGGCCTGGCGGGGACCGTCGGGCTGCTGGTCTCGGTGCTGGGCGGGTGGAGTCTCCAGCAGCTCCGGCGGCTCAACGCCGAGGCCGTGCAGCGTCACGCCGCCGCGCTCGCCGCGGGCGAAAGTTCGGCCATTCGCCGGCTGCAGTATGCCGGCATCGCGCGGGATGCTCTCCGCAGCGCGCTCCTCACCCTGATTGGACTGGGCGGCGCCTGGGCCGCCGCGCGGTGGCTCATCCTCGACCGGCGCACTGCGGTAGCGCTCACGCTGGTCGTGATCGGCGCCGGGCTCGCGGCCTCGGTGGGCGGCGCTCTTCGGAGCGCGGGCCGCGGACGCCGGCGGACCTGGCTCGCGGCCGGGCTCGCCGTCGGGGCGGCGTTGGCGGTGTTCCGATGAACGGCGTGGCCCGGGCGCTGCTCCGCCTGTTCGCGGTGCAGGGGAGCTGGAACTACGAGCGGATGCTCGGCGTGGGCATGGGCTACGCGGCCGAACCGCTGCTCGAGGGCCTCAAGGCCGCCGACCCCGTGCGCCACTCGGAGGCCGTGGTGCGCTCGGCCGAGTTTTTCAACTGCAACCCGAACTTGGCCGGCCTCGCCCTGGGCGCCACGGCCCGGGCAGAGTACGATGCGGTACCGGGAGTGCAGATCGCGCGCCTTCGCACCGCGCTCTGCAGCCCGCTGGGCGCACTGGGCGATCAGCTGTTCTGGGCCGGGCTGCTGCCGGCCCTGGTGGGCGCGGCGCTCGTTGCCGTGGTGTTGGGGGCCCGCTGGTGGGCGATCGTCGGGTTCCTGCTGGTGTACAACGCAGTGCGAATATGGACGGCTCGCTGGTCGCTCCGCACCGGCCTGGCTGCCGGGATGGGCGTCGGTTCGGCGATCGGCAGCTCCTGGGTGCCCCGTGCCATCCCGCGGGTCGGGCTCGCTGCCGGTTTTCTCGTGGGGCTCGCCGCCCCGCTGGTGGCCGGCTGGTTTCTCGGGGCGTTCGGGCCGCTCAGCGTCGTCGCGGTAGTGCTCGTGGCCGGGCTCGGCATCGCCAGCGGGCGGCTCTTCGGATCGCGCATGACCGGGGGCCGCTTTGCGCTGGTTGCCGTGCTCCTCACCCTCCTGTGCCGCCTGGCGCTCCGATGATGACCGGCCCCATCACGGAGCGCGATGCGATGATCGTCAACCCCCTGGGTCTGCATGCCCGGCCCGCCGCGCAGATGGTGCGGCTCGCAGCCACGTTCCAGGCCGATGTCTTCTTCAACAAGGACGGCATGGAGGTGAACGGAAAGAGTATCATGGGCGTGATGATGCTCGCCGCCGAGTGCGGAAGCAGCATCACCATTCGGGCCGCGGGCCCCGATGCCGACCGCGCCGTGCAGGCCCTGGCCGAGCTGGTGGCTGCCGGCTTCGGGGAGATGTGACGATGACGGCTCCGCATGTGATCCGCGGCGTCGGTGTCTCACCCGGGGTGGCGTGCGCTCCGGCGGTCGTGATCCGCCTTGACTTCCCCGATGTCCCCGACCGGGCGGTGCCTGCGTCGCAGGTCGAGGACGAGATCCGCAAGCTGCGCGAGGCCGTCGACTCGGTCGCGGCCTCACTGCACGAGCTCGGCCAGCGCGTCCTCCAGCGGGCCGGCCCGGAGGAGTCCCGCATCTTCGACGCCCAGATCGAGATGGCCAAGGACGAGTACTTCCTGCAATCGGTCGAGCAGCTGATCCGGAACAACGGGTTGGCCGCGGAGACCGCCTACGAGTTCAAGGCACTCGAGATCCGGAACCTCTGGTCCAACTCTCCCAGCGCCCGTCTGCGCGACCGGCTGGCCGACCTGCATGCTATCCAGATGCGGATGCTGCACCGGCTCATGGGACGCAAGCTGGACGAGCTCAAGGACGTGTCGCCGGACGAGCAGGTGATCGTGGTCGCCAAGGAGCTCTCGCCCGGTCTCACGGTCCAGCTCGATCGCGAGCACGTCGTTGGGCTGGTCAGCGAAGAGGGCACCCGAACCTCCCATGCCGCGATCCTGGCGCACTCGCTGGGAATTCCGGCGGTCATGGGCGCCGTGGGGGCGATGACCTGGATTCCCGACGGCCGCGTCCTCCTCCTGGACGGGCAAGCCGGCACGATTCTGCTCGAGCCGACCCGCGACGAGCTCGAAGACGCCAAGGTTCAGGTGAGCCGGCGGCACCGGCTCGAGCTCGAGCTCGAGAGCGTGACCGACCAGCCGCCGGCGACGCCGGAGGGATCGCCGGTCGTGCTCATGGGCAACGTCGATCTCCCGGAGGAGATCGAGCCGGCGGTTCGCTTCGGGGCGCAGGGCGTAGGACTGCTCCGGACCGAGTTTCTGCTGACCGGCCGCACCAATATGCCGACGGAGGACGAGCAGACCGAGTACTTCCGACGGGTTGCCCTGGCCTTCCCCGAGCGCACCATCATCCTCCGCTCGTTCGACCTCGGTGGCGATAAGTTTCCCGCGTCCTTCCAGGCCCCGGCCGAGGCCAATCCGTTCCTGGGCTGGCGCTCGATCCGGGTCTGCCTTGATCAGCCGGACGTCTTTCGCACCCAGCTTCGGGCTGTCCTCCGTGCCGCGGTCGACCGCGACGTGCGGCTCATGCTCCCGCTGGTAACCCGGGTGGAGGAGGTTCTGCGATCGAAGGAGCTCCTCATGGAAGAGGCCGCTGCCCTCAAGCAGGCCGGGGTCCGGGCTGCGGCGACGATTCCGATAGGCGTGATGATCGAGACCCCGGCGGCCGTGGTGATCGCCGACCGGCTGGCCGAGGTGAGTGCCTTCTTCAGCGTTGGGACCAACGACCTCACCCAGTACACCCTCGCGGTGGATCGGGGCAACGCTCGGCTGGCGGACCGGTTTACCCCGCATCATCCGGCCGTGATCCGGCAGCTCAAGCAGATCATCGACGTGGGCACCGCCGCGAACTTGCCGGTGAGCGTCTGCGGCGAGATGGCATCGGAGCCGTTCTCCGTCGTGCTGCTGATCGGGCTTGGTTATCGCTCCCTGAGCGTAGGGCCGCCGGCCCTGCCGCTGGTGAAATGGGTGATCCGCATGGTGCCCGAGTCCGCCGCCCGCGACGCGGCCGAGGCCGCACTGCACGCGCCGACGGCGGACGCGGTGCTCGAGGCGGTCCGTGCCGCCGTGTCTCAGTACCTGGATTTGCGTCTGCTCGACCCGCAAGCGGCGTTGCCGGGTCGGGCGCGGGTGGCTAGCTTGCGTCCCGGCTCCGCGCTGTCCTGACGCAGCGCGCGTTTGTCATTCTCCCAACGCTCTCCTGCGCAGACCATGGCCACCTCCAAGCGTCACGTCTTCACGTCCGAGTCGGTCACCGAAGGCCATCCCGACAAGGTCGCCGACCAGATTTCCGATGCCGTCCTGGATGCGATCCTGAGCAAGGATTCGAATGGCCGGGTGGCCTGCGAGACGCTGGTGACCACGGGCATGGCGGTGGTGGCTGGGGAGATCACCACCAAGGCGTACGTGCACATTCCGGACATCGTGCGCGAGACCGTCGGGGCGATCGGCTACACCGACGCATCGTACGGCTTCGACTGCCGGACCTGCGCCGTGCTCTCCTCGATCGACCGGCAGTCGCCCGACATCGCGCGGGGCGTCGACGAGGGTTATCACCGGCAGCAGGGCGCCGGCGACCAGGGCATGATGTTCGGCTACGCGACCAGCGAAACCCGGGAGCGAATGCCGGTCCCGATTCTGCTCGCGCACCGGATTACGGAGCGGCTGGCCAAGGTGCGCAAGGGCACCGACGGGGCGTCCAAGGTCGAGTGGCTGCGCCCCGACGGCAAATCCCAGGTGTCGGTGGAATACGAGGGCGATCGGCCGGTCGCGGTGCGCACCGTGGTGGTGTCCACCCAGCATGCGGAGCGGCACGCGGGTCGTACGCTCGGCAACGGCACCATTCGCCAGGCAGTGATCGATGAGGTCATCCGGCCCGTGCTCGAGGCGACTCAGCTCGATCACGAGCGGGTCAAGATTCTGATCAACCCGACCGGCCGGTTCGTGGTGGGCGGGCCCCACGGCGATGCGGGCCTCACCGGCCGCAAGATCATCGTGGACACCTACGGTGGCATGGCGCGCCATGGCGGCGGCGCGTTCAGCGGCAAGGATCCTTCCAAGGTCGACCGTTCGGCCGCCTATGCGACCCGATGGGTCGCCAAGAACATCGTCGAAGCCAAGCTCGCGCGACGCTGCGAGGTGCAGGTTGCCTACGCCATCGGGGTAGCCGAGCCGGTCTCCGTCATGGTGGACACCTTCGGCACCGGTGCGCTGCCCGACCGGCGGCTGGAGCAGATCGTCCGCGAGGTCTTCGACCTGACTCCCCGCGGCATCATTGACACCCTCAAGCTCAAGCGCCCAATTTTCGGTCCGACTGCTACTTACGGGCATTTCGGCCGCCGGCCCAAGACCGTGAAGTACGATGGCCGGACGGTCCAGCTGTTTACCTGGGAAGAGACCAACCGCGTGAAGGACCTCCAGACCGCCGCGCGCTGAGGACTCTCAACTCGAGCATGATCGAAGTCACTGTGGCGCATCTGGGGCTGGATCGCACCACGAACACCCCGGTAGTGATTCTCCGCGAGAAGGACGGCTCCCGAGTGCTGCCCATCTGGATCGGGCCGGCCGAGGCGAGCGCCATCGCGATGGAGCTGCAAGGCATGAAAGCCCAGCGCCCGCTCACGCACGACCTGCTCAAGCAGGTGATCGTGGGCCTGGGCGGCGAGCTTCGCCGGGTCGTCATCAGCGCGGTAAAGGAAAACACCTACTTTGCCGAGCTGCTCATCCGGCGCGACGACCAGGTCTTCCAGGTCGATGCGCGCCCCTCCGACAGCATCGCGCTCGCGCTGCGGCTCCGGGCGCCGATCTTCACCAGCGACCATCTGCTCGATCAGTCGGGGGTCGAGACCGACGAGCCCTCTCCTGGTCCCGGGCTCGACGCCGACAAGCTCAAGGAGTACCTCGAGAAGATGGACCCCCAGGATTTCGGAAAGTTCAATCCCTGACAGGGGACACCCACCGTCGGCGATGGATGACCAAACCCTAGTAATCGTTGTGGGTTAGGTCGCAGGGCGGGGTAGGATGGTTGGGCGTAGCCGGCTATGGTGGCAGTAGATTGGTTACAGTCGAGTTACAGTGACCAAAAGGGCCGCTCGAACCGGGCGGCCCGCTGTGCTTTAAGCCTGAATCCTTTGGACGAGGGCACGCCAGATACCTCGGTCGGCACTGGAGCCGTACGTCTGCACACTAAACCCGCCCGAGGGCAACGTCCGAGGCAGCAGGTCGTCGTAGACTAGAGGAATCGGATATCGGCCAGCCCATTTTAGGTAGACATCTAGACGCTCAACAAGGTCCGTTTCCTGTTCCGAAAGCGCGATATTGGCTTTGCCAGCGAGATCCAGCAGGTCGTGACGATCGTACCTGAACCGGCCGCTCTTATTCAAAGCCCCCTTCGCGGTCTCGACAAGATTCCCCTTCAGTAGGTCCTCAAGGGTGAAGGCGGCCAGGAGCATTATGGCTCTCA
>DASQPE010000268.1:0-5766 GCA_035644115.1 Gemmatimonadales bacterium
GAAGGGCAGACGCCCTGGAACTCGACGGACGCCTGGACCGGCTCGGGCACGGCTTCGCGCGCGATCCGGCTGAAGCCGTGTCTCGGGAAGTATGACTCGGCGGTCGTGGTGAGAAGGTAGACGTCGCTGACTCCGCCCGCCGCCGCGTCCGCCAGAATGCGGCGGACCAGCGCGCCGCCCACGCCGCTCCGGCGGGCCGAGAGGGTCACCGCCACGGAGCGCAGCAGGCCGGCCGGGCCGTAGCGTTCGAGACCCGCCACCCCGACCAGCCCGTTCGCATCCTCGGCCACGATAAAGCCCTCCAGTCCAGCTGGAACGCCGGCGGTGGGCAGCCCGGCGCCGGAGAGGAGCCCTATGACGGCCGGCAGGTCAGGGGGGCGCGCGTCCCGCAGGATCGCGCCGACGCGCCGCCGCCCCTCGGAAGCGGCCCGGCTCACGGGGCCGGCTTCCGCGCGCGGATGAATGCGCCCATCACCCGCCCGCCGATTTCGCGCGCGAGCACCTCGCCATCGAGACCGGCGCCCGTGAGGAATGCCTCAGCGTCGTCGACCTGGTAGACTCGGGTCGGCTCGATGCTCGGATCGATGAACCCGACGGCCGTGAGCAGGGCCGCAAACTCGCTCTCCTCCAGCGCCCCGGCCACACACCCGACCCACAGCTCCAGGCTCTTTCGCACTGGCTGGGGCACGTCACCCCGGATAACTACGTCGGACACGGCGAGCCTGCCACCCGGCTTGAGAACCCGGAACGCCTCGCGCAGGGTGCGCGGCTTGTCGGCCGAGAGATTGATGACGCAGTTCGAGATGATCACGTCGACCGACTGGTCCGGAAGGGGAATCGACTCGATCTCTCCCTTGAGAAACTCGACGTGGGTCACGCCGGCCTTCGCCGCGTTCTCGCGCGCGAGCACGAGCATGTCGTCGGTCATGTCGAGACCGTAGGCCTTCCCGGTCGGCCCGACACGGTGGGCCGACAGCAGCACATCGATCCCGCCGCCCGAGCCGAGGTCGAGCACGATCTCTCCCGGGTGCAGCTCGGCGAGCGCGGTCGGGTTCCCGCAGCCCAGCGACGCGAGCACCGCGCCGGCGGGTAAACAGGCCACCTCGCCCGGGCTGTAGAGATTGGTCGTGATCGGGTCGGCGGCCTCCCCGCACAGTGCCGAGCCACAGCAACCCGATCGGGCTCCGAGCGTGGCCCGGCGGGCGGCCTCGCCGTACTTGTCGCGCACAACCTCGCGCAGGGCGTCAGGGGGGGTCATCGAGTCAGGCACAACACCCGCGCCGCCGAGCGGACGGTGGATGGGGCTCGAGGCTCGCGAGCACCGCTCCCAGCGACTCCAGGGCCTCCGGGCGGAGCTGGTAATAGATCCAGCGTCCCTCCCGCCGATCCGAAACCAGTCCAGCGTCCTTCAGCACCTTGAGATGGAACGACAGCCGCGACTGCGCGGCCTCGGCCGCCTCGGTGAGATCGCAGACGCACCGCTCGCCGTGCCGGAGCAGCTCGACGACCCGAAGCCGCGTAGGATCGGAGAGCGCGTGGAACAGGCGAGCGGTGTCGGTGCGAGCCGGGGCCGCGGTGCGCATGGCACCTATGTTATATCAACAAATATTGATTTGTCAACGGCTCAGTAGCTGGCCAGCGACCGCGGGCTCACCAAAGGGCCGCCGGTCGTGCGCCAATATAGGTCCTCCGCGAGGCTGCATAGGCGATCTGAAGCGAGGGCGGAGCGAATTTTCGGTGGCCCCGCAGCGAGAGTGTCGCGGGGAGGTGTAGGCCTGGTAACACCCGCCACGCGCGACGCCGGGGCTTAGGCGCCCGCTGAGGTCGATATCTTGGTGGCGTGAGTACCAGTCGCGGGCAGGGGTGGGCGGTCGCGTCTCGAGGCCGGGAGCGCTCGGCAGCCTGGCGGTACGGCTCCGCCCTTCTGGCGGTGGCCGGCGCCGTCGTGGTCGCCTGGGCGCTCGAGCGGCTGGGCCTGGAACATCCCCCGGCACCATTCCTCGCAGCCATCCTGCTCTGCGGCTGGTATACCGGCACCGGGCCGGCAATCCTGGCCGTGGTGCTCTCGACTGTCGCGTTCGATTTCCTTTTCCTCCCCCCGCTCTACTCGCTCGATCTTCGTCCGCAGCACAGTCCCTATCTCCTGGTCTTCCTGTCGTTCGCGGTGCTGGCCGCCTGGTTCAGCGCGGCGCGGCAGCGGAGCGCGCGTCTCCTCGAGGAGGCCAGGAACGAGCTGGAGGAGCGGGTGGCCGCCCGAACCGCGGAGTTGCAGCGGGTCAACCGGGATCTGCAGGTCGAGATCGCCGAGCGCGCGCGCACCGAAGCGGAGCTCCGGGAACGGACCGCACAGCTCGACGAGCTGTTCGAGCAGGCTCCCGAAGCCATTGCGCTGCTCGACCCCCGGGGCGCAGTGCTTCGGGTGAATCGAGAGTTCACCCGCCTGTTCGGGTACACCGCGGCCGAAGCCATCGGGAAGGCGATTATTGCGCTGGTGGTGCCGGAGGAATTGGAGGAGGAGGCGCGACAGCTCAGCAGCCGTCTGACCGAGGGGGGCGAGCGGATCGAGGCCGAGACGGTTCGGCGCACCCGGGAGGGCAAGCGGGTGCACGTTTCGCTGGTCGCCACCCCCATCATGGTGGCCGGCCGCCAGGCGGCCGAGTACGTGATGTACCGGGACATCACGGAGCGCAAGCAGCTGGAGGACGACCTCCGCCGCAGCGAAACGTATCTCGCGGCGGGCCAGCAGCTGAGCCACACCGGAAGCTGGGCCCGACGGGTCGCGACCGGGGACATCTACTGGTCGGAGGAAGCCTTCCGCATCTTCGGGCTCGACCCGGCGATCGCCGTGGTGCGAGGCGAGCTGGTCGCCCGGCTGTGGCATCCGGACGATCGCGAGCTCGCGGAGCAGACCATCGCCGCCGCGATCCGGGAGAAGCGGGGCTACGACCTGGACGTCCGGATCGTGCGACCCGACGGCTCGATCCGATACATCCACACCCTCGCGCGCCCGGTGCTGAACCAGGCCGGCGAGCTGGTCGAGTTAATCGGCGTGATCATGGACATCACCGCGCGCAAGCGGGCAGAGCGGGCGTTGCGCCGGGCGCGCGAGCGGACGCTCGAAGCCCGCTTCACCGCCGTGCTCGACGAGCGCACCCGGCTCGCGCGGGAGATCCATGACACTCTCCTGCAGGGCTTTACCGGGGTCGCACTCAAGCTGCTGGCCGCGACGACCCGGGTCACCGGCCCGCCCGACATCGTCGCCTCCCTGCGCGACCTGGTCGGCCTGGCCCAGAAGACCCTGGAAGATGCCCGCAATGCCGTGTGGGACATGCGGTCGCCCTCGTTGGCGCGGGCCGATTTCTCGGCCGCGCTACGGGCCACCGCGGAGGAAACCTTGCGAGGAACGGGGCTCGAGCTCGATGTCCGGATTGAGGGCCAGCCTCGAGCCTTGGACCCGGAGGTGGAGGCGGTGGTGTTCCGGGTAGCGCAGGAAGCCATCGCGAACATCGTGAAGCACGCAGAAGCACAGCGGGTTCAGGTGGGGCTCGGGTACGAGCTCCGTGGCGTGCGGTTGACGGTGACTGACGACGGACGCGGCTTCGCTATGGACCCCGACTTGCACACCTACGGCGGCCACTGGGGATTGCTGGGCATGCGGGAGCGAGCGAGCCAGATACGAGGGAAACTCTCGGTCCGGAGCGCGCTGGGCCACGGAACCGAGGTCGTGCTTCAGGTACCGTACAGACTTCTCCGTGGTGATGCGAGAGGTGTGATAGCGGATGGATAGAGGCCTCCGTCTAGTCGCCGTATTCAAGTTCGGCAAGGCGGTGCTGCTGGCAATCGTCGGCCTCGGCGCCCTCAAGCTCCTCGACCCCGGCGTTGCCGCCCACGCGCAGAGTTGGGGAGCTGCCGTTGCGACCAGCGCGGATCGCAGGCTGGTTCAGCACCTCCTGGCCGGGGCCGCGGGCCTCCCACCGGGCCGGCTCGAGGTTCTGGCAATTGGAGCGTTCCTCTACGCGGCCCTGTTCACTACCGAAGGCGTCGGGCTCTGGCTGGCACGCCGCTGGGCCGAATATCTGACGCTGGTGGCCACGGCGTCGTTTGTGCCGATCGAGGCCTTTGAAGTGGCCCGCCAGCCGAGCCTGCCACGGGTTGGGGCCCTGGTGCTGAACCTCGGCGTGGTAGCGTACATCGGGTCCCGGCTGCGCCGCTCCGGCCCGACGTCACGGGTCATCCGGTGACCAGGTTGGCCGATTTGGCCGCCGGGTCCACCTTGAGCCGAATCCACATCCCCGAGAGGCCATGGCCGGGGACACCGCAGAAGATTCGGTAGCTCCCGCTGCTCGGAGCCGTGAACCGCATGACGTCGGTCCCTCCCTGAGGCAATCCTTGCGTCACATCCTTGGTGTAGGCACCCGGAATCGCGGGGTCTCCGCCTGCGTTGGGCATGGGATCCTGGTCCGGAATCAGCTCCGCGCTATGAGGCGTGCCGTCATGGTTGATGAAGTTGATGACCACCGTGCTCTGAGGCGGGACCACCAGCGTGGCGCCACCGTTGGTGTAGCCATCGAAGTTGAACGGCCCGTTCGACCCCGGAGCACCGGCCTCGAGCGTAAAGGTGACGGTCTTGGCTGCGGCGTTGTACGAGACCCACTTCGCCGGGGTTTGCGCTGATCCCGGCGTGGCCCAGCACACGATCGCGACGGCGAGTGCGAGAGCTCTGATTTGCATCTTCCACTCCTTGGTAGGTTCGGCATCAAGTTGGGCCCGCCGGGCGCCGGGCGATTGGATCGGCGTGTTCCCCCGATCAGGGAGACTGATGCCGCCAGGACGATCCGCTTGGATGCCGGTGCTCCCCCGGTCGGGGGGCCGGGGCATCATGTGATGGACCCGGGGGGGTATTGCAGCCCCTGGCGGGACCGGCGGGGACGCACAGAGATTCAGGTGGCACTGCAAATCGAAGTCGGCCGAGACCATCTATCGTCGGCGCTTCCTCATGGTGCTCACGGGAAGCTACAGTCCGCTCCTGGTGTTTCTGTCGGTGGTCGTCGCGAGTGCCGCCTCCTATACGGCGCTGGACCTCGCGGGCCGCCTCTCCTCGGTCACGGGCCGAGCCCGTCTCGGCTGGCTGCTCGGCGGTTCCGTCGCACTCGGCGTCGGCATCTGGAGCATGCACTTCGTGGGCATGCTCGCGTTTCACCTCCCGATTCCGGTGACCTACGGGTTCAATCTCGTCCTGCTGTCAGTGCTGGTCGCAATCGGGGCGTCGGGGCTCGCCCTCTGGGTCGTGGGCCGGCCCGGCACTGTGGGATTGGGTGCGCTGAGCGTCGCGGCGCTCTGCATGGGACCGGCCATCGCGGGGATGCATTACATCGGCATGGCCGCGATGCAAATGCAGGCCCATCTCAGCTACCGCGCGGACCTCGTGGGCGTCTCCATCGGCATAGCGATCGGCGCCTCGTTCGTGGCGCTCTGGCTTTCCCGCGGGTTCCGGGTAGCTAATCCGGAACGGTGGGCCGGCTTGAAGGTGGCGAGCGGCGTCGTGATGGGCGGCGCGATCGCCGGGATGCACTACAGCGCGATGGCAGCGGCCCGGTTCACCGCCGATCCCGATCTGGTCGAGGTACCGGCTTGGGAGCTGTCCCCTTCCCACGGGCTCGGTATCGCGGTTGCCGCCGGTACCCTGCTCATTCTGGGTCTCATGCGAACGGCCGAGGTGCAGCGGCTCAACCAGACTCTGCGGGTCGAGATCGCCGAGCGCGGCCG
>DASQPE010000269.1:0-18841 GCA_035644115.1 Gemmatimonadales bacterium
CAGTCAGCGTCCGCCACCGATCGCCCCGCCGCCCGCCATGTCCTCCATCCTCGCCCTTGACCAGGGCACCACCGGCTCCACGGCGCTCCTCATTCACCAGGACGGGAGCGTGCTCGGGCGCGGCTACCGCGAGCTCACCCAGCACTATCCCCGGCCCGGCTGGGTGGAGCACGATGCGGAAGAAATCTTCCGGGTCACCCTGGAGGCGGCCCGCGAGGCCCTCGCGGCGACGCGCGAACGGCCGGTCGGCATCGGAATCACCAATCAGCGCGAAACCGTGGTGCTGTGGGACCGGCGGACGCTCCTCCCTGTCGCCCCCGCCATCGTCTGGCAGGACCGCCGCACCAGCGAGCGCTGTCGCGAGCTCAAGGACGCGGGCCTGGCGCCGCTGCTCCGCGACCGTACCGGCCTGGTGCCCGACCCCTACTTTTCGGCGACCAAGCTCGAGTGGCTGCTCCGTGATGCCGAGCTGCGCCGGCGGGCCGAGCGGGGCGAGCTAGCGGCAGGGACGATCGAGAGCTGGCTGGTCGCCAAACTGACCGGCGGGCGAGCTCACGTCACCGACCACACCAACGCCAGCCGTACGCTGCTCTATTCGCTGCGCGCGCGGGATTGGGACCCCGAGCTGCTACGCCTGTTTGGGATTCCGCCAGGCATCCTGCCTCGCGTGGTGCCCTCCGCGGGCCTAGTCGCCGAGGCGGACGCCGCACACCTTGGGTTTGCGCTCCCGATTGCGGGGCTCGCCGGCGACCAGCAGTCCGCGCTCTTCGGCCAAGGCTGCGTTGTACCGGGCCGCAGCAAGAACACCTACGGCACTGGCGCGTTCCTGCTGGTCCACGCAGGCAACGAGCGGCCCCTGCCGGCCGAGGGCGTCCTCGCGACCGCGGCCTGCGGCCCCCAGGGCGAGCCCGCCTATGCACTCGAGGGCAGCATCTTCATCGCCGGCGCGGCGGTTCAGTGGCTCCGGGACGGTCTCGGCCTCATCAGCAGCGCCGCCGAAACCGAGGCGCTGGCGCGAAGCGTCCCGGACACGGGTGGGGTGCATTTCGTCCCCGCGTTCGTCGGTCTGGGCACGCCGTACTGGGAGCCGGAGGCGCGAGGGACCATCACCGGCATCACGCGGGGGACGACGCGCGCGCATCTCGCGCGCGCCGCGCTGGAAGCGATGGCCTTCGCCACCGCCGAGCTGCTGGTCACCATGACCGGCGGCGCGCAGCTCGCGGTGCCGGCGCTGCGGGTGGACGGCGGCGCGGCGGCGAACGACTGGCTGATGCAGTTTCAGGCCGACGTGCTGGGGGTCCCGGTCGAGCGGCCGGACATGGTCGAGACGACCGCCCTCGGCGCTGCCGGTCTCGCCGGGATCGCGCTTGGCGTCTGGCGGTCGACCGAGGAGTTCCTGGCCGGTCGCCGCATCGCGCGGTTCGAGCCGGCAATGGATCCGGCGGAACGGGCTCGGCGCCTGGCCGACTGGGAGCGCGCGGTTGGGGCCACTTTGGCCTGGGCGCGGACCCGGCCGCGGCCAGGGGAAGGCTAAAAAAGCGGTGCTCTGTCCCAGGTGGGTCGGTATATTGCTATCGATGTCCGCCTTGCGTTGGGAGTTCTCATGAAAGCCGGTCACAAGTTCCTGCTCGGCGCTGCCTTGATCGTCGGGAGCGTCGCGTTCCTGATCACGGAAGGCGTTCGCGAGACCGGAGTCTATTTCCTCACTCCCAGCGAGCTCGCCCAGAAGACCGCGCAGGATCCCTCCTTCGTCGAGAACGTCGGCTTCAAGGTCGGCGCCAAGGTGGTCCCCGGCTCGGTGCGGCGCGACGCCGCGAGCCGGACCATCGATTTCCAGGTGTCGGATGGCGTCAAGACGTATCCGGTGACCTACAAGGGCCTGGTACCGGACACGTTCACCGACGCCGACGATATCGAGGTCGTGGTCGAGGGCCGCCTCGGCCGGGACGGCGTGATCCGCGCGACCGACGTGCTCGCCAAATGTGGCTCGCGCTACGAGGCCAAGTTCGGCGCCAAGAAGGCCTGATTCAGCATGACGTTGCTGGGCGAGTTCTCGCTGTGGGCGGCTGTGATCGTGGGGCTCTGGTGCACGGTCATTTCGCTTTCCGGCCGATGGAACGGGCGACCTGAGCTCGCTGCCACCGTCACCCGATCGACCCACGCCATCCTGTTCTGCCTGCTGGCCGCCTCCCTGGCACTCTGGCAGGGCCTGATCTCGCACGACTTCAACATCGAGTACGTTGCCGCCTACACGTCGCGCAACCTGCCGCCCTACTTCATCGTCTCGGCCTTCTGGGCCGGACAGAAGGGGTCGCTCCTCTTCTGGGCGGTAGTCCTCTCGCTGTTCGGGAGTCTGGCCCAGACTCTCACGCCCAGGCGCTACTCGGATCTCCTACCCTACGTGGCCGGGGTAACCTCGGCGGTGGTGGTGTTCTTCGTCGGCGTGATGCTGCTGTCGGCCAATCCCTTTGAGCGGCTGGCCTTCACCCCGCCGGACGGCCGAGGCCTGAACCCGCAGCTTCAGAACGTGGGGATGGTGATCCATCCCCCGATGCTCTATCTGGGCTATATCAGCATCACCGTGCCGTTCGCCTTCGCGGTGGCGGCGCTCCTCTCCCGGAAGCTCGACACCGGCTGGATCCACGCGATCCGGAAGTGGACCCTGGTCTCCTGGCTGTTCCTGTCGATCGGCATCACCCTGGGGATGTGGTGGGCCTACGTCGAGCTGGGCTGGGGCGGCTACTGGGCCTGGGACCCAGTGGAGAACGCGAGCCTGCTGCCCTGGCTCACCATGACGGCGTTTCTCCATTCGGTGATGATCCAGGAAAAGCGGGGGATGCTCAAGCGGTGGAACCTCGGTCTCATCGTGGGGACGTTTCTGCTGAGCATCTTCGGAACGTTCATCACCCGATCGGGTGTGATCTCGAGCGTTCACAGCTTCACCCAGTCGAACGTGGGCTATTTCTTCCTCGCGTTCCTGGTGATTGCCGGCACCTTCGGCTTCACCTTGCTCTACACCCGGTGGCCACTGCTCGAGCCCGCGGCGAGCCTCGACTCGGTGGTGAGCCGGGAGGCGGCGTTCCTCTTCAATAACCTGCTGTTCGTGGGGATCGCCTTCTCAGTGCTGTGGGGGACGCTGTTCCCCATCCTGTCCGAGCTGGTGCGGGGCAACAAGATCACGGTCGGGCCGCCCTTCTTCAACCGGGTCAACGTCCCGCTCGGCCTCCTGCTGCTGGGGCTCACCGGCATCGGCCCGCTCATCGCCTGGCGGAAAGCGTCGCCGGAGAACCTGAAGCGCCAGTTCCTCTGGCCCGGACTGGCCGGCCTCGCCACTCTCGCGGGGCTGCTCGCGGCCGGCATGCGCGATCCGTACCCGCTCATGGCGCTCTCGCTCGCGGGTTTTGTGGCGGGCACGATCACGCAGGAGTTCCAGCGGGGCACCCGGGCCCGCATGCGAATGCACCAGGAGTCGCTGCCGGTCGCGCTGGGCCGCCTGATCGGGCGCAACCGGCGGCGCTACGGCGGTTATCTGGTGCACGTCGGCATGCTGATCTACTTCGTCGCGTTTGCCGGCATGGCCTTCAAGCGGGAGCAGGAGGCCACGCTCAAGCCGGGGCAGTCGGTCGAGATGCGAAGCCCGTTCGGGCACACCTACCGGTTCACCCACATCGGGATCTCGCAGTACGAAGCGCTCAACCGCATCGTGACCGCCGGAACCATCGAAGTGACGAAAGACGGGAAGCCGGACGGCCTCATCACCTCGGAAAAGCGCCAGCACGTGGACAGCTTCAAGCGGCCGACGTTCGAGCCGTCCACCGAGGTCGGGATCCGGAGCGGCTTGCAGGAGGACCTCTACGTAGTGCTGGCGGGCGTGGTCAATGGGACCGAAGAAGCGGTATACCGGTTCAACCTGAATCCGCTCGTCTGGTGGGTCTGGTTCGGCGGCATGGTGCTGGTGGCCGGTGGTCTAGTGACGATGTGGCCGGGGGGCGGGCCGACAATCCGCGCCCGGCGTCCGGCCCAGGCTGGCTACGAAGTGGCCCTAGACGGGGGGACAGCGGACGGGCGGGCAGGCGGGCAGGCGGACAGGCGGGCAGATGGAACGGCAGCCAGCGCGGTTTGACGTGGTCGCCGGCCACACGCGCCGCCGATTCCTCGGTGCGGCCGCCGGTGCGGTGGCTGCGACGATCGGAATAGCCGCGACGCTCCGGGCCCAAGGCGAAGAGCCGCTCGCAGGGCAGGGCGCCAACGGCAGCCTCCGCGATCCGACCGTGGTCGGCCGTTCTCGCAATCCCACGAGGCCGCGGGACAACGACGAGGCGATCAAGACGATCGAGCAGCGCCTCCACTGCACCTGCGGCTGCAACCTCGACGTCTTCACCTGCCGCACGACCGACTTCTCCTGCACCTACTCTCCCGAGCTCCATCGCGAAGTGCTGGCGCTGTACGACGACGGAAAGACCGCGCAACAGATCTTGGATGCGTTCGTGGCCAAGTACGGCGAGAGAGTGCTGATGGCTCCCCAGCCGGGAGGCTTCAACCTGCTGGGCTATCTCCTGCCGGGCGTGGCCATCACGGTCGGCGCCGTGGTGCTGGCTCTGGTGATCGGCCGCCGGGAACGGCGGCGGTCGCTCGCGCTGGCGGCTGCGTCGGCCGGCGCGCCGGGTGCCGGCGGAGCGCCGTTGGCGGGCAGCGCTACGCCCGAGGAGCTCGAGCGGCTTCGCCGAGCGCTGGCTGAGGTGGACGACTAAGATGGCGCTCGAAGCGGCGCTCGCGGCCGTGGTGGGGCTGGTGGCGCTGTGGATGGTGCTCCAGCCGCTGGTCTACCCCGGCTCGGTGCAGCGGCCTCCGGACGAGCCCCTGGACCCGGAGGAGACGGCCAAGGGTGTGGCTTTGACGGCGCTCAAGGAGATCGAGTTCGACCGCGAGACCGGCAAGCTGTCGGATGCGGACTACGAGCAGCTCAAGGCGCGCTACACGAGCGCGGCGGTGGATGCGCTGCGCGCCGAGACGGCGCGCAGCGCGTCTGACGACGTCGAGGCGATGATTGCCGGTCGAGTCAGAAGCCTTCGTTCCGGTGCCTCGGCGCCATCCGACCCAACCCCTTGCCCCACTTGCGGACCCCGTCCAGAACCCGACGCCGTGTTCTGCTCCACCTGCGGGCTCAGGCTCGAGCCGCCGTCCGCCTGCCCCCGCTGTGCCGCTCCGCTTCCGCCCGACAGCCGCTTCTGCGAGGCATGCGGCGTTCGGGTCGCGGCGTGAGCCCGCTATAGCCCCACCCGGAGCCCGAGCGCGACCCCGGCGTTCGGCATTGCCTTGGTTCGGAAGTCGCCGGGCACGTCGGCGTCTCGGAAGAGCGAGCCGGTCACCCCTCCGTGGGCGCGGAGAGTCCCGGCCAGGCCGCTGCCCAGCGGAAGCAGCAGCTCGAGACCTCCCCGGCCGCCCACCCGAATTCTGCCGGCTTCATCCGAGAGCATCCAGAAGTCGAACACCGGGCCCGCGAACAGGCTGACTTCGGCAACTGGACCGATGGTACCGAGGCGGTATGCGACCTCGGGCGCCACCTGAACCCAGTTGAGGCCCCCTTTTGCGATGACGGCCAGTTCGTCGCTCTCGGCGCCGAGCCCGCTCGGGGCGTAGAGCGCTCCGATGGCGAGTCTGGCCCGCCCCACCTGGTGATCCACCCGGACGCCCAACGTCGTAGGTCGGTACGGCTTGAAGCCGGGAGCCTCGGTCGGTGGGGCCGGCTCTGAGCCTCCCCAGAATCGGGTCAAGCCAATCTCGAACGCGACGCCCCACGCCTGACCTTGCGCCGCCAGCGGGCCGACCGCGAGGGCGAAGCAGAACGGGAGCGGTACGATCAGCCGCATGCAGAGCCGCATGAGAGCCTCCGGGACGCGACGGGGAGGTCCGGGGACCTCCCCCGTGGCGGTGTCAGCGCATCTCCAGCTTGAGCGCGCCGTTAGTGATGTTGTTATCGCCCTTCACCATCCAGTTGTAACCGGCCTTGTATTCGCTCGCGACGGCGTCCTGCACCGCATTTCCCACGAACTCATCCTGAGTCGTGATGACCGACCAGACCGATTGGAGAATCTTCTGAAAGGCGCTGGCCCGGTTCCAATAGCGCGCCAACCCCGTGGTCGTGTCGCGCCCGCCGGTCAACCTCTGATAGTAGGTGTCGATGGTGTTGATGAGCGTCCGGAAGCGATCGGAATCCATCTTGATCTGGCAGGCAGTGTCGTCGTCCTCGATCACCACCACCCGGAAGCTCTGCCCCGGGTGCTGCTGCTTGTAGCTGCTGATCTGGGTCTCGCTCATCACGAGCACGTTGCCGGTCCAGGTCGTGGTATTCTGGTCGAACCAATAGGGGTTGGCCTGCTTTTCGCCCGCGCACTGGTAGTCCTTGAGCGAATCGGTGGCGCCGGCCTGGCCGAGCACGTGCACCTCAAACTCGGGGTCGCCCTTCAACCAACCTTCAAATGTCCGCCCGAACGACGCCGCGGTCATCCAGAGGCCGGGGCTCGGGCTGCCGCCTCCGCCGGTCCCGCAAGCTGCCGTGACGCTCCCGGTGCGAGCTCCGCCCTGAGGACAGGGCGCGATCGCGGTAGGGCTTGCGCCGGCGTTCGCTTCGATGGCAGCGAAGTCGGTCTCCACCGGCACCAGAGCCAGCACCGGTGTGGCAGGGGGAGAGTCCGGACTCAGCACCTGGCGCCGTCCGCTCGGGTCGAAGGCGACCGGCGCCTCGTGATCGTGGAGCGCGGTGGCGACCAGAACGTTGGCGCCACCGCTCCACCGTGCCCGGTGCTCGGGAACGGGCAGGTAGAGCTCGAGCGCGGGCGCCGCGAGTGCCTCCGCGGTGACGACGGCTCCGGCATCGCCGGTGAGCCGCGCGATGTCGGCGGCCGGGGCGCGGGTGCCCTCGGTGAGAAATCGCTGGAAGTGGAGCTTGTGCTCGCGAACCCGAGAGTGGTCGAGGTCCTGCTTCAGCCGGAGTCGAAACCCGGGGTCGGCCAACGCGCGGGCCAGCCGGCGGGCCACCTGCTCCAGTCGCTTCTGGTCGTCGGCTCGGTTCGGCATCCGGACCGCCGAGGGGGTGAGATCGTTCGCAGCTGTCGGGAGCGGACTGGCACGCTCCCCGCAGCCGGCAAGGGTTACGAGAAGCCCGGCCGCCACAAGACGGATTCGGGTGGGCATACGTCCTCCCTGGGGTGACGCACCGACGGCAGGCGCTGGGTGATGACGGCGCGCCCAAGGTAGGAGAGCCCGGTGAGAGAGCGGTGACGCTATTTGTGCGGGGAGGTGCGGAAAAGCGGCAGGCGGTGCCCGCCTGCGTTACGAGGATGTCAGACCGGGTTCAGCGGGGGTTGGAGATCGTGGCCCGGCCCGGTCACAACTCCAATCGGCGAACCCGGGCGAGTGCCAGCCTGAGAGAGAGCAGCGTAGCGGCGACGCAGAGCAGCAGGGCGGCCAGGAGCGGCACCACGAGCCATGCGTCCCACGGTGCCGCGACGCCGCTCTGCTCGGCCCGGATCCGGGTGGCCACGGCCGGCGCCTCCAGCATGATCACAAGTGCGAGCAGGGTCACGCTCGCCATCATGTACACCAGCCCTCCGAAGCTGGTCGGGATCTGAGCCGCGTTCTCGGTGTCGAACCGGGGATACAGTGCGCCGAAGCTGAGCGCGAGCGCGCTGGCGGCCAGGGTGAAAGTCACCATCGTCACCAGGCTGACCAGCATCATGAAAGGGGAAGCCCGCAGAATGACGTTGGTCACCGTCGTCATGACCAGGGCGAGCAGCAGCAGCGGTACGGTCCCGATCCAGTACTTGCTCCAGAGCATGGCGCGGAGATCGAGCGGGCTCGACCGGAGCAGCCACATCTGACGCCCCTCGAGCGACACCGAGGGAAAGAGAAACCGGGCCGCAATTGCGGCGAGCACGAATCCCGCGAGCCCGAGGTTGAGAAACACCACCAGCGTGACGACCGAGGCCGGCACCTGATCGCCGGAGAAGAGCGGTAGCGACTGGATGTTGAACAGGTATACCAGGATCAGCACGGCCAGCAGAATGAGCTGGCTCCACTGGGTCGGATCCCGAAAGAACAGACGGGTGTCCTTGAGAATGAATTCCCGGCGGTCGGCGGGAAGCCAGCGGAGCAGCGACGCGAGCGCGCCGCTCCAGCGGCCGCCGGCGGACACCCGGGCACCCTCCTGAGCTTTGGAAAACGCCGATCGGTAGAGGTGTCGGTAAAGCAGGGCACCGAGCCCGAGCCCCGCGGCCGCGCTGCCCCAGAGCAGAGCGACCGGTATCGGATCGGCCTGGTGCAGCAGCCAGTTCATCAGCATCCGCATGGCCCAATCGCTGGGCAGCCAGGGATTCGTGGGGGCCTGGAGCATCGCGACGAAGTCGGCCAGCGAGCGAAAGCCCTCGGGGCGGACCAGCCGCTCCGGCTGGGCCATGCGGAGCACCAGCGCGAGGGTTCCCACCGCCCCGATCGTGATGAGACTCAGCAGCTCCTTAGCGCGGCGAGCCGGTACCAGGTTCACCAGCAGCAGGGTCAGGGCCGTCCCCACCACCGCCGGCAGCACCAGAAACGGGACGAAGGCGCCGAGAACCACCAGCGGCCAGAGCGGTCCCCCGTGGTACACGATGCCGTACGCGGCGAACAGCGGCACTGCCAGCAGGGCCACCATCCAGGACGAGTGGAGGGTCGTCTCCGTGATCTTCGCGAGATAGAACCGGATCGAATGCACCGGCGACGCCGCCAGCAGATCCAGGTCTTTCGCCAGGAAGAAGCTCGACAGCGCGGTGATCAGGTTCGACAGGAGGAGGATGGAAGAGAAGGCCAGCAGCGCCAGGCCCAGCAGCTTGGTCGAGAGGAGATCCCCGATCTCGGCCACGCCCCGGAAATAGCGCAGCACCCGGTACAGCAGGCCGAAGACGCCGGACCAGAACGCCACGGCGAGCAGCGCGAGCAGCAGCAGCCGCGGTCCGGCGCCGGACTGCTCCTGGCGGATCCGCGCGCGGGCGCTCTGCCACTTGGGACTCAGTACGATCCAGAGCCGGGGACCGCGGTACTTCCGCCGGACCATGCGAGTCAGGCTTCGAGGATCAGGTCCAGCTGGTGCTCGCGAAAGCCGCCGGTGAGGCGCAGGAACATATCCTCCAGACTGGCGCCGCTCGACTCGGTCTGCTCCCGGAGGTCGGCCATCGTGCCGCGCGCCAGAATCCGCCCCGCTTGCATGATGGCGATCCGGTCGCACATGCCCTCCGCGACCTCGAGCGTGTGGGTGCTCATGAGGATGGTGCCGCCGCGGTTGACGTATTGCCGGAACAGGTCCTTGAGCAACCGCGCGCCCTTGGGATCGAGTCCGACCATCGGCTCGTCCACCACGATGACTTCGGGGCGGTGCACCAGCGCGCTCGCGATGATCAGCTTTTGTCGCATCCCGTGGCTGTAGGACTCGGTGAGCTCGTTCTTCCAGGGCGTGAGCTCGAACAGATCCAGCAGCTCGTCGATACGACGCTCCAGGGAAGCATCCTGGGCGTCATAGAGCGCGGCCACGAAGCGGAGGAACTCCGCGCCGGTGATCTTGTCATACACGAAGGGGCGGTCGGGGATGTAACCGAGACGCCGCTTTGCGATCAGCGGCTGTCGCACCAGGTCGACACCACCGATCTGGATCCGCCCGGCGGTCGGCAGGATGATCCCGGCAATCATCCGAAAGGTGGTCGTCTTCCCGGCCCCGTTCGGGCCGAGAAAGCCGAACAGCTCGCCTTTGGGGACCGCCAGATCGATGCCGTCGACCGCCGTGAAGGAGCCGTACCGCTTGGTCAAGCCCGTAAGGGTGATCACCCGTGTCTCCGATGCACGATGGCCTCGACCAGCGCGCGGTCGTCGTCCTGCTCTACCACGATGCGGAGCTCGCTGGGGTACCCGCCTGACTGCGTGGGAAAGGTCTCGGCCAGGAGGTCCGCAGCCTCTTCCAGGCTCAGCTGCCCGGCACCGACGCCCACCAGCGGCGCCGCGATCGTCCCGAGCCCCCAGTCCGCGGCCCGCTGCCAGGCTGAAACCAGTGCACGACGAACGATGTCTCGGTCGGTACGCCTGCCGGCGTCGCGGATGACCACGTGGAGCACGAACGGTGCCGCCAGCTCGCCGCCGCCGGTGACCACGGCCGCCCCGGCGTCGAGGGGCGCGCTCACCCGGCGGAGCGCGGCGAAACGCTCGCCGGCCTGCCGATCGAGCCGGCTGGTTTCGGGGGATACGGGATCGAGGATCTCGTCGGCAGGCCGGACGATCGCGTCCGCCTTAACGAACGCGAGATCGTCCACCACCACCTGAATCACTTCGCGGAGAGCTCCTGTCCCCTGCGGTAGGCGACCCGCGCTTCCTCGGGGCGATGCAGCCGGTCGAGCGCGCGGCCCATCAGATGGTAGGCCCGCGGCTGTCGCGGATCGAGCGCAAGCGAGCGTTCCAGCGCTACCACCGCGTTCTCCGCCTGTCCCGTCTGGTTCAGCGCTTCCGCCAGATAGTTGAAGGCGACCGGGTTCTGCGGCTGGTGGGCGGCCGCACGGTCCAGTGTCTCCGCCGCCTGGGTGGCGAGGCCCCTCCGCCAGAGCGTGAGCCCGAGGTCGAGCAGCGCCTGACCGTGCGCGGGCTGTAGTCGAACGGCCCGCCGGAGGTCGGCCTCGGCTTCCGCCAGCCGCTGCTGCCGCCCGAGAATCGAGCCGCGAAGCACCAGCAGCTCGACCGAGTCGGGGACCCGGCGAATGCCTTCGTCCAGCAGGGCTACGGCGTCTTCCGGCCGGCCCTCTTGGTCAGCCTGGCGTGCCGCGCCCGCGACTCTGCCGTTTTCGCCCGGGCCCCCGAGAGGAGGACTGATCACCGAGGGGGGCGGTTCGGCGACGGGCATGGGGATATATGGCGTCGGCGCAGGCCGGACCGGCGCCCAGTCGATCGACTGGGTGATCGCGCGGGTCGCTCCGACTTGGCGCCGGGGGCGGGCTCGTGGCATGGGACATCCTCACGTGATGGGTCGGGACTTCCCTATGCTACGGCCCATTTTGGGAATGCGTAAGACCGTACCCGGGCCGGCCGGAACCCGTGCGGATTGAATGGCACCCGGCGGGCCGATAGCTTTCGAGGCTATGCCTCAAGAGTTCCTGGTCGTCCGTGGTGCGCGTGAGCACAACCTCAAGGACATCTCCGTCCGCATTCCCCGCAACCGACTCACCGTGATCACCGGGCTCTCGGGCTCGGGCAAATCGTCGCTCGCGTTCGACACGATCTACGCTGAAGGCCAGCGGCGCTACGTCGAGTCGCTCTCGGCCTACGCCCGTCAGTTTCTCGGCCTGATGGAAAAGCCGGACGTCGACGCGATCGAGGGACTGTCGCCGGCCATCTCGATCGAGCAGAAAACCCAGGGCCAGAACCCGCGCTCGACCGTCGGGACGG
Source organism: Gemmatimonadales bacterium (assembly GCA_035644115.1). Lineage (GTDB taxonomy): Bacteria > Gemmatimonadota > Gemmatimonadetes > Gemmatimonadales > GWC2-71-9 > DASQPE01. The sequence goes on from DASQPE010000269.1 coordinate 11,455, forward strand.
TCACCGAGATCTACGACTACCTGCGCCTCCTGTGGGCTCGGGTCGGGGTCCCGCACTGCCCAAACGACGGGAGTCCGGTCGCCCGCCAGAGCGCATCGCAGATCACCGATGCCGTGCTGCTGTGGCCGGAAGAGACCAGGATCGAAGTGCTGGCTCCGCTGGTCCGGGGACGCAAAGGCGAGTTTCGCGAGCTGTTCGAGGACGTGCGCAAGCGCGGGTTCGTTCGCCTGCGGGTGGACGGCGCGACCTACGATGTGGCCGACGTGCCCCGGCTCAATCGCCGCCAGAACCACGACATCGCGGTGGTGGTGGACCGGCTGGTGGTGCGCGCGGCGGATCGCTCGCGACTCAGCGACTCGATCGAAACTGCGCTCAAGACGGCCGATGGTATCGTGGAGGTCGTCCGGTACGAGGGCGGGCAGGCGGGCAGGCGGGCAGGCGGGCAGGAAGACCGCGGGGCGGGCGGTGAGTCGGTCCTCTTTTCCGAGCGGCTGGCCTGCCCGGTGTGCGGGCTGTCATTTCCCGAGCTCGAGCCGCGGCAGTTCTCGTTCAACTCACCGTTCGGCGCCTGTCCGGCCTGCCACGGCGTGGGGACTCGCCGGGAGCTGAACGCCGACCTGATCCTGGCCGACCCGAGCATCTCGATTCTCGAAGGCGTCATCCTGCCCTGGGGCGAGCCGAGCGGGTACCTGCGCAAAGTCGTCCTTCCCACCCTGGCCAAGGTGTTCAAGTTCGACCTCAACGCGCCCTGGGCCGAGCTGAGCGAGGAAGCCCAGCGCGCGATCCTCCATGGCGCCCCGGGCCGCTTCCGCTTCGCGGTGGAGGGGAGCCGGAGTCGCGAGTTCGAGAGCGAGTGGGAAGGTGTGCTGCGGAATGTCGAGCGGCGGTACCGCGAGTCGGCCAGCGACTCGATCCGGGAATCGCTGGAGGAGTACATGGTCGAGCAGCCCTGCCAGGCGTGTGGGGGCAAGCGGTTGCGACCCGAGAGCCTGTCGGTGCTGCTGCACGGCCGGAGCATCGGCGACGTGGTGGAGCTGCCGGTGTCCAAGGCGGTCGCTTTCTTCGAGAGCGTCCCTCAACGAGGAAACGGGCGGCCCGGGGTCGATCCCGAGATCGCCGGGCCGATTCTCAAGGAAGTGGGCGATCGCCTGCGCTTCCTGCGCGACGTGGGGCTCGACTATCTCACGCTCGGCCGCGCGGCGATGTCGCTGTCGGGTGGGGAGACCCAGCGCATTCGGCTCGCCACCCAGATCGGCTCGAGGCTGGTCGGGGTCCTGTACATCCTCGACGAGCCCAGCATCGGGCTGCACCAGCGGGACAACCAGCGGCTGCTGGGCACGCTCAAGGGACTGCGCGATCTGGGCAACACGGTGATCGTGGTCGAGCACGACGAGGACACGATCCGCGCGGCCGACCACGTGATCGATCTGGGGCCGCGGGCCGGCCGCCTGGGTGGCGAGGTGGTGGCCGAAGGAATCGTGGCCGACATCCTGGAGCATCCTACCTCGCTCACGGCGCGCTATCTCCGGGGCGAGCTTCGGATCCCGGTGCCGCCGGGACGCCGGCTGGCGGATCGGAAGCGGCGGCTGCGACTGGTCGGCGCCAAGGCCAACAACCTCCAGAACGTGACGGTTGACATCCCGCTCGGGCTGTTCGTCACCGTCACCGGGGTGTCGGGATCGGGCAAGTCGACTCTGGTGACCGATATCCTCTACCGCGCCCTGGCCCGTCACTTCTATCGCGCCAAGGTGGTGCCCGGCGCGCACACCCGGCTCGAGGGACTGGATCAGATCGACAAGGTGATCGACATCGACCAGAGCCCCATCGGCCGGACACCGCGCTCCAATCCGGCCACCTATACCGGTCTCTTCACCCCCATCCGCGAGCTGTTCACCGCATTGCCCGACGCGAAGATGCGGGGCTATGGCCCGGGGCGCTTCTCGTTCAACGTGAAGGGCGGGCGGTGTGAGGCCTGCCAGGGCGACGGGCTGGTCAAGATCGAGATGCACTTCCTGCCCGACGTCTACGTGCCCTGTGAGGTGTGCAAGGGCAAGCGATACAACCGGGAGACGCTCGAGGTCCGCTACAAGGGCCGGAGCATCGCCGAGGTCCTCGAGCTGACCGTGGCGGACGCGCTCGAGTTCTTCGGAGCCCAGCGCCGCATCGCCGAGAAGCTCGAGCTGCTGAACGATGTGGGGCTCGGCTACATCCATCTGGGTCAGGCGGCCACGACCCTCTCGGGTGGCGAGGCCCAGCGGGTCAAGCTCGCAACCGAGCTATCGAAACGCGACACGGGCCGGACGCTGTATATCCTGGACGAGCCGACCACCGGCCTTCACTTCGAGGATGTGCGGCTGCTCCTCGAGGTGCTGCACCGGCTGGTGGACAAGGGGAACAGCGTCGTGGTGATCGAGCACAACCTCGACGTCATCAAGACCGCGGATTGGATCATCGATCTCGGGCCGGAGGGGGGAGACGGCGGCGGCCGGATCGTCGCGGAGGGGACGCCGGAGGAAGTGCAGGAAAACGCCGCCAGTTTTACGGGAAGGTTCCTCGACAGAAAACTGCGTGAAAAGTGAAAAGTGAAAAAGGGACCCCGATGATCAACGGAGTCCCTTTTTTCTTTTCCCTTTTTACCTTTCACGCCTTTACTGCTTCGTCGGCCCGAACGTGGCTGCCTTCGCCGCCGGGTCGATCCTGAGCCAGATCCACATCCCCGACAGTGCATGGCCCGGAACCCCGCAGATGATGCGGTAGCTCCCGCTGGCGGGCGCGGTGAACCGCAGGACGTCCTTGCCCCCCTGGGCCAGGCCCTGGGTGGCGTCGCGAGAGTAGGCGCCGGGAATCGCGGCGTCCCCACCACCGCTCGGCAAAGGTTCGTCCCCGCGGGTGACCACCGCACTGTGCGGGGTTCCGTCCTCGTTGACGAAGTTGATTACGACCTTGCTTCCTGCTGGGACGACCAGCGCCGCCGTGCCGCTGGTGTAGCCGTTAAAGTTGAACGGGCCGCCGCCTCCAGGCACCCCAGCCGTGAGCGCGAACGTCACCGTCTTGGTGGTCGCATCGTACTTGAGCCACGGGGAGTCGGCGGTCGGCTTTGCGCCGCCGGCGGTATCACTGGCCTGGCCGCACGCCTGGGCGGCGACGCCGAGCAATAGGAGCGCGACCAGAGCGGTAGTTCGGGGCATGAGATCCTTAGTCCAAATCGAGATGGGCACCGGGGTGTGCAACCAACGCGCCGACGCTGGTCGGGAAACGTAAAGCTAGCCCGCTCCCCGAGCTAAGACATCCTCGCGCCCCCGCCTGCGGCACCCTACATTAGCCCGGGCGCGGGCCGGCTCCGCTCGCGAACTAGTGGCGCTGTCCTCGTGACCGGAACCCCCAGCTGCAAGCTGAACCGTGGTCCGGACAGTTCGTCGGTGTTGCCTCGTCGCGAACTGAAACATACCAACAGCCGGCGACGTAGGCTCGCTGACCCGGTCAATCCGAATTGCCCGGGCGCCGTTCATCAGAAAGGTCCAATGGGCGACCTGATACCGCTTGCCGGCATGTTCACGGGACTGCTGATCACCGTCGCGGCCATCTGGGGCACGGTGCGGGTGGTCCACGGCCCCCTGGGCCAGGCGCTGGCCCACCGGCTACGTGGTCGGGGAGCTTCCGATGCCGACTTGAGCGGCGAGATGGCTCAGCTTCGGGACCAGGTCGATCAGCTTCGGCGGGAGCTGGAGGAAACCCAGGAACGGGTGGACTTTGCCGAGCGGCTCCTGAGCCAGCGACCCCCGGCCGCGGCCATTTCGGGACCCGAGGAGCACGGATAGGGCATGGAAGACATTCTGGCGATCGTCTTCATCTTCGGTGGCGGTACCGCGATCTGCCTGGCGTTCAGTCCGGTGGGTCGGGCGCTAGCCGAGCGGATTCGCCACCGGGATGCCCGCAACGAACCCGACCCGGCCGTCCAGGAAGAGTTGGCCCAGTTACGAGAAGACATGACGGAGTTGCAGGAGCGGGTCGATTTTGCGGAGCGGGTGCTGGCTCAGCGGTCCGAGTCGAACCGCTTGCCCGCGTCCTGAGAAAGGCATGGCGGTGATGGCCATTCCAGCCGGGGATATCGCCCCCGTGTTGCTCACCATCGTGGGCACCATCGCGGTTGCGGCGACGGTCATCCTGAGGGGACCCGTCGGGAAGGGACTGGCGCGCGCCATGGAGTTGGGCGCGGGCGCCGCCGTGAATCCGGAGCACGATGCGCGCATGACCCAGCTCGAACAGCGCGTGACCGAGCTCGAGTCGGTGCACGGTCGGCTGGCCGAGCTCGAGGAACGGGTGGATTTCGCGGAGCGGCTGCTCACCCGCGGCGAGACGGCCGGGCGCCTGCCGGAGATCAGAGGCCGCGAATGACCCGGTCGCGGGACGCCGCCGGCTCGACGATGGGGTCGCTGGCCTTCATGGCGGCATTCGGTGCCGCGGGCTTCACCATCGTGGCGGTGAACCTGGGGCCGGCATTTGCGATTCCGGTGGGCATCGTCGCCTTCGTCGCCGCGGCCGTCGTGCTGCGGGGGCCCCTCGGCCAGGCGCTGGCGCGTCGCCTCGAGGGACGGGCGGAAACGAGCGATAACGAGGCGATGCTTCACGCCCTGGACGAGGTCCGCGGCCAGATGGCCGAGCTGGAAGAGCGGGTGGACTTCGCCGAGCGGCTGCTGGCGCAGCAGCGCGAATCGGATCGACTGCACGGTTGACGAAGCGATGGGCCGGAAGGGTGGCGCTGAATGAGCAACGACTTGATCGGGCTGATCGTCATCGTGGTGGCAGTCGTGGCGGTGAAGCTGTTTCGCGGGCCGCTGGGCCACGCGCTCGCCGCCCGCCTCCGGGGACCGGCGCCGCCCGATCGCGCCGTGCTGGAGGAGCTGGAGGGCCTCAAAGGGCGGTTGGCTGAGGTAGAGGAGCGGTTAGATTTCGCCGAGCGTTTGCTGGCGCAGAGCGAGCAGGCGGAGCGGCTCCCCGGGAGGAGCGACGGATGATCACCCGTGACGACATTCAAGGCTGGCTCGACCGGCTCGAGGGCGGCACCGCGGCAGCGCAAGAGGTCGAGCCCAACCTCTGGCTGGTGCGGACCGCTGAGGGCGCCGAGGTGGTCGTCCATTACGCGCCTCCGGTGGTCATCCTCCGAGTGCGGGTGATGGAGCTCCCGGCCAGCGAGCCGCGCCGCAGCGAGCTTTTCCGGCAGCTGCTCGAGTTCAATGCGACGGAGCTGATCCACGGCTCCTATGGGCTCGAGGGAGACCACATCGTGCTGACGGATGCGCTCGAGCTGGAAAACCTCGACTACAACGAGTTCGAGGCGAGCTTCGACTCGATCACATTGGCCCTCGCCACGCACCTGGGCGCGCTCGCGCCGTACCGGGAAGGCTGACCCGCGATGGGAATCTTCGACCGCCTGTCCACCATGATCCGGTCCAATATCAACGACCTGATCACCCGGGCCGAAAACCCGGAAAAGGTGCTGAACCAGCTGATCGTCGACATGAAGACCGACCTGGCCAAGGCCAAGCAGCAGGTCGCGTCCGCCATCGCCGACGAAAAGAAGCTCCAGTCCGATGCCGAAGGGATGAAGAAGCAGGCGGAGGACTGGGAACGCCGCGCCATGCTGGCCGTGCAGGAGAATCGGGACGACCTGGCCAAGCAGGCGCTGATGCGCTACAACGAACACCTGCAGGGCGCGCAGCAGCTGCACGAGACCTGGCTCAAGCACAAGGCGGAGACCGAGCAGCTCAAGCTGGCGCTGCGCCAGCTCAACGACAAGATCGAAGAGGCCAAGCGGAAGAAGAACATCCTGATCGCGCGCGCCAAGCGGGCCGAGGCCCAGCAGCGCATTCAGGAGACCATGTCGGGGATGTCGGACAAGAGCGCGTTCGAGTCGTTCGACCGCATGGCGGAGAAGATCGAAGCGACCGAGCGCAAGGCGCTCGCGGCGGCGGAGCTGCAAGAGGAGTTCTCGGGCGACACGCTGGCCAAGCAGTTCGAGTCGCTGGAATATCACGGCACCGCCGATCAGCAGCTCACGGCGCTCAAGCAGCGCATGGGGCTTCTGGCGGGCGGGGGCCCCGCCAAGCAGCTGGGTACCGGCAACGAGACGGTCCACGAGGCCGAAGTCGTTGAGGAAGGCAGGAGCGATACCAAACCCTGACGCCAAGACCGCGGCGGTCGCCCAAGCGGGGTCGTCCACCAGGACGGCCCCTCTTATGTTTTCGCCCCTATGAGCCTTCGCTATCTCATCCTCGCCGACGGTGACTTCGGGCCCATGAGCTCGAAGACCGCCAATGCCATCGTCCGGTATCAGCCCGAGCGCGTCGTGGCGGTGCTCGATCGCCGGCTGGCCGGACAAACCGTGCAGGAGGTGCTCGGCTTCGGTGGGGCGATCCCCGTGGTTGGCTCGGTCCGGCAGGGCTTGGCCCTCGGCCCCAACGCGGTGCTCATCGGGATCGCCCCGGTGGGCGGCCGGCTCCCCGAGGAATGGCGAAGCTGGCTGGCCGAGGCGCTCGACGCCGGCTGCGACCTGGTCAGCGGCCTCCACACCTTCCTGTCCGACGACCCCGTTCTGGCGGAGAAGGCCCGGCGGGACGGGCGGCGCATTCTCGACCTGAGGCGGCCGCCGACCGACCTCCCGGTTGCTTCGGGGCTGGTCAAGGAGGTCGAAGCCTACGTCGTGCTCACCGTCGGGACCGACTGCAACGTGGGCAAGATGACGGCGCAGCTCGAGCTCACCCGCGCGCTCAACGCCCGTGGCGTCAGAACGCGGTTCGTGCCGACCGGGCAAACCGGGATGATGCTCGAGGGCTGGGGAATCGCGGTGGACGCGGTCGTGGCGGACTTCATCGCGGGCGCGGCGGAGCGGGTCACCCTGGAGGGTTCGCGGGATGCCGACGTCGTGCTCGTCGAAGGACAGGGAAGCATCAATCATCCCGGCTACTCGGGGGTCACGCTCGGTCTCCTGCACGGCTCCTGCCCCGACGGCCTCATCCTTTGCCACCAGGCGAGCCGGGAGTACATCGGCGACTATCGCGAGGAGGCCTGGCTCCGCATCCCCCCGCTCACCGACTACGTCCGTGCCTACGAGACCATGGGCTCGCTAGTCCATCCGACGCGCGTGGTGGGGATCTGCCTGAACACCTACGACCTGGCGGAAGAGCCCGCGAGGAGGGCCTGTGAGCGGGCCAGGCGTGAGACCGGGCTGCCTGCCACCGATCCGGTGCGGTTCGACTCTGCCCCGTTGATCGACGCCGTCCTCCGGGCCCGCGAGGCGAAGCTGGCCCACGGACCGGCGGCTGCGACGTAAGCCACTGTTACGCTGGATAACGCGCCGAGTTGCGCTCGGAGGGTAGGGGAGCCGGGG
>DASQPE010000270.1:0-4249 GCA_035644115.1 Gemmatimonadales bacterium
GCTCGACTCGCTCGAGATCGCCGGCCGCCGATACAGTCTGATCGGCGGCGCCGCGCTCGATCCGGACCGGCTGGTGCAGGTGGACTCGGCGGGAGGTCTCGCCGTGTCACTCCTGCTACCTGGCAGCAAACCGGCCCCGCCGGCGGCCGGCGAGATCGTGGCCGAGCTCCGACTGCGCTACCTCGACCTCACCCGGGCGGACGGAAGCCGGCCCGACACCGCCCGGGTCGTCGTGACCCAGTCCTTGGCGCAGCTGGAAGCCCTTCGGCGGGGAGTGGACGCCTGGTTTGTCGCCGCGCTCGGGCTCACCGCGGCTGCAGCGGTGCTCGCTGCCGCGTGGCTCGCGCGCCGCATCGGGCTGCCGCTGATCCAGCTCGCCCGGAAGACGGAAGCGATCGATCTCGACCGCCTGGATGAAGATTTCGCGACCGATCGCGCCGATGAGATCGGCGCCCTGTCGCGCCTGCTCGGCGCGATGACCGCGCGGCTCTGGCAGAGCGCGGCGCGGCTGCGCGAAGCCGAGCGCCGGGCGACCGTGGGTGACGTGGCGAGGCAGGTCAACCACGATATCAAGAACGGGTTGGCGCCGATTCGCCACGTGCTCCGCCACCTGACCCAGGTTGCGGCCGAGCAGCCGGCCGCGCTCCCCCAGGTATTCGAGGAGCGGCGGGGCACTCTCGAGGCGAGCGTTGGCTACCTCGACACCCTGGCCCGGAACTACGCCCGGCTCACGCCGGCCATGTCGTCCGGGCCGTGCGATCTGAACTCGGTCGTCCGGCAGGTGGTGCAGCCCACTGAAGGTCGGGCAACCATTCGCCTCAGCCTCGCCCCCGACCTGCCGCCGGTCAGCGGCGACGAGCTTGCCATCCGGCGCGTGCTGGAGAACGTGGTTGGCAACGCGGCCGACAGTCTGAATGGCAAGCCGGGTGCGGGGGTCACGATCACCACCGAACCCGCGTCCGAGGCCGGCGCACCGCTCGCCCGAATCGTCGTGGCGGACGAGGGACGCGGCATGACCAAGTCCGAGCTCGACCGCGCCTTCGACGACTTCTATACCACCAAAGAGGGCGGCACCGGCCTCGGTCTCACCATCGTGCGACGGCTGATCCAGGACCTCGGGGGCCGGTTGCGAGTGGAGACCGAACCGGGAGTCGGCACGCGGGTCATCATCGACCTGCCCGTGGCATCCAATTGAACCGCAGCCCTGCGCGCCTCTGCGGTGAAAACGACAAGAGCTGATCGTGACACTAGTGCTTGTGGTGGACGATGTACCCGCGCTGGCCGAGCAGTACGCCTACGACCTCCGGCGCCTCGGCGGCTACGATGCCGCCGTTGCCGTCGGAGGCGAGCAGGCGCTGGACGCCGTGGCCCGCGACGCCCCGGACTGCGTGGTGCTGGACCTGGAGATGCCCGGCATGGACGGGTTCGAGGTCCTCCGCGCGCTCGAGCGACGTGGAGCCGACGTTCCGGTGATCGTGTATACCGGCACCGGCAACTACGACCGCTGCATCCAGGCCGTGCGGGCCGGCGCCGCCGGCTTCATCGACAAGAACGAGCCGATGGAACGAGTGGTTCGCGACATCGAGACGGTGCTGGAGCGGCGTCGGCTGGAAGCCGAGATTCGGTCGCTCCGGCGCCGGCTCGATGTCGAGAGCTCACTGGTAGGCGACAGCCCGGCGATACGGAAGCTCCGTGACGGCATCGCGCGACTGGCTTCCATCCCGAGCCCGGTGCTGGTGGTGGGCGAGAGCGGCTCGGGCAAGGAGTTGGTTGCCCGCGATCTGCATCGCCTCGGGGCGAACCCCAAAGCACCCTTTGTGGCCCTCAACAGCGCGGCGCTGCCGGAGTCTCTGGTCGAAAGCGAGCTGTTCGGTCACGAGCGCGGCGCCTTCACCGGGGCCACCGCCACCCGCCGCGGCGCCTTCGAGGCGGCCGAGCGGGGGACGCTCTTTCTCGATGAGATCGGGGAGCTCCCGCTTCCGGCCCAGGCCAAGCTGCTCCGAGTGCTGGAAGACCGGCGGGTCACCCGGCTCGGCGGCAACCGACCGGTGACGGTGGAGGCCCGGATCGTGGCCGCCACCAACCGCGACCTCGACACCGAGGTCGCCGCCGGGCGGTTCCGCCAGGATCTCCTCTTCCGGCTCAACGTTCACATCATCCGGGTTCCGCCGCTCCGCGAGCGGCCGTCGGACGTTCCGGCGCTCGTCGATGCGTTTCTGGCGGGGATCTGCGAGCGATTCGGCCTGAGAAAGAAGCGGATCGCGGGCGACGCTCTGGAGAGCCTGATGGCGTACGACTGGGCCCGCAACAATGTCCGCGAGCTCCGGAACGTGATCGAGCGCATGGTCATCGCCGCCGAAGGCGATCTGATAGGGCCCGAGCATGTGCCGGCCGAGATTGTCGAGGCCACACCAGGGCGACCCGCCACTCGTGATGGCGCCTCGTATCAGGAGCGCAGGGCCGAAGCCGAGCGACAGATCGTGGTCGGGGCGCTCGAGCGGAACGCCTGGCACATCACCCGCACGGCCGAAGAATTGGGTCTTGCCGACCACGCGAGCCTTCTCAAGATCATGCGACGGTTGGGAGTCGAGCGGCCCGAGTCCCGCTGACGCGCGCGTGTCGGGCCGGACACGCAGCGCCGCCATTGGTCGTGTCCCCCCGAACACGATCCACCCACCCGCGCAGCACACCCCGTATCCCGCGTTGCCCCCCAAGTGCATGTGGACTCTCTGGATTGCCCTACTCCGCCTCGAGCTCGATCCGCCCGGCCCCTCAGTTGCCTTTCCCGGTGGCGTCCCGATCACCCCCACGCGCCACCGGCGCCGCACCCAGGAGAAGGCCCATGTTCCGCCCGCGCACCCGTCTCTCACTCGCCACCGTCTCCCCGCTGCTGGCGCTCGCCATCGGGTGCAGCGACGGCGAGGGCCCTCGCACCACCACCGCCGTCGCCGGCATCAAGGTGGACACCACGCAGCCGTCTCCGACGACCACCGCGTCCGCCGCAGCTTCGCCGGCTGTCACGTCAAGGGCGGTGAGTTACGAGAGCGCCGAAGCCGCCTACACCGCCGGCCGCTACCCCGAGGCAGTCGATCTCTTCACCGGCTACACCGAGCGGAAGCCCGAAAATCCCTGGGGCTTCTACATGCTGGGCCTCGCGTCCTGGAAAGCGGGCAACCTCGCGCAGGCGGGCGAGGCATTCGATCAGGCGCTGAAGCTGGACCCCAAGCATCAGAAGAGCCTGCTCAACTCGGCCCGAGTGCTCCTCGAGCTGGGACAGACCGACGAGGCGCTCGAGCGGGTGCAGGCCGCCCTCGAGCTGGACTCCGCCTCGGCCGAAGCCTGGCGGGTGCTCGGCCGCGCCCAGGTGGAATCTGGCGACGCGGAGGAGGCGGTCGAGGCCTATCGGCACGCCATTGCGCTGGACGAGCGCGATGCCTGGGCGATGAACAACCTCGGCCTGGTGTACATCCAGCAGGGGCGCTACAGCGATGCCCTGCCTCCGCTCGCCCGCGCCGCCCAGCTCAAGCCCGGCGCGCCGGTGTTCCAGAACAACCTGGGACAGGCGCTGGAGCGGAGCGGCTATCCCGCATCGGCGCAGGTCGCCTATCAGGCAGCGCTGGCAGCAGACAGCACCTATGCCAAGGCTTCGCTCGGACTCGAGCGTGTGGCCGGGCGGGGCGAGGACTCGACCGCCGCGGAGGTCGACCTGACGACGCTGGCGCGCGACTTTCAGGCCTCGGTCGAGCAGTGGCGGGACGAGTTCGCCTGCGCCGGTACCGATGATCAGGACCAGGCCGCCGCCGACAGCACCACGACCCGCGGCATGGCGCGGGACTCGACGTCCGACGTGGTAACCCGGCCGGATTCCAGCCATTAGAGTGAGGTCCGGACCAACAAGCGGCGGCCCGCTGAGAGGCGGGCCGCCGCTGCGTTCGGGGGTTCGCGGCGGAGCATCTGACTCTCCGCGATGCCGAATTGTCTGCCAGTTGCCGCGCTCGGCGCATTCTCGCTGCGAACCTGGTAGGAAGCACTTCCCGACACCGTCTCAGATCGGAGCAGACCGATGCGAAGATTCCGCCGTCTTACGCCGGCCCTCGGGCTCGTCGGACTCGTCGGACTCAGCACCGCGTGTGGAGAAGACGCAAACGCCCCGTCGAACAGCCCACCGACCGCAAATTTCAGCGCCTCCTGCACTGATCTGACCTGCAGTTTCACCGATCTCAGCAGCGACGGCGACGGGACCGTCGTC
>DASQPE010000271.1:0-2138 GCA_035644115.1 Gemmatimonadales bacterium
GAGCAGTGGGCCGGCACCCTCGACAGCCTGATGGCGATGAACACCGAGATCACCGTGATGGAGAAGATTCTCCGCGCGTTGATGGAAGCCAACCGCGAGGAGGAGTCACCCTCGCTGATGGTGCCCGACAAGAAGTCCGAGCCGCTTCCGTCGTAACGCGCGAAACGATCCCGCCGGCGGAGGCGGGGCGGCCGCACCCGTCTCCGCCTTTCCTCCAAACTAATCTGGGGGCCCGTCCGCTGCTCGCGCCCTGCGGGCGCTGCGCTGCTCCGATGCCCCCAGACCCCGTCGGCCGGCATGAGCGCTCTCGCGCTCGGCCTCCCACTCTCCTGGGGGCCCGTCCAGTGCTCGCGCGTGCTCCGCACGCGCTGCGCGCTTCCGCTGCCCCCAGGAACGATGGGGCCGCCTACATCACCACTGGGGGGGCGAGCCCGCCATCCGCCTGAGACCCGGGGCTTGAATTCATCGAGGGCTGGTACAACCCGCATCGCCGCTACTCCGCCCTCGACTACCAGTCCCTGATCAACTACGAGAGGAGCCAACTGCCGAACTGACTGCGAAAGCCGTCAACCGTCCACCGAACCGGGGGCAGCCCAGAAGGCCAGCAGCTTGCCACAACGTCGTTTCCGCAACGGGCCGCCGAAATGCAGAGACTCGGGAGGTACTCTCATGCGTACAGCTTCTCAGCTCGTTGCTCTTCTGACGTTTGTCGTCATCCCGTCTCCGCCGGCATCCGCGATCCCCGACCTCCGGGACACCATCACAACCGAACGGCTCGTCGGGTCCTGGGCGCGGCTCGGTCCCGGTGGAGAGGGTTCCACCCGCTTCTCGGCCACTCTGAGAATCCTCTCGGGTCCCTTCATACGCGGTCCCCTATACAGCGGCGCTGTTCGCTGCGCGGGCGTCAGCGAGTGTCCGGGTAGGCGAGCAGATCTTCGTGGCATCACCGTCGTCCGAAGGACTCAGCTTGGGAGGGACCGGTTGATTTACGACTTCGACGCTGATGCGACCTTTGAAACCGGGGTTACGTGCCACTTCGCGGGTGTCACCTTGAGTGGTGAGGTCTATGAGCTGTCTAGTCACTTCGATTGCACAAGTGCGGGCGGCCTAACTGCTGGCTACGGAGAGTTTCGGCTCCTGATCCGTGGGCGCCCGACGCAGCGGGCGACCAACCAGTGAGTCTTCACCACCCGGCGCCGAGAAACAGTTCGATCTCAACGCAGGTGAGCTCAGCAGCCACCCGCCGGGCTAGCGGCAAACTCGGCGTCCCCGGGGGCCCGTCCAGTGCTCGGGCGCTGCGCGCCCTGCGCGCTTCCGATGCCCCCAGACCCCTTCGGCCAGCTCGAGCGCTCTCGCGTTCGGTCTCCCCTCTCCCTCGGGGCCCGTCAGTGCCGCCGACCGCCTTCGTGCCCATCGCATCGACATGCACCTCGCCCCGCCGGCTGACCAGCGTGACGATACCGGGCACTTCGCCGTGCTCGACATGGCCGGCCATGACGTCGTGCATGCGGCCGAGCCGCGCCTTGGACAGTCCTCCTACGCTCATCGCCTGTTCCCTCCGCCGCTTCCGAGGCACGCCATCAAGCCGAGCGGAGCATTCGAGACGGTTCCGTGGAACCCGTGGGTCCGCGATGCGGGGCCAGCCGCCAGCGACCGTAGGCGACGAACGCCGAAAGGAGCCCCACCACCAGCGGGATCATCGCCGGCGCGACATCACCGCCCGCCAGCGTGAGCACCGTCGCACCGATCATGATGATCACGAGCCCGGCGGCGGCCAGCGGTGTCAGGCCCGGCCGAATGCGCAGGAGCCCGGGGAGGATCAGACCGATCGCGCCGAGCACCTCGGCCACACCGATGAAGCGCACGAACAGGCCCGGCAGCGGCATCTGCTTCGTCAGCTCCTCGAGCGGCAGGACCAGCTTCACTCCACCGGCGAACAGAAAGAGGAGCGCGAGCAGCCCCTGAGCGATCTACAGCGCGTAGGTCATGATCGGTCTCCTCCGTGGCGACTGTCGCCCTCTTTCCGCACGGGCCCCGGGGGAATGTCGTTTCTGCCCGCGCACATGGGCGCGGCACCCGCGCGACCGCTTCTAGGGTTGCCGCGGCGGAGCCGGGTTCGGCAGGTCCTGGCCCAGGGT
>DASQPE010000272.1:0-3940 GCA_035644115.1 Gemmatimonadales bacterium
CGATGGGGTAATACCTGGCAGATCGCCACTCACCATTCTGCGCTCAAGGCGACTGAATGAGCCCGCCGACATCTCTGGGCTCTTGCCGGGGTCGAGCGCCGGCGCCGAAGAGCAGCTGCAGATTCGTCTTGATGTCGTCAACCTGCCAGTAGCCGACGGGCCCCGTCATCCCCTGGTTGTGTCCGTGGGGATCCAGCCCTATTTCCTGGTCTCCCAAGGGAGAAACGCCATGAAGTTCATGCTCATGATCTACAACGACCCCACGCTGCTCGACGCTCTGCCGGCCGCCCAGGCCGATGGCATGATGCGGGACTGCCTCGCGCACGCCGACGAGCTCCGGCAGGAGGGCCACCTGATCGAGTCGCAAATGCTCGAGGGCACCGGCACGGCGAAGTCCGTGCGTATCCGAAACGGCCGGCCGAAAGTGACCGACGGGCCGTTCAGCGAGGCCAAGGAAGTTCTCGGCGGCTTCAACCTGATCGAGGCCCGAGACATGGACCACGCCATCGAGATCGCGGCTCAGTTTCCCTGGGCCGCCACCGGCTGCGTCGAGGTTCGTCCGGTGCGCGACATCGGAGACGTTCGGCGCCGGGTCAATGCGGGCCGGCGAAACTCTCCGGAGGAGGCAGGTCGAGGTCGGACACCGGATTGAGGTCCGCCAGACCGCACCAGTTGAGGAAGCCCGATAGATCGGCTGCGTGCTCTATTGAATCCACCATCACTTCGGTGCGTCCGTTGGTCACCAGCGGAATCATGTCGAGGTGGTTGCGACCTGGCCGGGGCAGCGGGCGTCCGCCCGGCCGCCATGGCCCCTCGGCCGCCGATATCTCGACGCCCTGCTCCTTCACGCGCTCGGCAAGCACGTAAGCAGCGGTGGGCTGGTACCGGCGCCGTTGCGGACGCTTCGACCGACGGATGTGCTCTTGGACGGGCATTGTGACCTCGGTAGCGTTGGCGACTGTACCGGCCGTTCCGAAGGCCTGCCTCTGTTGGCAGGGGTCACTATCAGGCTAGGGTATCGCGGGAGATAGTGGCGGTGAGCGCAGTCACAGGGGCCGCGGCGGGCTGCTGCTTTGCCGGACGATCCACCGGCGGAGGGCCACCATGAGCAAGCTCGATGCTGGCGCCTGACCACTCTTGCCTCCGCAGCCGGGCCGATGCACAATAGGGCATGGGCGAACGATCCCCGCCCAACCTCGTCGGCCCTGCCCCAGCAAGGGTCCTCGTGAGGCAAAGGGGGGAATACTCCCGGATCCGTCTGGTTGGAGCCTTTGGGACGCCGCGGGCGTCGTCGCTGGGGGGCGTGTCGCCTGTGGCCTGACCAAAGGGACCGCACCGATGCCTACCAACAAGGACTTCAAGCGCCTGGTTCGCGGGCGCATGCAGAAGACGGGCGAATCCTACACCACGGCCCGGGCCCACTTCCTCAAGCAGAAACCAGCTGCTGCCGTCGCCCCCGCCCGGGTCGACTATGCGAAGCTCGCCGGTAAGAGCGACGCTACCATCAAGGCGAAGACCGGGTGTACCTGGGAGCGCTGGGTCAAGGCGCTCGACTACGCCAAGGCGCACACCTGGCCGCACCGGGATATCGCAGCGTACGTGCACCAGAAGTACCAGGTGCCCGGCTGGTGGGCCCAGACAGTCACAGTGGGCTACGAGCGCATCAAGGGCCTGCGGGCGATCGGGCAACGCCAGGACGGCTCATTCGAAGCCAGCAAGAGCAAGACGTTCGCGGTGCCGCTCGCCCGGCTGTACCGCGCGTTCAACGACGCGCGCACCCGGGCGCGCTGGCTGCCCGGCGTGGACCTCACGGTCCGGACGGCGACGCGCGACAAGTCGATGCGGATCACCTGGTCGGACCGCACGTCGGTCGAGGTGGGCTTCTCGCGCCGAGGGACGGCAAAGAGCCAGGTCCAGCTCGCGCACGGGAAGCTGCCCGATCCGGCGGCGGCGATGCGGGTGAAGCAATTCTGGGCTGAACGGCTCGGCGCGTTGGAGGACGTGTTAGCGGCCGACTAGCAGTGCCGACCCAGCGGTCCTTCTTGACTGCGGCCTGGCGGCATCTCGCGATGCTCAACTACGAGGTGCCGCCTGGCCTGCTTCAGCCGCTCGTGCCGGCCGGCACCGAGCTGGACCAGTTCGACGGTGCAACGCTGGCGAGCATGGTGGGGTTTCGCTTCCTCGATACCCGCATCCTCGGCATTCCGATCCCGGGCCACCGCGACTTCGACGAAGTGAACCTCCGGTTCTATGTCCGCCGCCGGGTAGAGGACGGCAGCTGGCGGCGGGCTGTAGTATTCGTCCGCGAGCTGGTTCCCCGCCGCGCCATCGCGCTGATGGCGCGGTGGTGCTACAACGAGCCCTACACCGCCGTGCCCATGCGGCACGAATTGACCCTCGAGCGCGCGGTCGACGGAGCACCGGGGCGAGCGGCATACCAGTGGCAGGTCGCCGGCGGCTGGCACCGGCTCGAAGTCCGCACTACCGGGCCGCCCGCTCTGCCGCTGCCGGGATCGGAGGCTGAATTCGTGACCGAGCACTACTGGGGGTACACCCGGCAGCGCGATGCTGGATCCAAGGAATACCAGGTGACTCATTCGCCCTGGCGGGTATGGGAAACGGCCGGCGCCGCGCTCGAGTGCGATGTGCCCAGCGTCTATGGCGCAGCGTTCGCCGAGTCGCTGACCGGAGCCCCGCGCTCGGCATTTCTGGCTGAGGGCTCCGCCGTTACCGTGTATCGTGGTCGCCGCCTGCGCCTGACCCGCCGGGAGAACCTGGGTTCACCGGCCGCGGTCTGATCCGATGGGCAGGGCCGGGCCCATGCACGAGGTTTCGAGATCCGGAGGCATCTTGTACGAACACCGATCGCATCGGCTCGCCCCGCGTCATCACTTCGTGCTGCGGGTGCTCCGCCATCTGCTGATCTCGGCGGCGATCATTGCGGTCTCGCTGGTGGGTGGGATCCTCGGATACGAGCACTATGAGAGCCTGGGCCTGCGGGACGCGTTTCTCAATGCCGCGATGCTGCTGGGCGGCATGGGCCCGATCAAGACGGACCTGAGCGAAGCCGGCAAGGTCTTCGCCGGCTTCTACGCCCTATACTCGGGCCTGGTTTTCATTGTGGCGGCGGGGGTGCTGCTGGCACCGGTGGTGCACCGGCTTCTGCACAGCGTTCACTGTGATCTCGACGACAGGCGCCCGTGAACGTCCACATCGAGACCTTCAGACCCGAGCACGAGCAAGCCTTCGCCACGCTCAACCGCGCATGGCTGGTCCAGCACGGGCTGCTCGAACCACCGGATGAGGATCAGCTCGCCAATCCCCAGGGAACGATCCTCGCACCCGGCGGGCAGATCTTCGTGGCGGTCCGCGACGAGGACGTGCTCGGCACGTGCGCGGTCATCCCCCACGGCGCCGGGGTGGTCGAGCTAGCCAAGCTGACCGTCGCGCCCGCGGCCCAAGGCCAGGGGCTCGGGCGTCGCCTGGTGGAGGCCTGCCTGGCCTTTGCCCGCGAGCACGACATTCGGCGTGTCGTCCTGGTCTCGAGCTCACGGCTGCCGGCCGCGCTTCGCCTGTATGAGGCCATGGGCTTCCGGCACCGTCCGCTACCGGCCGACGTGGCGTATGCGACGGCCGATGTGTACATGGAGCTCGATCTCAGCGTACCTGCGGTCTGACTACTGGTCAGCCCCCGGAGTCGGGTGGCCGCCGGGGGTCCACTCCTGGCGCGGGATGCCGGTCGCGGTGGAGAGGCGCCAGCGGAAACGCAGCCCCTCGCCCTTGCCGCCCGACGGGTCTTGTGGCTCGGGGGTCAATTCCAGTACTTCGGCATACTGGCCGGACAGCCGCTGAATGAGGCTCTGTTGCTCCGGCGTCAGCGGAACCTTAATGGGCTCTGGCCCTTCGCTCATACCAACTCCGACCGGTGATCGGGATATTT
>DASQPE010000273.1:0-7257 GCA_035644115.1 Gemmatimonadales bacterium
GAGGAACACCCTCTCACCTCTCACCTCTAACCTCTCACCTGCCGACCTCTCACCTGTCTCACCGAGCTCCACCCAGGCGTCCATCCCGCTCACCAACGCCATCCTCCCGCTTGGCGGCGCGGTCGCCACCAGCAGCAGCGCGTGATAGCGACGGCTCCGGATCCCGGTCACCGTGCCCGAGGCGAAGCCGCCGAGCCCATCCGCTTCCAGCCACTCGGCGTCGATCGCCGGCGGCAGCGGCGCCGCCGTGCTCATCGCCCGCTCAGCGCTGGACGGCGCTCACGCGGCTCGACCGAAGCGGCGTGCCGCATCCGTGCGATGTCCTCGATGCAGCGCAGCGCGAGCGCGGTCCACCCCGTCTGATGGCTCGCGCCCACGCCCCGTCCCGTCTCGCCGTGGAAGTACTCGTGGAACAGCACCAGGTCCTTCCAGTGCGGGTCGGTAGCGTACCGCGCGTCGTCGCCGTGGCACGGGCGCCGACCGTCGGGGCCGGGCAGGAAGATCCCGGCCAGACGCCGCTGCAGCTCGCGCGCCGCCTCCTCCAGCGTCAACATTCGGCCCGACCCGACCGGGCACTCGATCTGGAGCTCGTCGCCATAGAACCGGTGGTACCGCTCGAGGGCCTCGAGCACCAGGAAGTTGAGGGGAAACCAGATCGGACCGCGCCAATTCGAGTTGCCCCCGAAGAGCCCACTATTCGACTCCCCCGGGACGTAGTCCACCTGGTAGCGCTCGCCCATCACGTCGAACACGTAGGGATGGTCCCGGTGAATCCGCGACACGGACCGGACGCCGTGCGTGCCGAGGAACTCGGTCTCGTCCAGCAGGTAGCGAAGCATCCGGACAAGGCGGTCCTTCGAGGGGATGGCCAGCAGCCGCTGCGGGGAGCCGAAGCACATGCGCGGATGCATGCAGGTGATGAAGCGAGCCAGGTCGGGCCGGTTCTCCAGGAACCAGTTCATGCGCTTGCGGAACCCGCTCAGCTTCTCGATCGTCGCCTCGTCCAGCACCTCGACCGCGATCAGCGGAATCACCCCGACCAGTGAGCGTATTCGAAGCGGGATCATGCTTCCGTCCACGTGCAGCTGGTCGTAGTAGAAGCCGTCGTCGTCGGCCCACAGCCCGGAGCCGCCCAGCGTATTGATCGCGTCGGCGATGGCGATGAAATGCTCGAAGAACTTGGAGGCGACGTCCTCGTAGGCCGGATCTTCGCTCGCCAGCTCTAAGGCCATCGCGAGCATGGTGTTGCAGTAGAACGCCATCCAGGCCGTGCCGTCGGCCTGCTCCAGGTGTCCGCCGGTCGGGAGCGGCCGGGAGCGGTCGAACACGCCGATGTTGTCGAGGCCGAGGAAGCCGCCGGCGAACAGGTTGCGGCCCTCGGGATCTTTCCGGTTGACCCACCAGGTGAAGTTGAGCAGCAGCTTGTGGAATGCGCGCTCGAGGAAGAGCCGGTCCCGCTCACCCTTGGGCCCCGTCATCTTGTACACCCGCCAGACCGCCCAGGCGTGCACCGGCGGGTTCACATCGGAGAACGCGAACTCGTATGCCGGAATCTGGCCGTTCGGGTGCATGTACCACTCGCGGAGCAGGAGCAGCAGCTGCTCCTTGGCAAAGTGGAGGTCGATCCGCGCGAATGGGATCATGTGGAATGCCAGATCCCACGCCGCGAACCAGGGATATTCCCACTTGTCCGGCATCGAGATCACGTCCCGGTTGAACACGTGACCCCACTCGGCATTCCGGCCGTGCTTGTGGCCCTCCGGAGCCGGCGGCTGCGCCGGGTCGCCCGCGAGCCAGTCGGCTACTACGTAGTGATAGAACTGCTTGCTCCACAGCAGACCGGCGTATCCCTGCCGGAGCACCGCCCGCTCCTCGGCAGTCACTTGTGCCGGCAGCCGGTTCTGGTAGAACTCGTCGGCCTCGCGGATGCGAGCCTCGAACACCCGATCGAACGCAGACCCGAACGGCTCGCTTGGCTCGGCATTCGCCGGCCGCAAGCGCAGCTGGATGGTGGCCTCCCCACCGGCGGGGAGCAGCAGGTGATAGTGCGCCGCGACCTTGGTCCCCACTCGCGCCGGGTTCACCGCGTCGCGCCGACCCTCGACCACGTAATCGTGGAACGCATCCTTCCCATAGGCATGTGGATTCGGAGCGCCGAACAACCGCTGGACGTTGGTCTCGTTCTCGGTGAAGAGCCACTCGGGCGACTGCTCCGCCGTCTCCGCCTCCAAGCGGTAGTCCCCCAGCGCGGAGTGCTGTGCGACTACGCTGTTCCGGCCCGAGCTCTCGAGCGTCGGTCGGGGCCCGTAGCCCTCGCCCGTGCGTCCCCAGCTCCAGGTATTACGGAACCAGAGCGTGGGGAGAACGTCGAGCGTGGCCGCCTCCGGGCCGCGGTTCGCGATGGTGAGCCGGATCAGGATGTCCTCGGGGGCTGCCTTGGCGTATTCGGCAAAGACATCGAAGTAGCGGCTCTGATCGAAGACACCCGTGTCGGCCAGCTCGAACTCGGGCTCGGTCTTCGCACGCCGCCGGTTCTCAGCGACCAGCTCGTCATAGGGAAAGCGCCCCTGGGGGTACTTGTAAAGCGCCTTCAGGTAGGAGTGGGTGGGAGTCGAGTCGAGATAGTAATAGCACTCCTTCACGTCCTCGCCGTGGTTTCCCTCCGGGCCGGTGAGTCCAAAGAGCCGCTCCTTGAGAATCGGATCACGGCCGTTCCAGAGGGCCACCCCGAAGCAGAGTCGGCACTGCCGGTCGGTGATGCCGAGCAGGCCGTCCTCACCCCAGCGGTACACCCGGCTACGGGCATGGTCGTGGGGGAAGTACTCCCAGCAATTACCGTCGGCGGAGTAGTCCTCGCGGACCGTGCCCCATTGGCGTTCGGAGAGATACGGGCCCCAGCGCTTCCAGTTGTCCAGTCGTTCGGTATCGCGCTGCAGGCGGCGGGTTTCGGCGTCCGACATGGATCGATTCCGATGAGAGGCTGCGGATGGAATGTTAGAGGGAGGGAAATGGTTCCAGCCTCGCTCAACCAGCGATCAAGATAGTCGGCGGGGGTAACGCTACGAAGCGGAGCTTGGTTTTCCGCTCAGCTGGCGGCGGCGTCCGGGAGTCCGCCGTAGCGACGCTCCCGTCCGTGGAAGTCCGCGACGGCGTCGCGCAGCTGGTCCGGGCCGAAGTCCGGCCACATGATGGGCGTGAAGCAGAGCTCGGCGTAGGCCGATTCCCACAACAGGAAGTCGCTCAGCCGCCGCTCGCCACCGGTACGGATGAGGAGATCGACGGGGGGCGCCAGCGGGCCGCCGTGGTCCACGATCGCGAGGAGCCGGCTGAACGACTCCCGCGAGGGGACGGCGCCCGGAGTCAGGCATTGGGCAGCGCGGAGGATCGCGTCCCGGGCGGAGTAATCGATGGCCAGCCGCAGCAGCAGGCGGGTACCGCCGGCAGTGACCGACTCGACGTGATGGATCGCGCTCAACAAGGCGCCCGACAGCCGGTCCCGCCGGCCCAGCACGGTGAGCCGGACACCCCGCGCGACACACCGCGGCGCCTCGGCCCTGAGATGCTCGCTGAAGAGCCGCATCAGCAGCTTCACCTCGCGCGCCGGGCGCTGCCAATTGTCGGCCGAAAAGGCGAAAAGCGTCAGCGAGCCGATGCCCAGATCCGGCGCGGCTTCCACGATCCGCTGCACCACCGCCGCTCCCTCCCGGTGGCCGGCCGCGCGGGACTTGCCTTGCCGGGTTGCCCACCGCCCATTGCCGTCCATGATGATCCCCACGTGCAGACCGGACGGCGGAAGCAAAGGAGGCAAGCTGGGTTTCATCAGTCGTGGGCTCCGAAGGGACCGGTCAGCGGTCCCGCATGGTCCGAATGAGCGCTTCCATATGATCGAGGTACCGCTCCAGCGCCTGCCGCCCTGCCGGGCTCAACCGGTATTCGGTGCGAGGCAGCCGGCCTTCGAACGATTTCTTGCAAGTGATGTACCGGGCCTCTTCGAGCTTCCGGGCATGGACGCTGAGGTTGCCATCCGTGGTCTCCAGCAGGCGCTTCAACTCGTTGAAGGTGAGCGACTCGTTGACCGCCAGCGCGCTCACGATTGCGAGCCGCATGCGCTCGTGAATCAGCCGGTCGAGCTCGAGTGCCTCTTGCCGGACGACCCGGTTCGCGGGACCAACCGGCCTGGGGTCGGCCGCGTGCGGCTCAGCCACCGTGCCTCCTCGCGATCACCAGGCCGAACCCGATGTGGAACCCGCCGAAGCCGAGCGCCATCAAGCCATCACCCCACCCGGCCGGCGCGAACAGAGCGACCGCTCCCAGCCCCATGAAGCAGAGACCCATGAGCGGCACGGCCCGCACGGAGTAGGCCCCGCCGGTAACGACGCCGGTCCCGTAGAGCAGGAGCCAGGTCCCGGGCAGAGCCGATTGAACCCCGGCCCGCACCAAGACGACCGTGAGCAGGATGCCGACCAGCGCCGGCGGCAGGTAGCTCAGAACGAAGCGGCGCCCCGAATAGGAGAAGACCGGGGTGCCGGCGCGCCGAGCCTTGGCCGCCATGGTCCCACCGCCGATCGCGAGGGCGACTGCGGCGGTGGTGAGCCAGGTGGTCAGCCAGACAGAAGTTCCCCGATGGCGGTCGGCGAAGCCGGCGGCCAGCAACCCGGTCACCCCCATGGCCACCCCGCCCCAGCCCGGGACGGCGGTGAACGAGGTCGCGCGCTCCATGGTCTGGCGGATGAACGACAGATTGTCCATCGCGCGGGCGTGGAGCGCGGGCGCTTCGGGCTGAGGCTGCCTGAGGGGGCGGACGCTAGCCATATGATGGTTAAGAGTAGCGAAGGCGCTCACGGTCAGCAAGTACTTTGCGTCGCAGAGGGCAGCGGTGCGACAGGCCTACCTGCTGTAGACCGTCTTCCACGTGTGGAACAGGGCCCCCGTCGGCGCGCCCACAAACGCACCCGCCGTCCCAAAGAACAAGCCAAAGAACAGGGTTTCGCCCCGGTCGATCTGATACTTGCCCGCCGCATTCACCGCCTCGATCGCCGCGGCGCCGAGGAGGAACCCGATGATCGCGCCTTGCTGCCACGCACTCCCGCGGACTTGGAGGCGCGAGACTTCCGCCAGCAGGATCTGATGCCGCCCGCCGGTCGTGTCGAGGGTCCATGAACCGGCCGCGTACCGCGTGAACTCGAGCGTGTCGCCCACCAGACGCGGTCCCAGGATGACGAGGCTCGGGCCTCCGGACGCGAGGCGAATCCGTGCCTTGCCCTGCCCGTACAGCCGATGCGCGAGCTCTACCAGTGAGTCGTCGGCCGGCCGCCCAGTTCCGGATGCGGGTCCCTGAGCGCTCGCGCTCCGGCCACGTGCCAGCGCGACGAAGGCCAGCGCAGTGACCGCCGGCCATACTGCGGATCTGCGCCGCAGAGTGGGACAGCTGTCCGCAGGGCGCGGTCTCGAGCCGGGGCCGGGGTTCGTTCGCGGTTGCACCACGCTACACCATAAAGTACTTTTGCCGGCCGGGCTACCCCGTGCATCGCCCGCACTCGTTGTTGCGGCCTTCAGAGCCGGCGCGGCGGGCTTTTACGTGGAGGGTTTCATGCGTCGGCTCCGCGTCGGCATTCTCGACCTCGTCACAAAGAGGCCCAGGCCCTCGCTCTACGGCCGGCTGATGAACGCCAATCTCGCGAGCATCATGCCTCAGGTCATCGGGGTCTGGTGCGAAGCAGCGGGGCATCACGTACGCTACGTCTGCTACACGGGCATAGAAGACCTGCTGGCCGAGCTGCCGAGCGACCTGGACATTCTGTTCATCGGCGCCTTTACCGAGACCGCCCAGCTCGCGTACGCGCTGAGCCATCTGTTTCGGCAACGGGGCGCGGTCACGGTGCTGGGCGGGCCCCACGCCCGCTGCTACCCTGAGGACGCGCAGCACTACTTCGACTACGTCCTCGGCTTCACCGACCAGGGCGTGGTCGAAGACGTCCTCGCCGAGTGCGCACCCCAACGGCCGGTCGGACGCACCTTGGCGGCCACCCGCCAGCCCTCGGAGCTACCGAGCCTGGCGGCCCGCTGGAAGTTCGTGATGGCGACGCTCGGCAAGGCGCCCGCCATCAAGATGGTGCCGATGATCGGCAGTCTTGGCTGTCCTTACACCTGCAGCTTCTGCATCGATTCGACCGTCGACTACCAGCCCCTCGGCTTCGGCCAGCTGAGCGAGGACCTCGCGTTCCTGCTCACCAAGATGCGGAACCCGATCGTCGCGTGGCACGATCCGAACTTCGGCGTGCGCTTCGAGGACTACATGGGCGCGATCGAGGCGGCGGTTCCCCCCGGTCGCATGCGGCACATCGCAGAGAGCAGCCTGTCCCTCCTGTCAGAGCCGCACTTGAGGCGGCTGCGTCACAATGGCTTTCAGGCCCTGCTGCCGGGGATCGAGTCATGGTTCGCACTGGGCAACAAGTCCAAGACCCGGCACACCGGGATGGAGAAGGTCCACCAGGTCTCTGAGCACGTGAACCTGATTCTCCAGTACGTCCCGTACGTGCAGACGAACTTCGTCTTGGGGCTCGACAGTGACGAGGGCCCGGAACCGTTCGAGCTGACCAAACGATTCCTGGATCTCGCGCCGGGGGCGTTCCCCGCCTACTCACTCTTGTCGGCGTTCGGGCGGGCCGCGCCGCTCAACCTCGAGTACCAGCGCGCCGGCCGGGTGTTGCCGTTCCCGTTCACGTTTCTGGACAACAACCAAGCCATGAACGTCCGACCGGCGAACTATCGGTGGGACGAGTTTTACGACCGGCTCATCGATCTCAGCCGCTATTCCTTCTCCGGGCGGGCGATCGCGCGGCGGTTTGCGGCGACAGGCGGCGCGATTCCCCGCTGGATGAACGTGGTGCGCGCCATCTCGTCGGAGGGGTGGGGGCGAATCAGATACCACACGACGATTCGTCGGCTACTCGATACCGATCCGTCCGTTCGGGCATTCCTCGAGACGGCCACCGACCGGCTGCCCGACTTCTACGCCGCCCGCATCGCACGCGACCTCGGCGACCTGCACGAGTATCTCCCGGCCGGGAGCATCATGCACGACCCGAACGCGTACCTCAAAGCGTCACAGGCGCAGCCAGGAGCGGAGCCGGTCCAGGTCGGGCGTCGCTCCCGCCCCGCCGTGACTCCCGCAGGCGAAGGGGCCTCGCCCTCATGATCAACACGGTGCCGCTGGCCCAAGCCAGGCCTGGCATGGTCAGGCTGATGTGGACTGGT